>DATIBJ010000237.1:0-46142 GCA_035457565.1 Pyrinomonadaceae bacterium | reverse complement strand
CCGGTAGGCTCGGTAGCAATATTAAGTTACCGGAGGTCCAATCAGATCGAGTTGATTTGATTTACATAAAGTGTGAAAGTGATGGCTGGGAATCGCCTCAAAGCATGCTTGTAAAACTGCCTGAAGGTCGCATGCTGATGCTTTGGAAGGGCGTGTTTTTAACGTTGAAGCGAGCGTGATCTGCGGGGCAACCTGTTTGCTGGTGACGGCTACGAAGTAAACAATCATGTGTCGAAATATCAAAACCCTACATAACTTTGAACCGCCTGCTACGGACGCTGAGATTCGCGCATCGTCAATCCAATTCGTGCGCAAGCTCAGCGGTTTTAACAAGCCTTCGAAGGCGAATGAAGCGGCCTTTAACAACGCCGTCGATCAAGTAGCTAAGGCAGCCCAGGAACTGCTGAGTTCACTTGTAACGAATGCGCCGCCGCGAGACCGTGAGATTGAAGTGGCGAGAGCACGCGAACGGGCCCGCGAGCGATTTCACTCTTCAGGCACGCAGAGCGTGAATTGATGCGGCGCTTGTAGCGGAATTTTTCTTGATCAGCGGCGCGAGTTGGTGACAAACTTTCTAGCGGCTTGGGGTTTGTCATCGAACTTTATGAAGTCGCGCCGGAAGATCCCTACACTACTCCTCCTTGTCTCCCTCTTGTTCGCCAGTTGCCAACAGTCAATGACTGTTGGATCGGCGGATAAAGCGCTGTTAGTTCAGGCCACCGATTTAGTTCCTTACGGTTACGGATTTCAGAATATCGCGAAACACGAAACATTCAAGAAGAGCCGCGACATCGACGGGACAGTTGAGATCGAATACGAATTTGAGACCCCCGATAATGAGGTGGAACACAGCCTGTACCTGGACGTCGTTGTGACTATTTCCCGCGCCAAGTCAGACGCACGCGTCTCTAGTGGTGCCGAAAAGATAGGCATTTTGGCAGGGTTGAAATTCCAGGGCATAGTGCAGGAAGAAAAACCAGGGTTCTACAAATATGGTGATTCGAGCGATTTCTTTGTGTTGAAAAAAGACGGAACACCTATTGGTAATTACTTCAGTGTTCGCGAAGGAACGAAGACGTATTCGATTCTGCTCGCCGGCATGTACATTGAAGATCCAGACGTTTGGAAAGAGCTCGTCGAGGCAAAGCTCAAAGCCATGTCGACTTATAAGCCGTAGCTTTCTTTTCGTTCGGCCGGTTGTGCCAAGTGCTTGCCTTTAGTAACGACAATGCCGACGAAAACTACATCGCCAGCCAGGCAAGTCGAAGGGTTCATACGTAAGTTCGATCCGGCAGTCGCAAAACTTGCGCGGTCAGCTCGGAGCGCTATGCGGAAACGTTTTCCAACCGCTGTCGAATTGGTCTATGACAACTACAACGCGCTGGCGATGGGATTCAGTAGCACGGAACGTACGTCGGATGTGATCATCTCGGTGGCGGTTTACGCGAGCGGTGTCAATCTCTATTTCATGTATGGGCGGTCGCTTCCTGATCCGAAAAAGTTGTTACAGGGGACTGGAAATCAGGGCGCATTCATCCGCTTCACTAATCTCTCGGTGCTGGACGATCCGGCCGTTGGCGCGCTACTGACCGCGGCCGAGCAGCGCACGAAGCCACCGCTTAGGTCTTCAGGGCGCGGTTACACAATCGTTAAGTCGATTTCAGCAAAGCAACGTCCGCGGCGGAAATCGTGATGTCCGATAAACTTCTTCAGTTTGTCGTCATCTCTCGATACTCTCAACGTATAACAAGCCGGAACGTGACGACAAACTGAAGTTTATCGAACATTACGATTCACTATTCACGACATGCGGCAGCGACTCATCGTTTCATTACTGTTCATGGCAACTGGTATTTGTTATGCCCAGGAGCCACGACTAGCACCGCAGCCCTCGCGACCATTGCCGGAACGTCGCACGAGAGATGTGCCGCTTCTTCCCCGCGCTCGACGCGATGTGTATGTCGAGCAATACCATCCGACTAAATCCGAGAACAAACTATTAGAGCCGGCCCGTGAGGACGTGCAAACGTTTGCCGAGTTCGTGCGCCCGCCAGAGAGTGGCCTGATTAGAATTTTCCCAGCACGAGGTTGGCGAGTGGTTTCAGTCGATCAACTTGAAAGCGGACAAAGTCCTGGATTCGTCAACTTCGCCTCGAGGTATTCATTCACAAAGACGAAGCACGGTCACTCGTTGCAAGGCTATGTAGATCCGAGTCTTGGCTGGGCGGAAATAAAGTTTGACTCAGACATGCTGACGACCGCATTCACGCGCAGCTCTGTCGGCTTGCTTGTTAGTCTGGGTGATGTGCCGCTGCAAACGATCACAGAAACAACCCCTGGCGCATCTGCTATTGCCGAATTCCAGGCGCCACGCAACCAGGAGGAAGAGCGGCGTTACATCCATGCGTGTCGCGAAGGGTTCGAACTACATGGATTTGTCTATAGATCCTCGCTGCCAGCGACAGTAAACAACACCTACGTGCTTCGTTCGATCAATAACAAGCGGGCGGACATTCTCGTTGCTCTGCGCATTGTCCGGGCCGACGAAAACGGAAGTCTTACCATGCTATGGAAAAGGTTGAAGGTTAATCCAAAACCGTCCTGGAAGAGGAAAGGGTAAGGAAGTTGCGGGTTTCAAGTTTCGACTTTCGCGTCTCTTAACTTGAAACTCGCAACTTGAAACTCGCAACTCACACTTGAAGTCAAGACGAGATTTTCTGAAGAACTCGGCAGCCCTCGCCCTATGCTACTCCGCGGGCAACATTCGCTGTCTGCCTGCCGACGCCGCAGATGACGATAAGATACCCAACCAGGTTCGCAGTAATCTCCTGCAGCTGATCAATGAAGAACGGGCGGTGGCTAAAGTTGCGCCGGTGGTAATTGACCAGCTAGCAACGGAAGTAGCAACTAAGCACGCGCGCGATATGGCGACGCATAAGTACGCCAGCCATTGGAATCGCGACGGACTAAAACCCTATCAACGTTATTCATTCGCCGGCGGTTTTCATGCCACTCAGGAAAATATTTCCGCTGCTGACAACACGTGGTCGATGCAACTGAAAGACCTGCTTCAAGACACATCTTACTTACATCTTCGCCTTTATAACGAAACGCCGCCGAATGATGGCCATCGCAAAGCCATCCTTGCTCCGCAGCAAACGCATGTGGGGTTCGGAGTTGCCGTAGACGAACTTCGGCTCAGAGTTGTTGAACTCTTCGTAGCCAAACACGTCGACTTGGATTCTCCGGCACAAAAAGGGAAGCCGGGCGAGACGGTTTACTTGACGGGCAAACTAATGAACTTGAATCACACGCTGACGGTTATAGAGGTTTTCTACGAGCCGTTGCCAAAAGAGCTCAAAGCCGACGAGTTGAATCAGTCGCGGGCTTACTCGCTGCCGACGGAGTCAGTAAATCTTCTACCACGCCTACCACCGCCGTATCAATACGCCGATCGGGCGCCCGGTGTCATTGAGGGCGATGCCAACGGTCGGTTTCGCGCTCCCATTACACTGTTCAAGAGCGAACCGGGAATCTATACCGTCGTCTGTTGGGTTAAAACCTCGCGATCAGAAAAGGCTTTTCCCGCAACTGAGCTGTGCATTCGCGCCGAGTGAATCAAGACTTAAATCTGTAGGAGGCGTCCCTCCCTGGGCGCCCCGGTTGTGGGTTGTTCTGACGAGGGGCGCCCACGGAGGGACACCCTACAAATCTAGGACCGTCTTTGTCGCGCCGCTTCAAAAAGGAGAATTCCGGTTGCGACTGAAACGTTGAGGCTTTCAACCGGACCTCTCATTGGTATGCAGACGGAAACGTCAGCCGCCTCAAGTTCGCTATTCGATAGTCCGGTCGATTCTGGTCCTACAATTAAAGCCCGCGATAGAGTCCAGTCGATATCAGTAAAAGGAACTGGACTTTCTGCATCGGCGGACACCGTTTCGATCTTCCTACTCTCGCACCAACGGATAACATCATCGTAGGTCGGTCCAGCCCAGACCGGTAAACGAAACGCGGAGCCCATTGCGCCACGCAGCGCCTTCGGCGAGAAGGGGTCGGAGGTATTGAGTGTTGCAATGACTCCTGAGGCACCGGCTGCTTCGGCTGTGCGGATGATCGCACCAACGTTGACGGGATTGTTGACCCGGTGCATGACGACTATCAAGGGATGTTCGCCTAAATTAGATAAGACGAACTCGCTCGACTCAGGCCGCACTGCCAGGGCGACGACGCCTTGCGGAGTTTTTGTATATGAGACCGACTCTAAGAGTTTTTCACTGACTGTGACAACGCGCTTGGCCACGCCAGCGAGTTGTGCGATCGTCGCCGCGGCCCTTTCTTTCTGTGCGAGCTGTTCGGAGTAAATGATCGCTTCAATTGAAAGCTTCGAGCGAAACGCTTCCTCGCACAATCGCAGTCCTTCCACGAAGATCAGATCTTTTGTTTTCCCATCGCGCACCGCGCGGGCCTGACGAAGAAGGGAATTGTCCCGACTTGTTATGTGCATGATTTGTGTTCGATAAACTTTACAGTTTGTCGTCCAGCTACGAATGCGGCTAGCTGTGATGTTAGTTGAGCGTGCCGTGAGTCATCGACAAACTGAAGAAGTTTATCGAACACCGATCTCCGCCCACACAGGCCAGTGATCAGACGCGTTCAAGGGTCTGGCTACGCCAAATCGTTCTACCGTCAATGCACGCGTGAAGATCCAATCAGCGTGCAAGCGAAGTCCCGCGCCGCGCCATGTTGCCGTGCCGGTAGCAAATGGGGTCGTAAACCCGCGCTGTTCCATAAACTCGCGAGTGTCTCGGCACTTGGCTTTCGAAAGAGTATTGAAGTCACCAACGACGATTGTTGGCCCACCGGCGTCAAGCGCATGTTGCGTGATCGCCTCCAACTGCTCTAACTGCCCCCCACTTGCAGCGTGCGGGTCTACGTGAACATTCAACACGCGGATTCTTGTGGCACCAATCCTTATCGTGCCTGCCATTGCGAGTCGTGGCCGCCACAAACATTCATTCCATGGCAAATCGATGCGCGTAACATCTTCCAACGGATGACGACTGATGATGCTGACTCCCGTGTCGCCTTCGTCGAACAACTGAATGGGCTCTTCAAAGTCGAGCCACCACTGTCTGTCGACCGGCTTGATACCTCTGGGAATTCCCGCAGCCGCGTGCGTCCAGCGCATCTTCATCTCGTTTGCGAGTTCACGCGCAACATGCACCCCTCCTGAGCGCACAGTACTCTTATCCGCTTCCTGTAACGCCAGTAGATCAATGGGAGGTAATAGAACTCCGTTGGTGAACGCCGATGCCGCAGTACGTATATTTCGCTGGACTGTTTTGTCTCGACCACCGGCGGGCAGCAGCCCCACTTTTCGCAGTATCCCACCGGAGATTAGAAACGGCCCTCTCGCGTATCGAATGTTGTAAGATGCGACGACTAATTTCGTAAGTGTCGCGGGCCAGGGACCGACGTTGTAGTGCTCACCGTACTCAGGTGGCTGAACGTCAAAAGGTAAGGGAGATGTAGCCATCTGCGTTTATATTTACGCGAACCGCGTCGCTTTGTGAATTGCTGAAGTCGAATCAGGCAGATGATCGGGCTATGAGTGGAACTGTTATCGCTATAGTTGACGACATGTTCTTCGCTTCGAAGATTCGGTCGACGGCGGAGGCGTTGGGCGTGAATGTCTCATTTTCGCGCTCGAAAGAAGCGGTGATTGAGAAACTCGCGCAGACGCAACCAAACCTAATCCTGGTAGATCTGCACAACCAGAAACTTGATGCTTTGGAGTTAGCGAAGGAGATAAAGGCTCAGGCGCCAGCAGTAACACTCCTCGGCTTCTTTTCACACGTAGAGGTTGAGTTGCAGCGAAACGCTTTGTCGGCCGGGTTTGATCAAGTGATTCCGAGATCTATTTTCGCAAGAAACCTGGCTCAAATTCTCACGACCAAAAACAGGTCCACAAAGTCCTCCGATTAAGAGCAATCAAAGTTTGATTGATCTTCTAGCTCCTGAACGGCAAGATCTCGATCACTCAACTTAACTGTATTTGCTCTTAATCTGTGTAATCTGTGGACCTGCTTCTGAGAACCGACCCTTATCCCACCGCCGCCGGTACGATGACTTCGTGAATTGCACGTACCTCACTAACGAGTTGCTCATACTGCTCCAATGTCAGCGCTTGCGCGCCATCTGAAAGAGCGTGCTCCGGTTGGTCGTGGACTTCGATGATGAGGCCATCGGCGCCCACCGCAACGCCGCCGCGCGCCAGTGGTGTCACCATAAAATTCTTTCCGGTGCCGTGTGATGGATCGACAATCACCGGCAAGTGCGAAATGCGTCGTACTGCGGGGATTGCCGCGAGATCCAGGGTGTTCCTTGTGTGTTGCGCGAACGTGCGAATGCCTCGCTCACAAAGAACGATCTGATAGTTTCCTTCAGCCATGATGTACTCGGCCGCAAGAAGCCACTCGTCCAGCGTCGCCGACAATCCGCGCTTCAGCAACACGGGCAGGCGCGCTTTCCCGGCGCGTCGCAGTAATGAAAAGTTCTGCATGTTTCTCGCGCCGATCTGAATCATGTCGCCGTATTTTTCGACGAGATCGACACCAGGTTCATCCAACGCTTCCGTAACGATCTTCAAGCCGTATGCGTCACGAATGTCCGCGAGAATTCGTAAACCTTCTTCTCCGAGCCCCTGGAAAGCATATGGCGACGTGCGCGGCTTGTAAGCGCCCCCACGAAAGAAGCGTGCCCCACTGCGACGGACGGCTTCGGCGATCGCGAATGCCTGGGCTCTACTTTCAATAGCGCATGGTCCAGCGATGATCGCTAACTCGTCACCACCGATAGTGGCGTCGCCGACGCGCACGATAGTTTTCTCTGGTCTAAGATCAAGTGTGATGAGTTTGTAGGGTTTGCTAACTCTGATCGCTTCGGCGACGCCTGGGAGATTTTCAAAGTGTGAAGGGTCGACTGCGCCTTGATTGCCAGTGATGCCAATGGCCGTGCGTGTCGCGCCGGGCATCGGATGGCCTTTGAAGCCCAACTCTTCAATGACACGAATGACAGCTTCGATCTGGCCGTCAGTCGCATCGGTTTTCATGACGATTAACATGATGGATTACGCCTCGCGATCACATTCTCTCCGGTACCGAGATTCCCAGTATTCTAAGTGCCTGTGTCAACCGGGTGCGAGCAATGTCGGCAGCCGTTATCAATACTGCACGTTTGACCGCATCCTCCTCAGCAATAATACGATGCCTGTGATAGAAAAGATTAAAAACCTTTGCCAGGTTGAACGTGTACTTGGCCAGATTAGCAGGCTCAGCCGATCCGGCGCACTGAGCCACGACCTCCTCAAGACGTTCGGCAAGCGTAATTAGCGACCAAATCTCGGTCCCCGTCTCTCCGCTCAACGCCTCTGCTAGCCGATCGCCAACTGCACTGTTAGTAGTTCCGCTTCCTAGCAGCTCTGAGGCTTGCTGCAACGCATTGCTTTCAAGCTTGCGGAAGATTGAATTCGCGCGCACGGCGGCATACTGGCAATAAGGCCCGGTCTCACCTTCAAATGACAACGCCTCATCGAAGTCGAAAGCGATGACCGAGTTTCGCGTAAACTTCAAAAGAAAATAGCGCAACGCTCCCACCGCAATTTCATGAGCCGTACTCCGTTGCTCATGCCGAGACAAGTCAGCGTGACGCGATTCCACCTCCGTGAGCGCGTCGGTCTCAAGACGATTGATCAAGTCGTCGGCTTTCACACCGAGGCCCTTTCGCCCACTCATCTCTACATAAGGTCTCACCCGATCTTCCGGCGTGAGTGCGATGCCCAATTCTTCACAGGCCTTTGGCGATAACGCAACCATTTCATAACTGAAGTGGACGCTCGCGTGATCACCGACTTCGGGAACCACTGCTGCTACGCCGCGCGCAACAATCTCCTGCGGATACGACTGTCTCGAGTCAATAACGTTATAGACGGTCGTCCCACCGCCAAACTCCGGGTGACCGTCCATGTCTTCGTTCGGATCACTCGTGGTAACCCAAAGGGCATGCTGGCCCGGATACTGCCGGACCACTTTGTAGTAGAAGTCAAGCCCGAGCTTTCCGAGTTTCCACAACTGATACGCAATGTCTTTCCCGGTGTAGGTAACCGTGCCGTTCGAGCGAACGATGATCTTGTCTGATTCGTGCTCGTCTGTTCCAGTGTGCGATTCGAAAGGCATTACCCAACAACCTGCGTGGCGTCCCTGCGTTTCATATCGAATGACACCGGTTTGTTTCATCAGCTCAAACGCGCGCTCCCAGAAATGCAAATGAAGGATGTCTGACTCGCGTGCCAGCAAATCGTAGCGGATGCCGAGACGCTCCATCGTGTTGATGATGCACTCAACATTTCGCGTCGCGACGTAATCAGCCAACTCGGCGGTTGAATTGTTTCCCGCTTCTATCGCGTGGAGCACGCTGGTGCGGAGCTGGGTCTTCTCCGGATTCATCGTACCGTTTGGATCGCCGTCGCGATAAAAAAGACCGACACGTGTGTACAGATCCCAACAGTAGTAATCAAACGGATAATCTCTTGTGAGCGACGCGTCGAGCGCCTTGATGGCGGCGAGGTCTTTATTCTCGAGGTGAATAAATCCAACCACAACGTCCGCGACTTGCACGCCTGTGTTGTCGATGTAGTTCTGAACCTCGACTTGATTGCCGGCAGCGGTCAGGATCCGAACAAATGTGTCGCCGAGCACTGCGTTGCGAACGTGACCGATGTGCGCAGCTTTGTTTGGATTGATGCTCGTGTG
The DNA here is from genome assembly GCA_035457565.1 of Pyrinomonadaceae bacterium. Taxonomy (GTDB): domain Bacteria; phylum Acidobacteriota; class Blastocatellia; order Pyrinomonadales; family Pyrinomonadaceae; genus PSRF01. The sequence continues at coordinate 37,332 of DATIBJ010000237.1, read as the reverse complement.
CTCGACCATCTTCTTGGGCTGCTGGTGATCGGCGATTGCAATGTCTTCATGACTAGAGAATGTCCGCAGAAGCTTTGGGCGGCTAAAAAAGACATTGATGTAACCCGGACCGGCAATCTCAACACGCTCGACCTCTTCGGCGCTTTCGAGTTGCGTTTTGAGCTTCTCCGCGATCGCCCGCGGATTAGCCTTCTCCCCAGTCTTTTGCTTGATCAACTTGGCCAACTCAAACGAGACCGGAAAGGCAAGGTCTCCCAGTTCTGGTTTGGGCGGGGTCTCGGTGTTTAGCTGTTCAATCTCGACGTCAAACAGATCTCTGGCGGCGCTTCGAACGGTCTCTTTCAAACGATTCTGGAGCTGAAGTAGTGTCATGCGTACAAAGGTCAGTTATCTTCAAGTGCAAAAAACGCAAGAGTATAGCGTAATGACGAGGATTGTGCGAAAAAGGCGCACGCTAAGGCTCGCCGGAAGTGTGATGAAATAGTTCAACGCCCGAAACAATGAGCACTCAAGTTCACTGAAAAAACTCGTGCCACATAATCGCAAGTGAAGGAAGGATGGCTTGCCCTCGCTCAAGATGCAAAACACCTCAATGTTGAATGGAATTGTGTCTTGAGCGGGGGCCAGCCCCCGCTTCCAAAGCTGCACTTATCACAGCTTGGGTTGTTTCAGTCCAGCTTGAGCATCGATATTTTGCACGTTGAAGCCGCTCTGTTAACATCGATTTCCCCATGCAGACTCAAATAGCCCCAAAGATCTCGGCTGAGCTACGTCGACGGTTCGCTTCAGCGTCGCGTGTAGTTGTCTTAACCGGCGCGGGCGTGTCGGCCGAATCGGGCGTGCCGACGTTCCGCGGCGGCGGAAACTCGGCTGTCTGGAAGGGAATGCCGTTCGACGTCATCTCGTCGGGCCAAATGGTCCAACGTGATCTTCCCGCAGTCTGGGAGTGGTTCGATTATCGACGTAACTTGATGAAATCCGTGAAGCCGAATCCCGCGCATATGGCAATTGCCAGTTGGCAAAAGAGATTCATGCCACTGACGCTCGTCACTCAGAACATAGATGGTTTACATCAAAAAGCAGGGTCTCGCGACGTAATTGAACTTCATGGCAACATTTGGCGAGCCCGGTGTGTTACGTGCGGTACGACAGTCGAACTAAATGAGCAGCGTTCCAACGATTCGTGCGTCGGGTGCGGCGATAACATTCGACCGGATGTTGTACTCTTTGGCGAACTACTACCTCCGGGCGCGTATGAACGCGCGGCCGCTGCAGCGTCGACTTGCGAACTCTGTTTTGTCGTAGGCACATCGGCGCTTGTTTACCCAGCTGCAAATATTCCTGGGATCGCCAAAGCGGCGGGTGCTTACCTGGTAGAAGTGAATCCCGAAGCAACTCCGCTTTCGAGTTTCTGTGATGAGGTGCTGACTGGCAGAGCCGGCGACGTACTGCCTCTCTTTGGGTAAGAGCTGAAACATCATGAAGACTGTTTACTTCGATTGTTTTGCCGGTGCGAGTGGCGACATGATTCTGGGCGCGATGATCGCTGCCGGAGTCGATCCAGACACCCTGTCGAAACAACTCGAATTACTGAACGTTCCGGGCTTTAGTGTTCAGTTCAGGAAGGTCACGCGCGCAGGATTGGGTGCTACATATGCGGTTGTTGAAGCGGTACACGAGCACAAACACCGGCACCTGTCAGATATTCTCAAGATCATCGAGAACTCGTCTCTGTCAGTCGGGGTAAAACTGCGGGCATCGCAGATCTTTACTCGTCTCGCTGAAGCAGAGGCTCGCGTACACAACGAGCCAATTGAGCATGTTCACTTTCATGAGGTCGGCGCGCTTGATGCGATCGTAGACGTTGTTGGCGCGGCGATTTGCTTTGAGTTACTTGGCGTTGAGCGATTCATGTCATCGCCAATCCACGTCGGTAGCGGAACGGTAGAAATGGAACATGGTCGGTTTCCCGTTCCTCCTCCAGCCGTTGCCGAGTTGCTTAAAGGCGTGCCCTTCTATTCCACCGATGTCAAAGGTGAACTGTTAACGCCGACAGGAGCCGCAATCATCACGACAGTTTCAGATTACTACGGCCCGCTGCCGACGATGGAAACCGCGGCTGTCGCTTACGGCGCAGGCACTCGAGAATACGAACATTTTCCGAACGTCCTACGTGTTTTTGTCGGCGAGACGAGCGGGCATGAGCCTGATATCGAACGCTTATTAATGATCGAGACGAACATCGACGATGCATCACCGCAGGTGTTAGGGCACGTGATGGATCAGGCTTTTGAGTTGGGGGCGCTGGATTGCTATTTCACTCCGGTGCAAATGAAGAAGAACAGGCCTGGCGTTTTGCTTTCGCTATTGTGCCAACAGAATCAGAAGAACCAACTGATGCAGCTTCTCTTCAAGGAGACAACCACGCTGGGTGTGCGTGTCTTTGAAGTTGAGCGACGCGCGCTGGAGCGAACGATCGTACAGGTCGAAACGCAGTACGGACCAATTGATGTTAAAGTAGCACGGCTTAACGGACAGGTCGTCAATGAAATGCCTGAATTTGAACAGTGCCGCCGCGCAGCTAAAGAGGCGGGTGTAGCGTTGAAGCGTGTCGAGGAAGCGGCGAGAGCCGCGTGGGAACAGCAACGAACAAAGATTTAAGACCGAACAGATATGGCAACAAAGCTTTCTAACGAGTCCATCACGGCGCCGGTCGACCTCGACCTAATTGCCCAGGGTGTTCGACTGATCATCGAAGGCATCGGCGAAGATCCGGAGCGACCTGGTCTCAAGGAGACGCCGCAACGCGTCGCAGAGATGTTTGCCGAGTTGACCTCCGGCATGCGCGAAGATCCAGAGCAGCACGTTGTGCCACTGCCGGGTGACAAACACGATGAGATGGTGATTGTGAAAGACATCAGCATCGCGTCGATGTGCGAACATCATCTTGCGCCGTTCGTCGGCAAGTGTCACATCGCGTACATTCCGAAGCAGGGGAGAATTCTTGGTATCTCAAAATTGGCGCGGCTTGCGGAAACTTTTTCAAAGCGCTTGCAGTTACAAGAACGGCTAACCACCGACATAGCGAATACACTTTTTGAAGGACTCAAGCCCATTGGTGTTATGGTAGTGATCGAAGCCGAACACACATGCATGACGCTGCGCGGTGTGAGAAAGGCTGATGCGAAGACGATCACGTCGGCTGTCCTCGGCGGGTTCCGCACTGACCCGCGCACACGAGCAGAGGCTATGGCGCTAATCAAAGGGAAGGACTAAACATGTCATTGAATCTTCGAACGAGATCCAAAGTTTCAGTAGCTTTGATTGCGGTGGCGTTTCTCAGCATTACGGTGGTGGCGCAACGGCGCAAGTCTGCGAATCCAAGCATCAGCGAAGCAACGCTCCGCGCCCACATCCGGTTTCTTTCTGACGATATGTTCGAGGGTCGCGGGACCGGAGCTCGCGGCGGAGAGATGGCAGCGAAGTACATTGCGTCTCAGTTGGAAGAGATCGGACTTAAAGGGGCAGGTGAGGGAGGTAGTTTCTTTCAGCCCGTGTCACTTGTTGGAGTCAAAGCAGATCCCAATACGAAGCTTGTAGTCTCGGGTCGAGGTGCGAAAGAGTCGTTCAAATTCGCCGATGATTTCGTCGCGTTCACCGGCGCGCAAACTGAAAATGCCGATGTAGATGCAGATCTTGTTTTCGTCGGTTATGGAATTAATGCACCCGAGCAACGTTGGAACGATTACAAGGGTCAACCATCTGATTACCGCGGCAAGATTCTTGTGATGCTCGTTAATGATCCGCCCGCGACCACTGAAGAACCTGCACTTTTCGGAGGACGGACGCTCACGTATTACGGTCGTTGGACCTACAAATACGAAGAAGCGGCAAGGCGCGGCGCCGCGGGTGTGATACTCCTTCATACTGATCAATCGGCGGGATATCCGTGGAGTGTGGTTAGAACTTCAAATGGCTCGTGGCGTTTCGATATTGCTCGAACGCAAAATGATCCGACGCCGTATCTTCAATTTCGATCGTGGATCACTGATGATGCCGCCAGGAAGTTGATGAAACTGGCCGGACAGGACCTCGAGACGTTGCGCGCTCGTGCGGCAAGTCGCGATTTTCAACCTGTAGCTTTAGGACTAAAAGCGAAGTTAGACCTGAAGAGTGAAGTTAAACGCATCACAGCGCCGAATGTGGTTGGCATTTTGCCGGGAAGCGACCCGAGGTTGCGCGATCAATACGTCGTCTACTCTGCTCACTGGGACCATCTCGGCATTGGCGACCCCAACAAGAATGGCGACACGATTTATAACGGCGCAGTCGACAACGCGACTGGCGTTGCCGCCGTACTCGCAATTGCTGAAGCGTTCGCTAGTTTGCCTCCGGCTCAACGTCCACGTCGTTCCAGCCTGTTTCTCTTTCCGACCGCTGAAGAGCAAGGACTGCTCGGCGCTGAATGGTATTCGGCACATCCAGTCGTTCCTCTTAATAAGACCGCAGCAAACGTAAACCTCGATTCCATGAACGTACTGGGGCCAACACATGATTTCATCCCGTTGGGTGCTGAACGGTCGAGTTTGAAAGCGGTGGTCGAGGCCGTTGCTCGGGAAAGAGGTCTCCGTGTATCGCCTGATGCGCGTCCCGAACAAGGATCATTCTTTAGATCAGATCATTTCCCATTCGCGAAAGTTGGTGTGCCGTCGATCAGCTTGAAGGAAGGAAATGACTACGTTGGTCGTTCGAAAGAGTGGGGCGAGGAACAGTTTCGCGCGTACAACACAGCACACTATCACCAGCCGTCTGACGAGCTGCGTGATTCCTGGGATTTTCGAGGCATGATACAGGAAACAGAAATTGCGATGGCCATCGGGCGACGCATTGCAGACATGGAAGCCATGCCAAAATTTAATCCCGGTGATGAGTTCGCACGCCGCTAACTATTCACGATTGACGATTCACCATTCACAACGTCTCGATGACATCCTTTTACGTTACGACACCAATCTACTACGCCAATAGTCTGCCGCATCTCGGCCATCTGTACACGATGATTGTAGTCGACACGGTTGCTCGCTCGAAGCGTCAACGTGGTATTGACACTTTGTTTCTAACTGGAACGGACGAGCACGGTATCAATATCGAGCGTGCCGCCGAGCGGAATAAGCGCACACCCCAGGAACAGGCGGATTACGTCGTCAGGTATTTCAACAAGATGACTGCCGAGTTTGGGCTCGATACTGCGCACGGTGGCTACGACATCTTCATGCGCACTACGGAGCCATTTCATTACGAAGCCGTCAGTGAGTTCTGGCGCAGAGTCGCGGCGTCCAAAACGCCCAAAGGTAACGATTCGATTTACAAAGGGCACTACGAAGGTTGGTTCTGTGCACCATGCGCCGAATACAAAACGGAAGATGAGTATCAGAAGTCGGAAGTAGAAGGCGCGCCGCCAACCTGTCTGGTTCATGAAACCCCTTTGGATCGAGTCTCAGAAGATAGCTACTTCTTCCGTCTGTCCGATTATGCCGAAGAGTTACTGCGTCTTTACGAAGCCAGACCTGATTTTGTGCGACCCGAATCGCGACGAAATGAGGTCATGAGTTTCGTTCGTGGCGGTCTGCAAGACTTATCCGTCAGCAGGTTGAAGACATCCGTCAGTTGGGGTGTTCCTGTTCCGGGCGATGCGGATCACACGATGTACGTTTGGTTCGACGCTTTATCAAACTACATAACTGCAATTGGGTTCGGTAACGAGCAACAGGAACGAGTTTTTGGTTTTGAAAGGTATTGGCCTGCGCAGCATTTCGTCGGCAAAGACATCCTGAGGTTTCATGCGGTTTATTGGCCGGCCTTCTTGCTCGCGGCGGGTGTTGAGGTGCCGCGCGGCATTTTTGCGCATGGAATGTGGCTGGATCCCAATGGCCGCAAGATGTCGAAAACGTTGGGCAACACAATCGAGCTCGATGTTCTCAATCGTTACTTTGCGATCGATGCGGTTCGTTACTTCTGTCTGCGTGAGATGGTCTTCGGTCAGGACGGAAGATTTGGTTACGAATCACTGATCGACCGCGCGAACAGCGATCTCGCTAGCGGCCTCGGAAACTTACTCAGCCGAACATTGACAATGGTGACGCGTTATTGCGACGGCCGGATTCCCACGGGACAGATTCCTGAAGAAAAGATCTTGCTGGCGAAAAGAACGGGCGTCGATACAGACGAAACAACGATCGCTGGTTTCATCGAGCACGCGCGCGATCAGTTCCTACTGCAACTTGATAATTTTGCGTTCAGTCGAGCTCTTGAGATCGCGTGGTCAATTGTTGCGCGGATGGACAAGATGATTACCGATGCAAAGCCCTGGGAGCTCGCGAAGGACGAGAACCAAAAACCGACGCTCAACGCTGTTCTTTATCGGGCGGCTGAATCACTCCGATGGCTTTCAGTGATGCTCTATCCCGTAATGCCGCAATCGGCTGCACAGATGTGGTCGAATCTGGGTCTCGCCGGGTCCGTCGCTGATATGAATCCGCTACAACTCAAATGGGGTGGGCTCGAGAGTGGTGTCGCAATCAGCGAGGTCAAAGCGCTGTTTCCGCGGATTGATAAACCAAAGCTCCTGAGTGAAATCGGAGCGGCTGGTCCTGAAGGTGTGCGGGCGACTGAAGCGGATGCGGTGCCCGGCGCCATCGCGGCAGAAACTAAGCCCGAGCCTCCGATGACTCACGCTACTGAAGCCGACGCAGTTGGTGTCACCAGCTTTATTGAAATCGGAGATTTCGCAAAAGTTGATCTTCGCGTTGGGCAAGTGCTGACGGCAGGGCGCGTGCCGAAATCGGACAAACTACTGTTGCTTGAGATCGACCTCGGTGAAGATAAGCCGCGGCAGATTCTCGCAGGCATCGCCGAATACTACGCTCCGGAAAAGATGGTTGGGCGAAAGGTCGTGGTCGTAGCCAATCTTAAGCCCCGAAAGCTGCGTGGTTACGAATCGCAGGGAATGGTCGTTGCCGCGTCGTATGGTGAAGAAGGCCGGCCAGTGATCGCGACGTTCGATGAAGATGTGCCAAACGGCGCGCGTCTGAAGTAGATGTTCATTGACTCTCATGCACACATTGACGGGCCAGAGTTCGACGCAGATCGCAACGATGTAATTCAGCGGGCACGCGATGCAGGCGTGGAAGTGATCCTGAACGTCGGAACCGGTGATCCACACAGCGGTGCGTTCGAGAGAGCCATCGAATTGGGTTCGAACCACAAATCCATCTACACCGCCATCGGCACTCATCCTCACGACGCAAGTAAATACGATCAAGCAGCCGAAGATAAGATCAAAGCGCTTATATCCGAGGCTGACCATGTCGTTGCCTGGGGTGAAATAGGGCTCGACTTTCATTACGACAACTCACCTCGCGAGCAACAGCTGGTAGCATTCCGCAAACAGCTGCGGGCCGCACGCGAACTAGAACTACCCGTGATCATTCACACTCGCGAAGCAGAAGAAGAAACTGTTGCGATCCTGCGCGAAGAATACCGTGACGCATCGGCCAAAGGTGTCTTTCACTGCTTCACCGGCACAACGCAACTCGCTGAAAGGGCGCTGGAAGTTGGTTTTATGATCTCCTTCTCTGGAATTCTTACTTTTAAGAAAGCTGAAGACCTAAGAGAGACTGCTCAGCGCGTGCCGCTCGATCGCCTGTTGATTGAAACAGACTGTCCATACCTTTCACCGATCCCGTATCGCGGCAAACGGAATGAACCAGCGCACGTAGTTGAAGTGGCCAAGTGCCTGGCTGAGATGCATCACCTATCGCTAAAGGAAATTGCTGATGTGACCTCCCAGAACTTTGCGAAGTTGTTTCGGATCTCAATAAACAGTTGAGTACTTTTTAATTCAGAGTGCTAAAAGGTACTTCAGAGCGAAGTTGAGATAACTTTCACATGCTGTAGCTTTGATGCTATTCTCAACGAGCAGTCGTTGAAGACTGTCGTTATCCGATGGCCCAACAGAACTCGTTTGATATCGTTTCGCAGGTCGACAATGCGGAAGTGTCGAACGCTCTCAATCAGACAATCAAAGAAGTTCGACAGCGCTTTGATTTCAAAGGCAGCTCTGCGAACGTGGTGTTCGAAAAGACCGAACTTGTCTTAAGTGCCGAAGACGAAACGAAGCTGCGAAACATGAACGACATCCTGCAGCAGAAGCTCATCAGACGCGGCGTTCCATTGAAAGCATTGAGCTACGGGAATATCGAACCCGCAGCCGGCGGGACAGTAAGACAGCGGGCGCAGATTCAGCAGGGCATTCCACAGGACAAAGCTAAAGAGGTTGTAAAGTTCATCAAGGACAGCAAGGTCAAGGTCCAAGCCTCTATTCAAGGCGACACCGTTAGAGTTTCCGGCCGCGATCGCGACACGCTGCAAGACATCATCGCAAAGCTAAAAGCCAGGGATTTCGGAATTCACATGCAGTTCACGAATTATCGTTCGAACTAGATCGCCGTGAGCATCTCAAGTCACACATTGGCACTCGAGGAAGCGAGAATCTCCGCTCGCCGCATATTCAGCATCATCGGCTCAGAACTTGAGCAGGTGGAGGCGGAGTTTGAGCGACAAGCGAAATCGAACGTTCAGGTGATTTCATATCTTGGAGACTACTTGCGGGCCTCCGGTGGAAAACGTGTGCGGCCCGCACTCACGATTCTCTCAACCTACGCCGTCGGCGGAGATGGATCCCTATACAACTGCATTCGTATGGCGACGGTGATGGAGTTTTTGCACACGGCGACTTTGGTTCATGACGATATCATCGACGAGGCGGACACGCGTCGAAATCGTCCCACCGTAAATGCCCTCTGCGGCAACGAAACCGCGGTGTTAATGGGCGACTGGCTTTACATGTCGGCCTTTGAAACGAGTCTGACCGAACGATCGTTACCGATCCTCGACATCCTAACGCACGTCACCAGAAAGATGACCGAAGGTGAGCTGTTGCAGCTAACGGTGCTTGGCCGGTCTGACATTTCCGAAGAACAATACTTCGACGTTCTCAGACGGAAGACAGCATATCTGTTCAGCGCAAGTTGTGAAATCGGGTCGATCCTTGGCAATGCCAGTGACGACCAACAAGGTGCTTTACGAGACTACGGCATGAACTTGGGGACGGCTTTTCAACTGATTGATGATCTCTTGGATTTCACTTCTACTGATGACGCGCTAGGCAAAGCTTCCGGTGCAGACCTACTTGGCGGAAAAGTTACCCTACCAATCATCTACCTGCTCGAAAGGGAACCCGCCGCTCGCCAGCTCGTTAATGACGTCCTCCTTTCCCGCAACTACGAAAGCGTCCGTCAGGCTGAACTGCTAGATGCCATCCACAACTCAGGAGCCCTCGAACGGGCGCGGGCACGCGCGAACGAATATGCAAAAAGTGCCCGAGCTGCCCTCGAGATTCTGCCAGATTCGCCCTACGTGGAAGGCCTCCGCGCAATTCCGAACTACGTCCTCAACCGGGACCGGTAGGTCTGAACAATGCTCACTGTAGTCGGACTCTCTGTGCAACTTCAGCGCTCTCCGCGTCTTTGAGGTAGATTCTCGAGGCTAATTGAGTGCGGACGGAGAGAACGTGGACAGCGAGAATCAAACTACGATCTACGTCTTATCACTCAAAACGAAATCGAGTACACAGACAGAGCGATTTACTATTATGTGCTGCAGCTGCGACCTCAGAGACAGTCTGTTCACGTGACCGTATACTTATACGATTCCGAAACAACATTGCCCCATGTCACTTTCTTCTATCGCTACTATCGCGTGGAGAACAGACGGCGCGGCGGATTTCGAGGCGGCGGGGGCGACTAGCCTAGCGCTGCCCAAAATTAAAACTATTGTGCAAACCGAGGAAGCCCTCTAAAATCTGCCTCGATGGACCGACCTAGCGATAACTTGCTGTCTCGTTTGGAGCAAAGCCTCCGCCAATCACGTGCGGCGCGCATGCACCTAGCTGCCCGGCTTCGAGAACTTGAAGCGGAGGCAGATAGCGTTCGGGCAGAGCTGGCCGAGATGGACAACCTCGCAAGTCAAACGGAGGCAGCCATCTATCGGCTACTTTCATCAGTTCTAAATTCGAGCAACCTGTCTCTCGGACTACCATCCGATGCCGAACTCGAAGCGGCGATGAGACAATCGCCCGGCGGACCCAGACCTCAGACGCCAATCGAACGACGCCAACAGATTCCCACGGTCAGGAGCAACGTAGAGGTTCTAAGTGATCGCTTCATGGACCGCACGATTCCACAGGCAGTCACACTGTTGCTTCGCGAAGAAGGCGCGCCGTTGCATGTGAATGAACTCTACAACCGGTTGCTCGAAGGTGGATTCAAGTTTACAGGTCAGAATCCCACCATCAGCATCGCCGTCTCGCTCAACCGCAACACGCGTTTTCGCAAAGTCGCTCCTGGCACTTTCGATCTTGTGATGCGCGATGCTTCCAAAGCGTCTTAACCCGCTGCTGTCCTAGTTGTAGGGGCGTCCCTCCGTGGGGCGCCCCATCGTCCTAAATTCGTGAATAGGAGTGGGGCGCCAACGGAGGGACGCCCCTACAAACACTCTCCTAACGCGACGTAGTTCTTCCCAAGTCATTACTTCGTTACAATGAGCGGCTGATGCGCGCACTCGTTCTCTCGGCCGGCTACGGCACACGACTCTGGCCACTGACAGAAGATCGGACCAAGCCGGCGATTCCAATTCTGGGAAAGCCACTCGTTGGCTATGTCGCCGAATACCTGGCCCAATACGGTGTGAACGAGATTGTCGTAAACCTGCATCATCGACCGGAATCGGTCCGCGCGGCGTTAGGCGATGGTCGTGCGTTCGGCGTAAAGCTCACGTATGTCGAAGAACCTGTGATCCTCGGGACAAGTGGAGCGCTCGATAACGCTCGAGATCTTTTCGTCGAAGACACTTTCGTCGTCGTCAATGGAAAGATAATCACAGACATTGATTTGAAAGCTGCCTTTGAGACGCATCGAAAGAACGACGCGCTCGCGACGCTTGTGCTGATCGAGAATCGAAAGCGCGAGACGTTCAGTGTGGTCGAAACACGGAATGGTCTAATTACGGGCTTTGGAGGAATGCCGACCCGGGACCAAACGGACACGCCGTTAATGTTCACGGGTATTCAAATCCTGGAACCTCGCATATTCGATTACATTCCACGCGGCATCTTTTCTCATTCGACAACTGATGTTTATCCGCAAGCGATAGCGAACGGCGAGCGCATCGCAGCCCATGTTGCGTATGGAAAGTGGCGAGAACTCTCCACCCTGCAGCGCTATCTCGACATCAGCATTGAGATGTTGAGAGAGAGAGGTGAAAGCTGTAGCACTGGCCGGAATAGCCGCATTTCTCCTGAAGCTACTGTTGTCGATTCGGTTCTGTGGGACAACGTGCAGGTGTCGGAAGGTGCTCAAGTGAAACGCGCGGTACTTGCCGATAACGTTCGTATTTCCGCGAATGAAGTTGTAACTGATGCCATCGTCGTCCCTTTCAGGCTGATAAGCGGGAAGACCCCACCTGATAAAGCCCAGCAAGGAGTCGAAAAAGGGGAAAACTTTGTCGTGCCCTTGAGCCGATGATACAATCCGGCGTCATAAAGTTACCGGGACAGAAAGAATAGACGACGGAGTGCGTCCTGTTTTTCGTCCAGATAGCTCGCCACGTCATCCACAAATGAGCTCAGCAAAACAGGTGATCTCGAACGCATTTGAATCTTCCGCGTTAGAACGGCTTACCAGTTTACTCAGCCACAACGGGATCAAGAATCGCGAGGTTATTGCATTAACGCCCGATGCCTCGACGCGCAAGTATTTTCGTGTCGGCTGGAAGAAGGGAACCGCAGTCGCTGCAGTTTACCCAGAGCCGTTTGATCCAGAGTTTCATCCGTATCTCGACATCACCAATCTTTTTCTGAAGTGCGACATTCCAGTACCGGAGATCTATGCAGTCGATGGACCTGGTGGTGTGATCATTCAGGAAGATCTCGGTGACAAGCAATTGTTTCAGGTGTTTGAAGATGAACCGGAAGAGCAGTGCGAAGAGTACAAGGAGCAGGCCATAAGTCTGATAGCGCGTATTCAGAAAACAACTGAAACCGCGCGGGAGATGAACTCGATCGCGAGCCGTCTGGCGTTCGATGAAGCGAAACTCGGATGGGAGCTCGACTTCTTTTTTGAGCACTACTTCGGCAGCTTGCGGAAAGAGACTTTCAGCCACGCCGAAAGCGCTGAACTCAAGGCTGAGCTGAATGACATCGCTGCCGAGCTCGCGGCTGTTCCGCGTGTGTTATGTCATCGCGATTATCATGGCGCGAACCTGATGCTCGATTCGAAGAATCGTTTGCGCATAGTGGATCACCAGGATGCTCGCATGGGACCGGCAAGTTACGATCTGGTCTCGTTTCTACTCGATCGACAACCAAACCCGCCATCGCTCGCTGAATTAAGAGATTTCCGATTGTTCTTTTTGGAGGAGCGACGGAAGATCGGTTTGGACATTCTGGATCCCGACGAGTTTGCTCGCGAGTTTCGTCTGATGGCGATTCAACGGGGCCTTAAAGCAACCGGTACTTTCTCGTATCAAACGGCCGTAGCCGGTCGCGGTGCGTTTTACGAATCGTATATCAGACCCACATTGCAAATTGTTCTGCAGTCGGCCATGTGGCTCGACAGATTTCCCGCACTTCAGCGTATCCTTAAGGCACGGATTTAACTTTTGACTCAATGACAACGCAATCATCCTCTATCGTTTCAGACCAGCAAACCTACATCAACCAACTTTCGCAGTACGACGGCAAGGAAGTAGCTCTCAAGGGCTGGCTTTATAACCTGCGCTCGAGTGGAAAGATTCTTTTCCCGCAACTACGCGACGGCACCGGTATCGTTCAATGCGTGGTGCTCAAGAACGCAGTCTCGCCGGAAACGTGGGAATCGTTAAAAAGTCTGGGCCAGGAATCATCCCTGGTTATCCGCGGGAAGGTCCGCGCCGACAGTCGCGCACCTGGCGGTTACGAAATCGACGTGTCTGCCGCGGAAGTCTTGCAGCAAGTGCACGACTATCCGATCACTCCGAAAGAACACGGAACAGAGTTTCTGATGGATCACCGGCATCTATGGCTGAGGTCCCGCCGCCAACATGCCGTGCTAAAGGTGCGTCACACCGTGGTCCAGTCGGTTCGGAACTTTCTCGATCAGGACGGGTTCACGCTAGCTGATTCGCCGATTTTTACCCCAGCTGCCTGCGAGGGAACAACGACTCTGTTTGAAGTGGACTACTTTGAAGGAGAGAAAGCTTATCTCACGCAGTCGGGTCAACTTTACAACGAGGCGACAGCAGCAGCGCTTGGAAAGGCCTACTGCTTCGGTCCAACCTTCCGGGCGGAAAAATCGAAAACACGCCGACACCTGACAGAGTTTTGGATGGTGGAACCCGAGATGGCTTATGCGCAACTCGAGGACGTGATGGTACTGGCAGAGCGCATGCTCGCGTATATTGCTGAGCGCGTGTTGGAAGATCGCCAGGAAGAATTGAAAGTGCTCGAGCGTGATACGTCGAGGCTTGAAGCCATTGTGCCGCCGTTTCCGCGTGTTCACTATGACGATGCGGTCAAGATGCTGCAGGAAGGATTTGAAAAAGGTTTACTCGAGTCGCGCTTTGAATGGGGCGGTGACTTTGGTGCGCCGGATGAGACTTACATCTCCGGACAGTTTGAGAAACCGGTGATGGTCCATCACTATCCCGCAGCCGTGAAGGCGTTTTACATGGCGCGCGATCCAGAACGATCGGAGCTCGCGCTTGGCGTGGATGTGCTGGCGCCTGAGGGTTATGGCGAAGTGATCGGAGGTGGAGAACGCGCCACTTCACTGGAGTTCTTAAAAGAACAGATCGCGTTACATCAGCTTCCGCAGGACGCCTTTGAGTGGTATCTCGACCTGCGTCGATACGGGAGCATCCCACACGCTGGCTTTGGTATGGGTATCGAGCGATGCACGGCCTGGATGTGCGGCATAGAACACATTCGCGAGACGATACCATTCCCCCGCATGCTGTACCGAATCCGACCGTAAGCATTGCCGATTGTCGATTGCCAATTGCCGATTGAAGGAGCGCAAAGGCCAATCGGCAATGTTCTTATTGTGGACCTGCTTCGACGCATGAGGACAAATGACTGACGACCATCTGCGATTAGAATTCAACGAGTGGGCACGCGCGGGACGCGGCCCTGGGATGGAAAAGGGCCACCGTCCTGTTGGTGAGCAGGCAATAAATAGATTGGGCCTAACGGCTGACTCACTTGCTCTTGATGTTGGATGCGGATCGGGTTGGGCCACTCGCCTGATGGCTGAACATGCCCCGAACGGTCACGTCGTCGGTATTGATATCTCAGACGAAATGATCGGGATTGCAAGATCGACATCTGCGGATTACCCGAATGTTAGGTTTGAGGTCGCCACCGCGGAGAAGCTGCCTTTTCTCGATGGTGAGTTCACTCACGCATTCTCGATGGAGTCACTCTACTACTACTCCAGGATTGACGTTGCTCTGAAGGAGATCCATCGCGTGTTACAGAATCACGGGCGTTTTGTTACGGTAGTCGATCTTTACAAGGAGAATGAGCCATCACATCAGTGGATACCCACGCTCAAGGTGCCCGTACAGCTCCTCTCGACAGCGGAGTATGACAAACTATTGGGCGAAGCGGGTTTTGTGAACATTGTCGATTCCAGACTTCATGATCCGACACCTGTGCCTGATGACTACTCCGGAGGTTCATTCGCTACGCGGGAAGATTACGTGCGTTACAAAGAAAATGGTTCACTGATGCTCTCCGCCGAGGTGAGGAAATGATCGAAACATCAGAACGAATCGTCACGATCTTTGGTGGCGCAAAGTGTCAGGAGCCTGACTCCGAGTATCATGACGCACATCGGGTCGGTGAGTTATTGGCTGTGGAAGGATTCACTATCTGCACGGGTGGTTATCTCGGCGTGATGGAAGCCGCGAGCCGCGGTGCACGCGAGCGCGGTGGGCGTGTGCTCGGTATCGTTATGAACCAGTTTAAGACCGAACCCAATCGGTATTTAACTGACAAAGTGGCCACGCCGCACTTTTACGAACGGTTGCAGCGGTTGATAACACGTTCGGTTGGTTTCGTCGCCATTCGCGGCGGAATGGGAACGGTTACGGAGCTTTCGCTGGTATGGAACAAAATTCAGACGAAGGTGATTGAACCAAGACCACTCGTGTTGCTCGGTGATTGCTGGCCGCCAGTAGTCGAGCAGTGGAAGAAGTATCTCGCCGTGACTGACTCTGATGTGGCGGCGCTCGATTTCGCGCGTACACCGGAAGAAGCTGTCGAAATAATTAAACTCAAGTCTCAAGGAGTGCGGATACATGAATTGTCCTAAGTGTGGCTCGCCAATGAATCCGGGATCGACATTCTGTGGTGTTTGCGGAAATCGTTTGAGTGAGTCTCATCCTGCGTATCAGCAGGCCGGAGGCATCAATATTGATCCAGACTCTCGTGGGCAAGGTCGCGGTTATCAATACGAAGTGCTGCATCAACCCTCATTCGCACTTGCCGTTCTCCATCTCCAGGCAGAACAATCGATTCAAGCGGAGGCAGGAGCGATGGTTTCGATGTCTGCGAATATCGAGCTACAGTCGCAAATGAAAGGCGGACTCCTCGGAGCACTCAAACGTGCGGCTGGAGGTGAATCCGCGTTCGTTTCGACTTTTACGGCGAGAGGTGGGCCGGGAGAAGTGACGCTCGCTCCGGGCGCACCCGGCGACATAGCGGGAATTGAACTAAGTGGACAACCGTTCTTTGTGCAATCGAGTTCATATCTGGCAGGCGATGCAAGTTTGACGGTCGACACAAAATGGGGCGGGGCGAAGACATTCTTCTCGGGCGAGGGCTTGTTCGTATTGTTGGTCCAAGGGCAGGGCTTGCTGCTCGTTTCATCGTTTGGCGCGATCCATCGAAAGCGACTGCAACCCGGCGAGAGATACGTCGTTGACACAGGTCACCTCGTCGCATGGGAAGGTTCAACGCAGTACACGTTACGAAAAGCTGCCTCCGGCTTCTTCCGGAGTATGATGAGTGGGGAGGGAATCGTTGCGGAGTTTACCGGGCCGGGTGAACTGTTGATTCAGACGCGAAATCTTGCCGCTCTTGCGGGCCTTTTGAAACCGTTCTTCCCAAGTCAGGGAGGCGGTGGTGGTGGATTCAATCTAAACCTCGGCGGTTGATACACATGAAATCCTGCTGGCGAATTTGCTTGATCGCCTTTGTCGCAGAAGTAGCAATCGCTACCTGGCACTGGGGCCATTCGCCGACACACGGTATAAGAGACTGGTACGAGGTTCCTTCCAGAGTTACATCTTGGACCACGTCGGCGCATGGCTTATTGTCTTCAGCATGCTATGCGGCTCATGGCTTCTCATTGCAAAGCTTAGAAACAAGGAAAAGGTTTGACCCTGGCTATGTCTTTTGTAGCTGACAAAACACAAATCGAATCCTCTGCGCAAAGGGATTCAAGAAAGCCCGTCAGTATTCTCGGCGTACCTTTGGGTTATGGTGCAAGCATGGCCGGAGTTGACATGGGACCGGCTGCGCTACGTGTTGCGCGCCTCAACCAACGCATCAACAATCTTGGTTACAGTGTCCGCGACCTCGGTGATCTTCACCTGGATCGACCTCAGGTAATCCCTCAACCTCAAGATAGACTCAAATATCTAAATGAGATTCACAACGCCTGCGAGCAACTCGCACGCAACGTCGAAGAGATAATGGAAGCCGGAGAGTTTCCAATCATCCTTGGCGGCGATCACTCAATCGCCATTGGCTCATTTGCCGGCATGTCGGCTTACTATCGCAAACGGAACGAAACGCTTGGTTTGATTTGGTTCGATGCGCATGCCGACATGAACACGCCTGAGACAACTCCTTCTGGAAACATCCACGGAATGCCTTTAGCTGCGTTATTGGGCTATGGCGTTCCCGAACTAACAGACATTCTTGGTTTCTCACCAAAGATAAATCCTAAGTATTGCGTGCACGTCGGAGCGCGCGATATTGACCCAGGAGAGCGCGAGTTAATTCGGCGACTCGGCATTCGCTTTCTGACTATGCGGGAAATTGATGAGCGTGGGATGTCCGCCTGTATTGATGAGGCTATCAACATTGCCAGCAACGGCAGCGTAGGGTATTCAGTAACGTTCGATGTGGACGCGCTTGATCCCGGCGATGCACCGGGTTCAGGAACACTCGTTCGCGGCGGCCTAACCTATCGCGAAGCGCATCTTGCGATGGAAAAGATTGCGGAAGCAGGTGGCATGCGTTCGCTTGAGGTAGTTGAGATCAACACAGCGCTTGACATCAACAATAAGACTGCTGAGTTAGGTGTCGAATTAATTCTGTCAGCATTGGGAAAGACTATTCTCTGAATCTGGAGTGATTTGCAGTGCCTAAAAAAGTTCGCGTCGCGGTCATCTTCGGCGGCCGATCAGGTGAACACGAAGTTTCGATTCGCTCGGCGAATGCTGTAATTAATGGGATCGATCGAAAGAAGTACGACGTCCTGCCGATTGCCATTACGAAGGAAGGGAAGTGGTTGCCCCCGCAGGATTCGGTCGCTCTACTTCCTGAGGCTGTCCAATCGTCGCTGTCGCCAAAGCAAACCAGCGGCGACATCGCTCTGCTCGGCGATCCTTCTCACCGAGGTCTCATCTCTATTGACGACAGTAGCTCGAATGCTCGCGAACGGATTGATGTGATCTTTCCCGTGCTTCACGGGCCGTTCGGCGAAGACGGTACACTTCAAGGATTACTTGAGATGGCCGACGTTCCCTACGTTGGCTGCGGAGTGCTGGCGTCGGCAGCTGGCATGGACAAGGTAACTATGAAGGCGTTGTTCGTCCAAGCCGGGCTCCCAATCTGCAAACACGTTTGGTTTCTGCGATCGCAGTGGCGAAACGATCCTGCAAAGGTGCGACGCAAGATTATCAAAGAAATCGGTCTCCCGTGTTTCGTGAAGCCTGCCAATCTGGGCTCGTCTGTTGGTGTGTCTCGGGCAAGCGACAATGACTCGCTCACGAAGGCGATGGACCTTGCGGCCGAGTACGATAGAAAAATAATCGTTGAAGAAGAAATAGTCGCGCGTGAGATCGAATGCGCGATTCTCGGGAACGACGAACCAAAGGCAAGTTTGCCGGGCGAGTATGTAATCAAAGAAGAGCGCGCAAGGTTCCTCGACTACACTGAGAAGTATTCAAGCACAGGCAACGTTGAGTTCGTAGTGCCGGCGCCACTCTCAAAAGCAATGACGGAGAAGATTCAGCGCATGGCGATTCGCGCTTTCTGTTCCATCGATGGCGCAGGACTGGCGCGAGTCGACTTCTTCCTTGAAAGAAAGAATGGACGCCTGTTAATAAATGAGTTGAATACTCTGCCTGGTCTTACAGAAGTTTCTGGTTATCCAAAAATGTGGGAAGCGTCAGGAAAGAAGTTTTCGCAGTTGCTCGACGACCTAATCGAGCTTGCCTTTGAACGCCATCGAGAGAAGGCATTGACCAAGACTACTCGTTAATTCTTTGGCGCGCGATAACCTTTTCGCGACCGTACTTGCAAGTCCGGCTTCTGGACTCGTACCTCCAGGGTTCGCCACTTTCCATCCCGGGCTCTATTCAACGGTCGATAAGCCAATGTGTACTGTTGGCCCAACTCTTCAGCGATACCCCTGAACGCGTCTCTGAGCTCTGGCCCACCCGGCGTGGTTATAAATCTTCCACCCGTCTTCTCCGCAAACTCTTTTAGCGATCCCGCACTCTGACGGCGGCCTGATCCGCCCACTTCAATCGACGACATATCGACGGCGTAAATGCTTGCTCCCACCTCAAGTGCACTTTCGATTGCCTTAGACGAAGAAGCCTTACTAAAGGTGTCGGCGCCATCAGATAACACTACGATCGCTTTTCTTTGTTCGGGCCGTTTGGCGAGCGCCTGGGCTGCTTCCACGATTGCGTCGTTAAGTGTTGTCATGCCCTTCGCGCGAATACCGTACGCAAGGGGAGCGAGATCGCGTCCACCAGAAAAGTTCTGCACACGCTGTACCTTCGAGTCGAAACGATATACCGCTGCTACATCTTCGTCGCGCAAACCGTCCAGAAATCGAATCGCGCCAGATCGCGCGAGTATCATGCGCTGCTCCATGCTGCCTGAACTATCGATTAGAACGACGGAAGCGTAAGGTGATTCTTGAAGTGCGAATCCGACAATCGACTTGGGGTCGACTTCCTTGCCGTCTTCGAAAACTTTGAAGTCGGACAGACGCAACGCGCGCACATAATTTCCCGCGGCGTCCGTAACCGTGACGTTGATAACAACCAGTTCTGTATTGACTCGAACGACGTCGTCATCATCCTGAGCAAGGGCGGTGTTCGCGGTGATTAAGAAAAGGAGGAAGAGAATTGGCCAGCGGTGATGATTGAGCATCGAGTTAGGTTACGGCGTAAACGTGCGAAGGATTCCGATCAGCTCAAGTAAAACATTAGCTCCGTCGATAACCGACGCGGATACAACACGACGTGGGGTATTCTGCACGGCCTTCGAGAGTGATTCTGCAGCCTCAGCAATCTGCGAGATAGCAGCGCCTTTATCCGATGGTCGATTGACGATCTGCACTTCGTCTGCTTCGCCGCCCGCTTCACCGCGAATCTTTTTGGTCAGCTTTTCGAGTCGGTCCAAGCGCTTCAGGCCTGCGCGATCCAATGTATTAGCCGTCTTAAATCCTTGCTGAAGATCCTTGGCAAGTTCGGAGATTTCACGTGCTCGCTCGAGATTCTGCTGATGTTCCTTCTCAGCGATTCTTATAAGGCGTTTTGCACGCATTTCTTCTTCAAATGTGGTCAATGGTGGGCCATCATCGGAAGGGGAGCTCTTTTCAGAACTCATCGGTTCAGTTGGAAGGCGTGCAGGATTCGAAGGAGGCTTCTGCGAATTTGTTTGCGCCAACGAAACGTCGCTGCACCAAATGAAGATAGCGACAAAAGGAATGACTAACCAGAATCGCGAACTGTTGGTGCTACTGCGCATCATCACTCTATCAACTCGGGTGATGCTAACTCGAAAGGTCCTCTTCACTCAACCGGTAGTTACTTCATTAACGGTTCACGTTAACGTTCGGCGCGCCGACTATTAATGAATAACTCTAAGCACAGCCGGTACGTCGGGCTCGAGTTCACGCATCGCCTAAACTCACGGCACCCTTGCCGGGTTATCCGGCGAGTTGATGAACTCACCCGGCTTACCTTTCTTGACGATAATTGTTCGCGGCTCGATCCGTTCCGGCGGACGCTTCTTGCCGGGCGAAGAACTGTAAGCGATCAATGACGAGTCAGGATCAGCCTTAACACCCATAAACCGAATGCTGCCGTACTCAGTGGCTGAAAGCTTCACGGAATACGTAGCTTCGGCACTTGGCTGAAGGTCAGATGGTTCGACGGCTACTGTTCGCTGCTCGACCTGGCCATCTTTTCGTCGAATTAAGTCGAGCGATACCGAAAGACCAGTCAACTGACGATTGGAAATATTCTTTATCGTACCGCCGAACGTGGTTGTTCCCTTTTGAAGTAGGGGCTCATCCATCGACACTTGCGCCACTGGAGGGCCCTTTGGTAGTCCGTTATCGGCGACGGGCGGAACGGCGCTGCTAGCGATCACTTGCCTTGCGTGGCGATTGCGCATGTAGGCATAACCAACCAAAAGAATGGCGGACAGACCGACCGCGCAAACGACACCGAGGAGCTTTCGACGATTAGACTCTTTTTCGCGTGCTATAGCCTCTTCCGGATGAAATGGATCATTAATCATTACTTAAAGTGATTTCTTATGTCAGATGGTAAACGCTATCCTTACTTAGAGGGCGACGACCATCACCGCCGGTAAAGATGATATTTATTGCTCTTGCGTTGGGTGATTACGTACGGGCTGCCTACAAATTACCTCAGGCTTTACGTTAAGGCTGACAGGCGTTCGGGCTCCTTCCCGGAGGTACGCTGCCCGTTATAGTCGCGACCAGGCACGATAGGAACTCATCTTCAGCCAGCCCGCTACTCCGCAGAGATAACCATTCGGCGCCCGTGGCACCATCGGTGCGACCTTCTACTTTGGCGTTAACAGAGACATTCGAACTTGTCCCATCAATTGGCTGCACTTCCACGGTTAATGTGTAGCGTCCTCTTGTCCAACCCCGCGCGTTCGACTGAGGGAGGTCGGCATACCTACTCAGCTCTCCCTGCGATACCACAGCGCCTTTGATAAAGGTGAATGGTTGACTCACGATGATGCCGTCTGACGGTTTCGAAGCTGCATCGTCCACAATGAGTTTTCGATCTCTCATCAGCTGTTGCACAGCAGTAAGAATTGCGTCGCGACGTGCGGGAAACCGATATGGATTCGGTAGCGGTGGCGCTTCCGGAGTCTTATCGCGTCCAAAGTCCATTCCACGTCCCGCGCCTGTATCAGTCTTGGTGCCGTTGCTCCCCGCGGTGCGGCTCCCACCAGTATCGCGCACTCGCTCATTGTTCTTATCAACACCTTTACCTTGAGCAAAGACGGACCCGAAACAGAGAAGAGAAAGGATCAAAGCAGCTATTAAACGACACATGATGATCACCTTGAATCGAGCAAAGAAAATATCGAGGGGAAACTGAATTGAGAATAGATTACCGCGACTACAAATTCAAGCAATGATTGCTTCACACGTGCGCCTACAAAGTCCAGAAATCTCAGGCAAAACTGAAGGTGAAGCCGTGACCCTACCTCGCCGTGTTTGAATTAACTTTTTTGCGGGCTTCCTCAAGATCACGTTGCCGTTCCCAATTGCGCAACGCCAGTACACCTTTTTCAAACTCTGAGCTACTCGAGTAAAAGTTATGCGCGCCGTCGTAGCGATCAGGGTTGCGTACGTAGTACAGGTAATCAGTAGCAGCGGGATTCAACGCGGCATTCAACGAACTTGCGCCAGGAGATGCAATTGGACCAGGCGGCAATCCTGGATGAATACGAGTGTTGTAAGGGGATCTTCGATCGATGTCACTCTTATACACCTTGCCGTCGTAACGCCACTTTCCTTCAAGCTTCGACGCATAGATCACACTCGAATCCACCGCGAGCGGAATATCGCGCTGCAGACGGTTGTAGATGACCGACGCGACAATCGGCCGCTCCTCAGTCAGCTTCGCTTCAGTCTCGATTAACGATGCAACAGTTACGATCTCACGCGGCGACAGATTCAGATGCCTGGCAGCATCCGACCACTCAGGCTTCCACACATTCAGAAACTGCTTGACCATCATCTCCACTAACTTCGGCGCTGGTGTCTCTGGAGAAAACTCGTACGTCTCGGGAAAGAGATAACCTTCAAGATTCTTCGCTGTAGGGTCTATTTCGCGAATCAGGCTAACGTTATCCATCAACTCAAGCGCTTCCGCTTCAGTTGAGACGTGCAACTCTGGCAGTTGCGTCATCGCTTTTGCGATTTCAAATCGAGTCCAACCTTCGATGACAGTGAAGCGTGAAAGCCTTCGCTCGCCACGTTGGACTTTTGCCAGGGCCGCTAGAGGAGAAATAGGTGAAGGGAAGACGTATTCACCGGCCTTCAATGTCGAACCTTTACCTGTCAGTTTCAGATACAGCGAGAGCGGCCACTCATGCTTGATGATTCCTTCGGTCGCCAGTTTCTTGACGACAAAGGACGGAGACGAACCGGCAGGGATCTCAATGTATTGTCCGGTTTTTTGATGAGCGATCGGGCGGCGCAATTCTGCATAAATCCACGCAGTAAGGCCTCCGCCCAGGAGCAGACCGACTGCTCCCATTATTATTATTATGCGTTTCATCGTCAGTTGGGATTAACCAAAAATCTCTCCTCACGACTGTTTAGAAAATCTCGTAGGATAATGGCTGCCGATTCACTATCGATCAAAGCATCCACCTCCGTTTGATTGTACCCGTGCTCACGCAAGGATCTCCGCGCCTCCTCTGAAGTAAGTCTTTCGTCCTGGAGGTACACGGGTATTTTCAGCGAGCGAGCAAAATTTAGGGATAATTGATGGGTGGTTTCCGCGGCAACCCCGCGCGTGCCATCTAAACTTAATGGCAAACCAATTACCAAGGTTCGTGCGTCAAAGCGTTCGATCAAAGCGCCGACGTTTTTTAGCAAGTTTTTCCAACTCGTGCGCCTGATCGGGTCAAGCCGTTTGATTGTAATCGCCAGGTCGTCAGATATTGCCACCCCGACCGTTTTTTGCCCGAGATCGAGCGCTAGAATCGGTGGAAGGGGCTCGTTTTCGTGTTTCAGAGGTTTCATCTAAGCAGCGATTCTAGAAGTGTTTATCGTGTCGAACCGTCGTCAAACGTTCACCTTGCGCCGTCGAAAGACCGCCTGTATCATACCTTCGACGTGTGTTCGATAAACTTTAGTTTGTCGTCAAGGTTCGTGGCGGTTGCATAAATGAACGTTAACGACAAACTAAAGTTTATCGAACATTCTTTAACGTAATCGAAGAGGTAATTAAATGTCATTTCGAACCAAGTTCATTCTCATCCTGCTGTCAGCTACGCTCACCGTCTATACGGTTGTGGGAGGCTGGATTTCGACTCGCGCTCAACAGCCGGCTAATGATCCAAACGCGCAGTTACGAATTTTTGAGAGTGTCTTGCAGCACATCCAAAACGATTACGTAGATGAGCCGAACATGGACAAGGTTCGAGCTGGCGCTTTGCGTGGACTCGCTTACGGACTTGATCCTTATTCAACCTACCTTACGCCTGAACAAGTGAAGGAGTATAGCGGGCCCTCGAAAGACAGTCAGGTAAACATTGGCGCTGAGTTATCGCAAGTAGCATCGTATCTTTACGTGATTGCACCCATGAAAGGCTCACCGGCTGATCAGGCAGGTATCCGCGCAGGCGACATTATTGAATATATCGACGGCAAAGCGACGCGCGACATTTCGCTATACGACGCTAAACAACTTCTAAATGGCGCCGCCGGAACGGAAGTGAAGCTACGCGTGCTGCGTGCCAACGCCAGCCCACTGACGATCTCCGTCAAGAGAGGAACCGGACGAGCTCCGGCCGCCGAGACAAGAATGGAAGCGGGTCGCGTCGGCATACTACGAATTAATAGCCTGAATGACGGCGAAGCAACAGACGTCCGCTCGAAGCTTCAGGACCTGGTGAAGCAGGGTGCGCAAAAGATTGTCGTTGACGTGCGTGATACGGCCGGTGGCTCGCTGGCGGAAGCAGTAGCCGTCGCCAATATGTTTATTCGCGATGGTGTGTTGGCCCAAACGGTAGGCCGTGAAGGGAAAGCGCTTAAGACTTACAACGCTGATCCGAAAGCCGTAATCTTTTCCGGACCTGTAGTCGGTTTGATTGATTCGGGAACTGCCGGCGCTGCCGAAATTATCGCCT
The DNA here is from genome assembly GCA_035457565.1 of Pyrinomonadaceae bacterium. Classification (GTDB taxonomy): domain Bacteria; phylum Acidobacteriota; class Blastocatellia; order Pyrinomonadales; family Pyrinomonadaceae; genus PSRF01. Next base: position 12,788 of record DATIBJ010000237.1, on the reverse strand, counting down.
CCGCTTTCATTGAGAGGAATCGTGGACAAGTAGTTGGTGAGAAGAGTTTTGGCGCAGGTGCCGAGCAGCAATTGTTTACGCTTCGGGGTGGCGATGGTCTCTTATTAACGACAGTAAAGTGGGCATCTGGAAACGGAAAGACCTTCCTCGGGGAAGATCGAGCCCATTCGGGTGTCGCACCTTCAGTTGAAGTAAAGAGTCAGGAAATCGCCGACAACGTTGATCCCGACGATCTAACGGGCAACGATGACGATGAAGTGGCGAAGCCAGATCCAGGTGCTGATAAGCGCGAGACTGCACCGCAGCCGCCGAAGCCTGATACTGAGGACGTTCAAATGAAGAAGGCTCTCGAACTTCTAAAAGATAAACCCGCCGCGCAGCGGGCCGCGTAAGACTCGAGTTTTCTCTGAACACCAAACCAGGAGGATGCAAATCCTCCTGGTTTTGTTTTTTTGTTCGTATCGCTTCAGTCCTCATATCGAATATAGCGTCCCCATATCGGGTATACCCAAATTCCAATCTAATATTTCAATCATTAGCATAACCTTGTGAATTTCTTGTGATGCCCAATTTTTCGCCGGAATCCGCTATAAATACGCGCATTTCAGTATTAGATCGGACGAGCCCCCCGACTGGGAATGCCCCTTGCAGTAAGGTGGGTCGGTTTGAGGGCACCAGATTTTTTTCAAGGAGAGAAGACAGCGATGATTATGACAAACAAGCTATTACCGGTTGCCTTGATTGCCGCCCTTATCGGCGGTTCCGTAGGCGCACTGGTAATGCACAGAAGTCAGCCGGCGACGGCTGAGACCACCACTTCAACGGGCGCACAGGTCGCGGGCGCCACAACACAGTCTGATGCAGCTATTCCTGCCGACTTCAACACGTCGGAAGAGCAGATTGCGTACAAGACTGGCTTCGCTGACGGATTTACCGCGGCAGATAGCAGAGCAGTCTCTACCAACGGCGTTTCGACAAGTGGCTCTGTCGCATCAACCCGCGTTGTTTATCGCAACCGGACAACGACAAGACGCGCAGCACCGCAACGTGTTTACTATGATTACAATCGGCCACAGAGCAGAAGTTTCTGGTCGAAGCATCGAGACAAACTGACAATGGCTATCGGTACCGGTGCTGGTGCAGCCATTGGTGGGTTGATCGGCGGTAAGAAAGGCGCAGCGATTGGTGCGCTGTCAGGCCTGGGTGGTTCGGCGTTGTATACGTACAAGCTTAGAAACCGCAACCGCAGCAACTAACACACTCAACTCAGCCGAGGGCTAGAGTAATGAGCAAAATCAAACTTGCTATCGCTCTATGTACTCTCATCGCTGTAAGCGCATTGTGGGCAGTTCCATTATTCGGAACTGCCCATAATCGTCTGTGGCGAACTGCAACAAGCGCGGGAGAGTATCAATCCAGCGGCGCGGTTCTTGCGCCAGTACGATTGAAACAGTCGAGTGGGCGAGGTTTGCTCGCTGACGTTTGGATACGCGGATCAGGTCCGTTTACGTTCGCCGTAGATACTGGCGCTGGAGTCACTCTTGTCAGCCGTGGGGTGGTTACGCGAGCGGGACTTCAAACACATCGCTCAACCCGACCACTGGCAGGCGGTCTGTCCGCCGGCTCGATCATTTCAAACCAAGCGACCGCGATACAACAGGTCGCGATTGGCACTCGCAACAACCAACTGAGCACATCTTTTAAAGCCGCAGTTGTTGAAAACTTACCCGGGCTCGATGGAATCCTGGATCCAACGTCAGCGTTCCAGCCTTACGGGTATTCGATAGATCTACCCAACCGAGAATTACGTGTGCTGGATCTTGCCAGCGGCGGTTTGCGAGTACAGGACGCACCAGCAGATGGAGCTGTCGTTAAGTGGATTAGAAATTCAGACGATGACCGCCCGTTTGTCCGCCTTGGCGATGGACGGCTGGCGTTGATCGACACGGGTTCCGGATTTGGGTTAGCGGTAAGTGATGGCCGCGTCGTTGGACGCAATCACAATCAACAGAATCAAGTCATACGTGATCTGGCTGGCGGTTCAATTAGTGTGAGGAGAGTGGACCCGGTTACTGTAAACATCGGATCGTTGATGCTCAAAAGCGTACCGACTGACTATCTGTTTGGCGCGCCCGCAGGTACGCCTGTGATCATCGGTCGTGATGCGCTCTATCCATTCCGATTGACGTTCGATCCTGTGAACCGTCTGATCGAAATAGCTCCGGTCAACAACCGTTAATGAGCCACGAAGCGCTACTTTCCCTACAGCGGAATGTTTCCGTGCTTTCGAGGTGGGTTCGAATCGCGTTTGTTGTCCAGCAATCCTAACGCGCGAATAAGTTTCGGTCGCGTGTAAGCTGGTTCAATTACTTCGTCCACAAAACCCCGTTCAGCTGCAATGTAGGGATTCGCGAATTTCTCCTCGAGTTCCGCAACTCGGGCGCGTCTCGCCGCTTCTTTATCTTTCGCCTCGTTCAGCTCACGTCGATGGAGAATCCCCACCGCTCCTTCAGCTCCCATCACAGCTATCTCCGCTGTTGGCCACGCGAAGTTAACGTCGGTGCGAATGTGCTTCGAAGCCATCACACAATAAGCACCGCCGTAAGCCTTTCGAGTTATGACCGTGATCTTCGGCACCGTCGCTTCAGCAAACGCATACAGAAGCTTTGCACCATGCGTAATGATGCCGCCGTGCTCTTGTGAAACGCCGGGAAGGAATCCCGGCACGTCTTCAAACGTAATGAGCGGAATGTTGAAGCAGTCGCAGAAGCGAACAAATCGAGCAGCCTTGATCGACGCGTTGATATCTAAAACACCCGCGAGAACTGCCGGTTGATTAGCGACGATGCCCACAGAGTAACCACCCAGGCGCGCAAACCCAATGCAGATGTTCTGCGCATACAGCTTCTGCACCTCAAAGAAGTATCCGTCATCAACTACAGCGCTTATTACTTCCCGAATGTCGTACGGCTGATTCGAAGCTTCAGGTACTAGTTGATTGAGTTTAGTTTCTATTCGATCAGCCGGATCGCCAGGCTCCAACCGCGGAGGATCTTCCATGTTGTTTGATGGAATGAATGAAAAAAGCTCACGCACAAGTCGCAGCGCATGTTCGTCTGAATCCGCAGCGAAATGGGCGACGCCGGACACGCTGTTGTGAGTAACCGCGCCCCCAAGCGCTTCTTTCGTTACTTCCTCATGAGTGACGGTCTTAATTACGTCCGGTCCGGTTATGAACATATAGGACGTATCTTTCACCATCACGTTGAAGTCGGTAATCGCAGGACTGTAAACTGCGCCGCCGGCACATGGTCCCATAATGCAACTGATCTGCGGCACGACACCGCTGGCGAGGGTGTTACGCAAAAAGATGTCGGCGTACCCACCAAGACTTACAACGCCTTCTTGAATGCGTGCTCCGCCGGAATCGTTCAGGCCGATAATCGGTGCGCCAACCTTCATCGCTAGATCCATTACCTTGCAGATCTTTTCCGCGTGCGTCTCTGAAAGGGAACCGCCAAAAACGGTGAAGTCCTGCGCGAATACAAACACGTTTCGACCATCGATTAGTCCATGACCCGTCACGACCCCATCACCCGGATAAAGCTGCTTATCGAGTCCGAAATCTTTTGAGCGATGCACGACGAGTTTATCGAACTCTTCGAACGTGCCCTCGTCGAGCAGAAACTTAACTCGCTCACGGGCTGTCATCTTTCCCGCAGCGTGTTGTTTCTCGACTCGATCGGCGCCGCCGCCAGCTTCCGCTTTTTCCTTGCGCTCCTTTAGAACGTCGAGCTTCGATTGTTTTGCCTTTTTTTCAGTAGCCATGGGATTCAGGAGACGTTGAATGGATATGCCCTCGTCTCGATTGAACGGATTAACTCCTCAAGAGCTCGCTGTGCTTCGGTCTGTATAGCAGGTGGATAGTTGTAATGCCGCGCATTATCTTCGAAATCCTCGAGGTCAAGAACTCTGTATGAAAAGTCGGGTTCGACGAGCACGTCTATGTCCAGATCCACGTAAGTAAGTATTTCGCCGTCAAAACGCGGCGGCATGCTGATATTGCAGTAGATCTTCTTCAAGTTCAGGTCAGCGTCGCGAAAACGAAAGACGTTGTACCAGCGATCCAACCAGTAATACTCAGTGCTTAACGTGCCTATCGGAATCGAACCAAGTTGATCGTGTTCGATGTGCTCCGCAAACATCGCATCAAGAACTAACAGCGATTCGAACCTATCAATAAGTCGAGCTGACCACCTGCGGTGCTCAGTTCCATCAAACTTGCAGACAACAACGGTGATGGTGCTTTCTTTATCGATCAGTTACTTCCTTCCGCTCTTTTGCCAGTCGGCGAGAAACTGCGCCTGGCCCTTGTCAGTCAACGGATGATTGAATAATTGATCTATTACTTTAAAAGGCATGGTTGCGATGTCGGCACCCAGACGTGCGGCTTCGATGACGTGAATCGGGTGGCGCAAGCTCGCAGCCAGTACTTCTGTCTTCCAGGTGTAGTTCTGATAAATCTCGATGATATTTTGCAACAGATAGAGGCCGTTCTCGCCAATGTCGTCGAGCCGACCAAGAAACGGACTGATAAATGAAGCGCCTGCCTTCGCGGCTAAAATGGCTTGCGCCGCTGAGAAGCACAACGTCACATTCACCCGAATGCCTTGTTCGGAGAGTTCGCGCGTCGCCTTCAGACCATCTCGTGTCAATGGACATTTGACGACCACGTTCGGAGCGATCTTCGAATACTCCACTCCTTCACGTACCATTCCGTCCTTGTCCTGACTTGTCACTTCTGCCGAAACCGGTCCTTGAACAATCTCGCAGATCGCCGCGATGTGCTGCTTGAAATCGACGTCTCCTTCTTTCGCGATCAAAGAAGGATTGGTAGTCACGCCGTCGGCTATTCCCAACGATGCCGCTTCACGTATTTCTTTAAGGTTTGCTGTATCGATAAAAAACTTCATGAGAACTCCTCAATGTTCGTTTATGAACCCACCGTCGTGTCGTAAACGGGATTGTGCAGTGTTCCGATATTTGAAACTTCAACTTCCACCATGTCGCCATGCTTTAAGCGCGAAACGCCAGCTGGTGTTCCGGTCGCAATCAGATCGCCGGGGTAAAGAGTCATAATTGCGGATATATACCTTATTAGATAAGCAACGGAAAAAGCCATGTCACGCGTGTTGCCGTTCTGTTTTACTTCACCATTGACGCGTGTCACTACCGTAGCATTGGCCGGATCTAGATCGTCGATAATCCAGGGACCGACAGGGCAGAACGTATCGAACGATTTACCACGGGTGAACTGAACATCTTTCCGCTGCAAGTCACGTGCAGTGACGTCGTTCACGCACGTATAACCAAAAACATAACTGAGCGCATCTTCATCTTCCGCGAGATTACGCGCGCGTCGTCCAATTACAACTCCAAGCTCGCCTTCGTGTTCGACCTGTTGCGATTGCGCCGGGAGCTCGATGCGATCTCCGCTTGCGATTATTGATGAAGGCGCTTTTAGAAAGAGCAGTGGTTCATCCGGCATCTTGTTGCCTAACTCGGCGGCATGTTCACGATAGTTCCTACCGACACAAACGATCTTTGACGGTTCGACCGGTGCGATTAGTTTCACTTCGTCCAGCGACAGACCGGCGCTCTCAGGAGCTGTCTTGTCAAAAGGAAAAGCTGCAGTCGAGAACGAATGAACACTTGAACCCTCGATAACTGCGTATCGTGATCCACTGAATGTTGGATGTGTGAAGCGACAAACTTTCATTTGAGTTTAGGGAGCCGTCTCCGAAACAACTTCAGACGCCTGACTCACATTGCCCGCGTGATCTACCGCCGTTATGTAGTAGTAGTACCTTTGTCCGGATTCAACTCTTTCGTCCTGGAACGTAGTGCGCGTGAGAAGGGTCTGACTCAATCTGGTCCAAGATCCCTTGGGCAGATTTGGATCAGTTGAACGATAAATGATGTAACCGGCGATATCCAGTTCCGGATTCGCGGCGAAGAAAATTGAAAGTCTTCCTGGGGCAGCCGCAATACTCGGAGTCGCCGGCGGCGACGGAGCGAACTTGTCTCGCGGCTCTACGGGCAATGAATTCGAATTTAGGCTCTCAACCTGCGCACCTTCAGTTCCCAGCGAAACGCTACGAACGATATAGCGATAGTTATTGCCGAATTTGAAAGCCTTGTCGGCGTACTGCGTGCCGGAAACTAGTTGTGCGTTGATCGGAGTCTGTGCTGGTTCTGTTTGGGTTTCATCCAGACGGTAGACGTTGTAGCCCAGCAGATTAACTGGTGTAGAACCGTCGATGTTCGTCGCCGGTGGTTGCCACGAAAGTGTTATTGCGTCTTCGGTGGTGTTGGCGTTCTGTAATATTGGTGGTTGTGCAATTCGTGCGGCCGGCTCAATCGATAGAAAATTTGAAAACGCCGCGCGCTGGCCAGATGCGTTTACATACCGCACTGCATAACGCAGCCGCGTAGGTTGACCAGCGAGTTCCAGAGTGTCTGTATAGGTGAGGTTCTCGCCTGCGTTCTGAATCTGTTCGTAAGTTACTGATCCGATCAAAGTCGAACGAGCGGCAAACTCTTCCTCCGTGAGTCCTGTAGGCGTGCCGGGCTTCTCTGCGAGACGATACACGTCGATACGCCTGATACTCTGTACGCTGCTGTCGGGAGCATTTCTTCGTGGCGCGGGCCAACTCAAGATCACCTGATTACCCTGTTGCGCTCCAGACAGCGACTCAGTCCGTTGCTGAACTCGTTCGACAGGCGGCAGCGGTGGACGTCTCTTGCCACACGCCACAAATGCAATCGACACGGCTACCGCTACGAACAGACCTCCGGCGCGACCAAATCTTCTAGAACAGAGATGAGTAAACGGAATAGCTTGGAGGGGTCGGTGGCTTTGCGAGGTATTCACAGGATATACCGGCTCAAGTCCTGATCTTTAACAGTTTCAGAAAGCATGTTATCGACATATCGAGCATCAACCTTTTGCGACTTTGGTTCGAGGTCAGGTCCTTCAAAACTGATCTCTTCCAAAAGTTTTTCCATAATCGTCTGCAAGCGACGAGCGCCGATGTTTTCTGTTTGCTCGTTAACCTGCGTTGCGTAACTGGCGATCGAATCGATCGCGTCCGCCGTAAACTCGATAGACACTCCTTCAGTCTCCATCATCGCCTGGTATTGCTTGATCAAAGCATTGCGCGGCTCGGTGAGGATGCGCTTAAAGTCTTCGACCGTTAGCGAATCGAGTTCAACACGAATCGGGAAACGTCCCTGGAGTTCTGGGATTAGGTCCGAAGGCTTTGAAACGTGAAAGGCACCGGCTGCGATGAAGAGGATGTGATCGGTCCGAACCATTCCGTAGCGAGTATTGACTGTCGTACCTTCGACTATGGGCAGAATGTCACGTTGGACGCCTTCACGAGATACATCAGGTCCATGACCTGATTCCCGACCAGCGATCTTATCGATTTCGTCTAAGAAGATGATGCCAGAGTTCTCAACCCGCTCAATTGCTGCGCGCGCGACCTGGTCCATGTCGATAAGGCGCTCTTCCTCCTCCTGCATCAGGTACTCCATCGCTTCATCAACGCGCATTTTTCGTCGCTTCGTGCGTCCCTGAAAGAGATTGCCCAACATATCCTTCATGTTGATACCCATCTCTTCGACACCCTGTGGTCCAGCCAGTTCGATCACCGGAAAACTCTTCTCACGAACCTCTAGCTCGATAAGCCGATTGTCGAGCTTGCCGCTGCGAAGTTGAGTTCGAAGTTTTTCTCTTGTCTTTTGAAACTGTTCGTCGCGCTCGGGCTTATCGAGATCGGTAGTTGCATCGCTCACGGAATCATCGTCGAAATCAAAGAAGTTGGACGCACCACGCGGCGGGGGTAACAACAGGTCGAGAATTCGTTCCTCAACGTTCAACTCAGCCTTTTCCGCAATTTCGTCACTCTTCTCCTGGCGCGTCATTTCAACCGAGATTTCCGTCAGATCGCGAATCATGCTTTCGACGTCGCGACCAACGTAACCAACTTCAGTGAATTTGGAAGCCTCCACTTTCAGAAAAGGAGAGTTGGACATGCGCGCGAGGCGACGAGCAATTTCGGTTTTGCCAACGCCAGTTGACCCGATCATGATGATGTTCTTGGGCATCACATCGACCGCTAGATCAGGCGGCAGCTTTTGACGTCTGACGCGGTTACGTAACGCGATTGCTACCGCGCGTTTTGCGTTACGCTGGCCGACGACATGCTTGTCGAGTTCCGATACGATTTGACGAGGCGACATCTCATCAAGTTTTGTTTCTTCGTCAACGTCGCCCTGTAAATAAATCACCATTGGTATACTCACAGCTTCTTTCTACAACTCTTCAACAACAATGTTCTGATTGGAATAGATGCAGATTTCGCCGGCGATGCGTAACGCCTCGATCGCGATTTCCCGCGCGCTTAGATCCGTATGCTTCAGCAGAGCCCGCGCTGCGGCAAGGGCGTATGATCCGCCAGAACCGATGGCCAGCACACCTTCGTCAGGCGCAATGACATCGCCGTTCCCCGAAAGGAGAAACGAACTTTTGCTATCAGCGACCACAAGCAATGCTTCGAGGTGGCGAAGCAACTTATCAGTTCGCCACTCCTTACTAAGCTCGATCGCTGCCCGCTCGAGATTGCCGTGATACTGTTCAAGCTTGCTTTCGAAACGCGTCAACAAGGAGAAGGCGTCGCCAGTCGCTCCGGCAAAACCCGCCAGAATGCGATCATTGTAAAGGCGGCGCACTTTTTTAGCGCTTGCCTTCATCACCGTTTCGCCCATTGTGACTTGACCGTCTCCGGCCAGTGCGACCTGTGCGTCTTTCCGCACTAATAGAACAGTTGTGCTGCGGACTTTCGGGGATTGCTGCTGCATGTTTTCCTTTGGCTAGAACTATAGGAATTCGTTTCAACCTAAGTCAAGGCGAGCTATTTACTGGGTAGTGTCCTAATTTGTAGGGGCGTCCCTCCGGGGGCGCTCCACACTATCGAGCGACGCAGGAAGATTGGGCGCCACAGAGAGACGCCCATACAAATTAGGACACTACCTATTTACGGACGTTCGGACTTCTGTGCTCAAGAAGTGCTGAGAGCCGTATTTAACCGACTTGGGTTAATATAGTTTCGGCTTACGGGCCAAAGATAAAGAATCGCCATATGAACAACAGACCACGCGTCGGCATACCGATGCGCATAGAATCAGCGACAGACCGCTTCTACCTCTCCCGTTATTACGGCGAAGCGCTTGAAGCGGCGGGAGCCATTCCGCTGCACATAAGTCTGATTCCAACCGCTGACTATGTGAACGCGGCCGTGGAAAGCTTAGACGGCATTCTATTGCCTGGCAGTGATTCCGATGTTGATCCACAACGTTATGGGCATGAGCCTCACCGCCGCCTGGGAACGGTCCAGCCAATCAAGGACGAAACTGATCTACTTGTGATCGCGGCGGCTGAGAAGATGGGAATTCCGTTGCTCGCAATCTGTTTCGGAATGCAGATACTGAACGTCTATCGAGGTGGAACACTTATTCAAGACATCGAGTCGCAAGTGACAGACCCAATCAAGCATGAACAAGGTGCTCCGCGTGACCGACGATCACATTCGGTGAAGTTACTGCCCGGAAGTGTTTTGGAAAAGCTTGCGGGCGCCGAGCAGCAATCGGTCAACAGTCATCATCATCAGGCGATCGAAGTTATTGGAAGAGATCTGATTGCGACCGCTTGGTCACCCGATGGATTAGTCGAAGCCTTTGAAGATCCAAGGCCTGAACCTTTCGTTATGGCTGTGCAATGGCATCCGGAGCTCGGTTGGAAGAATGACGAATTCTCGCAGGCGATATTTCGACACTTCGTTACCACAGTCCACGACAATAGACGGCGACAAAGTGACCAATGGGCGAAGCCAGATGAAGTCGCAAGTTCACAATAGAAGCATGAACAACCATCATCGGCTTTAGAAGACTGTGTCAAAAAACGGTTTCAGCAGGTCGCAGTCAGTACCACGCACCCCGCTACCGCGAGGTGGTACTGACTGCGACCACACGAAATCGAAGAAGGGAACTGGATGCTTCAGGATGATCTTGAACTCAGTGGCCGCGTAGCGCTTGTGACTGGAGGATCCAGAGGAATCGGTCGCGCGGTTGTCGAACTGTTCGCGCGCTACGGAACTGACGTGGCCATCAACTATCACAACGACATCCATAGCGCCGAATTCGCTGTCGCTTTCGCCGAGAGCAAGAAAGTGCGGGCCGCCGCAATCAAAGCAGATGTTGCAAGTGTTAAAGACGCTGAGCGCTTAGTTCACGAAACACTTGAGCGGTTCAAGCGCATCGATTTCGTGATTTGCAACGCGGGCATTTGGGAAGGACATCCGGTCGAGTCTATTTCCGAAGAGCTCTGGGACAATACGATTGATACGAATCTTAAAGGCACTTGGACTATCTGCCGCGCCGTTGTGCCGATCATGAAGGAGCAGAAATTTGGGCGAATCGTTATCGTTAGCTCTACCGCAGGACAGCGTGGTGAAGCGAACGTCTCAAATTACGCCGCGTCAAAGGGTGGACAGATTTCTTTCACAAAGTCGCTCTCTAGCGAACTCGCAAAGTTTGGAGTCAATGTAAACTGCGTGGCGCCGGGTTGGGTTGATACAGAAATGAACACCAATGTCTTTGCGGATCAAGAGCGCCGCCGAACCATAATCAATACGATCCCGCTAGGTCGGCCAGCAACGCCTGAAGAGATAGCGGGTCCAATCGTATTCCTATGTACCAGGTGGGCAAATCACATCACAGGAGAGATTTTGAATGTCAACGGCGGATCGGTTCTTTGCGGCTAGCCCTTCAAGTTTTCCTTTAACAAACCAAAGCGGAGAAGACTCTGTGCAGGTGAACCACGTGAAGCTCGGCCTTGAGAGATTACTTGAAGACGACGTCGCAATTGCGAGAGGCGTGCGCGTTGGCCTGATTTGTAACCAAGCATCAGTGGACCATAACTATCACCATGCCGCCGACCTTCTGAAGGCACATCCAGAGATCGATTTGCGTGCATTGTTTGGTCCTCAACACGGAATACGAGGCGATGTCCAGGACAACATGATCGAGACTGCCCACGGTCGTGATCGAAACACGGGACTGCCCGTCTACTCGCTCTACAGCGAGACGCGTGAACCGACGGATGAGATGCTCGCCGACGTAGACACGCTGATCTTCGACATGCAGGATGTTGGCTGCCGGATTTATACATTCGTGTACACGTTAGCGAATTGCATGAGGGTCGCCCGAAAACTTGGCAAGCGCGTAGTCGTTTGCGATCGGCCCAATCCGATTTCCGGCAAACATGTTTCAGGGAACGTGCTCGAGCATGAGTTCGCTTCGTTCGTCGGCCAGTATTCAATACCCACTCGACACGGCATGACGGTTGGCGAACTAGCTCAACTGTTCAATCGCCACTTCGAAATCGGCTGCGATCTTGAAATCCTGACAATGCGTGGATGGCAACGCGAATACTGGCATGATCAAACTGATGCGCCCTGGGTATTGCCCTCGCCGAACATGCCCACGTTAGATTCCGCAACTGTGTTTCCCGGCACCGTACACTTCGAAGGAACACAGGTTTCAGAAGGGCGGGGAACCACGCGCCCTTTTGAATTGATTGGCGCTCCTTACATCGATGCCGAAGACTATGCGGCAGCGTTAAATGGACTCTCACTGCCAGGAGTTTTCTTTAGAGCGTGTGGCTTCCAACCAACATTTCAAAAACATGCGGGCGTCAGCTGCGGCGGGGTTCAAATTCATGTTTTAGATCGCGAGATATTTGAGCCCGTGCTTGCCGGTGTAGCGATGGTAAAACTCGCACACGACATGTACCCAAACAGATTTCTCTGGAAAGATCCACCATACGAATATGTCTACGACAAGAACCCCTTCGACGTGATCGCCGGAACAGACAAGACTCGGAAAGCGTTCGAACGGGGAGCGGGCCTCAGCGAAATCGAAGCAAGCTGGCAAGCAGAACTCGATCGGTTTCGCAGCATTCGTGAATCTTACCTGATGTACTGAGTGAAGATCGGGCGGCGCAAAGTTAAGGCTTATTGTTAAAGGTCGAGGCGCCGACCCTTCAGGTGACTGTTCAGCTTTTGCGCAAGGGGCAGGTTTGAATACGGAGACTGGCTAAGGTAAAACTTCAATTAGTTTCAAGGTTGACGGAGGCGTAGTTGGTCAAATCAGAAAGAATTGCAATTGAACCCACCGAGCAGCCATCGGGAACGCCGTGGCTTATCGGTCTTGCTGCGTGGTTCGTGCCAGGAGCAGGTCATCTCTGGCTCAAGCGATGGGGACGCGCGCTGGCGTTAGGCGGCGCTGTTTGGGTTAGTTTCATACTGGGTTTATGGATGGGCGGACACATGTTCAGCTTATCGACCGGCCAAGGATCCTCGGCGCTGCTACAGATACCACCAATGATCGCGAATATGGGTAGCGGCGCGCTCTATTTGTTTTGCTTGTTATTCGGTATCGGATTCTTGGACGACCCTCAGCAAGCAGCTCGCGCTACATACGAGTATGGAAACACTTTCCTGTTAATAGCGGGCCTCTTGAATTATTTGGCGGTCTTGGACGCCTTCGACATCGCGGTCAGGAGGAAGCCTTGAGACACTTCCTCGTAATGACGCTGTTTGCAGCCCTCGCTTCCACCGTATTCGGCGCGGTCGCAAAAGATACCGCCAAAGAACGATGGCTTT
>DATIBJ010000236.1:0-7784 GCA_035457565.1 Pyrinomonadaceae bacterium | reverse complement strand
TGAAATCGATCTTTAGTCTGTTTTCCAGCGACCTGGCTATCGATCTTGGAACTGCCAACACGCTGGTTTACGCAAAAGGCCGCGGCATCGTCGTATCCGAACCGTCAATCGTTGCAATCAACAAGGTCACCAATCAAGTCGAAGCCGTCGGCCGCGACGCAAAAGACATGCTTGGCCGAACGCCCGGTAACATCGTGGCGATTCGTCCGATGAAGGACGGCGTGATCGCCAACTTCGAAGTGACCGAGAAGATGCTGCAGCACTTTATTCGGAAGGCACACAACGGGAAGACCTGGGTTAGTCCGCGGGTCGTGATTGGCATCCCCTCAGAGATTACTCAGGTGGAGCGACGAGCTGTGGAAGACTCGGCCTACCGCGCGAAGGCCTCAGAGGTTTACCTCGTCGAAGAAGCGATGGCCGCAGCAATCGGCGCGGGACTACCGATCACAGAGCCGCATGGCAACATGGTTGTGGACATCGGCGGCGGCACAACCGATATCGCAGTGATTAGTTTGAGCGGCATCGTCTACTCGCGCGCGGTCCGCGTTGCGGGTAACGAGATGGACGAAGCGATCATTCAATACATCAAGCGGAAGTACAACTTGCTGATTGGTGAACGCACTGCTGAAGCTATCAAGATCGAACTCGGATCGGCTTATCCACTCGACGAGCCTTTGTCGTACGAGGTTCGCGGTCGGAACTTGATCGAGGGGATTCCAAAGACGATCACTATTACCGACGAAGAGGTTCGCGAAGCTTTGGCTGATTCAGTTTCGACGATCATCAACGCGGTTCGCGTGGCGTTGGAAAGAACGCCGCCCGAGCTTTCCGCTGACATCGTTGAGCGCGGAATCGTACTGACTGGCGGCGGCGCACTTTTGAAGAATCTCGATAAACGGCTATCGATCGAAACAGGCTTACCTGTCTCGCTCGCTGATGATCCACTCGCATCAGTCGTGCTCGGTACCGGCAAGATGCTTTCCGATTTCGATCTGTTGAAGCGCGTGAAATGGGAGAACACGATCACCAGCGGCATGTAACGGCGGCAAGGGTTTATTGAGTAGTTAAGATGGCCACTGTTCGCACTCAAAGAGAAATTCGGCAGAAGGCACCGCTTTGGTTGATTGGCTTGTTGCTGGCGAACGTCGTGATCATGGCAATCGACGCGCGCGATAGTCAGGGTCGACAGCAAATCGTTCGCGTGTGGACGCAAACAGTGGCGACACCGGTTCAAAACGTCTCGTCGAAAGCTGGGGGCGCAACTTCAAATTTCTTCCGACAGATATTCAATTTTCAGAGCATTGCGGCGGAAAACGAGCAACTCAAACAGCGTCTGACCGCGATGGAGAGTGAACTCCACACGGCACGTTTGCAGGCCGCTGAAAACGAACGACTCAAAGGCCTGTTAGACCTTCGGCAGCAAGGTACGTATCAAACGATACCGGCTAGTGTGATCGCCCGTGATGCGTCCGTTTGGTTTAACACCATCACAATTGATCGAGGATCCAGTTCGGGCGTAAAAGTTAACATGCCGGTTGTTTCTGCGACGGGTATTGTCGGTCGCGTTATAACTGTTAGTCCCTGGGCGTCGCAGGTCATGCTGGTAACGGATGAGAAGGCGGGCGCGGGCGCGGTCGTTGGCCAACTGGGCCAATCAGGCGCCCTCGGTTCTGTTCGGGGCCGGCCGGATCTGGGATTGATCGAAATGCGTTACGTGTCAGGTTTAGAAACAGTGTCGGTAGGAGATTACGTCATGACGACTGGTCAGGACGGAATTTATCCGCCAGGTTTGAATGTGGGAGAAATCGTCGACGTGAAAAACGGCACAGCAACACAACCTCATCAGATTCTGATTCGCCCCGGCGCAAGATTAGACCGGTTGGAAGAAGTCGCCGTGCTGCTCTATCAAGCTCCCCAACGAACGGCGCCAGCCCAAACTCTTCCTAACGTTGAGAAAAAGAAACAATGAGTCTAACGCCGGTTGGGTGGTTGCCAATCGACAATGCGGAGAACAGTCTTCGCGTACAAGTGGGACCACGTGGCAGTTAGCAAGAACCAATCAGCAATACCATAATGCCTCAACTTAAGGTCGCCGCAGTCTTAGCTATATCCATACTGTTGCAGCTATCCCTGCGCGTTCTTTGGCAACCCCTCTCCTACGTCGACTTCCCACTAATTGTAGTCGTTTATATAGCATTGCAGCGCGATGCATGGCAGGCGTTGCTAGTAGGCACGCTCGCGGGAATAATTGTCGACGCTTCCAGCGGAGGGTTGATTGGCGCGGGAGGCTTTTCGAAGACACTTACCGCCTACATCATTTATTTCGCGGCCACTCGCGTGAATTTGGAGAATCCTCTTCTTCGAATTCCGGTATTGGCAGCCGCCACCGTTGTCGACTCAGCCATTTATGTATTCTGGCATCGTTTGCTCGGCTATCCACCGCTAGTTCCTTTAATGCAGACGATTTCCTACCGACTCATTGCAACTACAATTGCAGGTACCGTCGTCCTTTATATGCTGGATTCAGTTATAGCCAATCGCTCCGCACAGCAAAGACAATTTGCTACGAGGAGGCGAGTTGCGCGAAGATCTACCGGGTCGTTGAGGAGAAGATGAGGCTCACATGAAATTCGAAGACACTTCGCAAAATCTTCGCGCTCGATTGCGGTTTATCCAGGTGCTCGTTGTACTGATGCTGGCGCTGCTCGGCGTCAGGCTTTACGTCTTGCAGGTCGTTCGCGGTGAGCGCTATGCGGAGATTGCCGAGAACCAGCGTCGGCGTCGTCTTCCCATTGCGGCGCCGCGCGGAGTTATCTTCGACCGCGAAGGTCGACCAATCGTCGACTCGCGGCCAATCTATAACGTCATTATGTCGCGTGAAGACGTCAAGGATCTTCACTCGCTAATAGATCCACTCGCAGAAGGTCTGCAAATCGATAAGGAGATCCTTCGTGAGCGGTTTGACTTGGTCAGCTCAATGCCTGCATTTGAGTCGATTCAGGTGAAGCAGGACGCCACGCAGGACGACATTGCCTGGGTTGAAGCACATACCCTCGAGTTCCCTGAGTTGCGCGTTGAGCAACAACCGCAGCGGCGTTATCCAGCGGACGGCATGCTCGCGCACGTGCTCGGTTACGTAGGCGAAATCAGTCCTGAACAATTAAAACAACCAGCATTAAGAGAAAAAGGACTCAAGCCTGGCGACATCATCGGACAGAGCGGCATTGAACAGATCTATGACGATTACTTACGTGGGCGAGATGGTTATCGCGAAGTAGTGGTGGACAGTCGCGGCCGTATTCAGGACGAGATTGAAACCGTGGCTCCAATACCAGGTCGTGACCTCGTCACCACGATCGACCTCGATCTGCAAACGGCCGCCGAAGAACAACTCCGCACATCCGTTACGCAGCGTGGCGTGATCATCGCGATGAACCCGAACAATGGTGAGGTGCTGGCGCTGGCGTCGTTTCCGAACTTTGATCCAAATCTTTTCTCGCAGCGAATCACAACGAAAGAAGGTAAGGCTGAGTATGTGGCCTTGCTGAACGATCCCGAAACGCCGCTATTAAACCGCGCTGTTCAAAGTAGGTATCCTCCGGGTTCGACCTGGAAGATTCCGATGTCTGTCGCAGGTCTGGAACAAGGTGCGATAACGATCGATCACTCGAATCTTGTTTGCGGTGGCGGTATTACGATCGGGAACAAGTTTACGCGCTGCATGGGAAATCACGGATCGCCTGATATCAAAACAGCGATCACTCGTTCGTGTGACGGTTACTACTATCGTCTTGGATTGAAGATGGGTATTAGCGGAATCATGAAGATGGTCGACGAGTTCGATCTGAATAAACGAACAGGTATCGACCTTCCCAATGAGGTTATCAGTTGGACTCCATCGCCTGATTTCAAAAGACGTATGCAACCAAGAGACCCTGAATGGAGAGATATTGACACTGTCTATTCATCGTTCGGTCAGGTTTACGACGTCGTAACGCCGATTTCATTGCTACGGACAATTAATGCCGTGGCCACCGGAGGCCACTTGTATATCCCGCATCTATTAAAAGAGGTACGGCCAATTGGTACGCCGGGTACGGCCGACTTCAAACCCATGGTTGGCTTTCAGCCTCTCGATCCCGCAAAGCCAAATCCGAAAGAGATAGGCATCCCAGAAGACATTCACCACACGGTCGTCGAGGGCATGTGGGGAGTAGTAAACAATGGAGGAACCGGCGCCAGCATTCGCATGGCCGGTTTTGATATTGCCGGCAAGACAGGAACTGCTCAGGTCGTCGGTCTTGGGAAAGACACCGGAAAGAACAAGGACCATTCGTGGTTTGTTACTTACGCCCCTGCATACCAACCGGAGATCTCAATGGTGGCGCTCATTGAAAACTCCGGGTTCGGAAGCCTGCACGCAGCGCCAGCCATACGACGTATCTACGACGTCTACTATCGAAAGACACGACACACCGAACCACCGGGCGCGGTGCAGATAGCTCAGAAGTAAATGGTCGCAATCATTCACAAACGTAGTTGGCGGGATTTCGATTGGGTGTTGGCCTTGATGGCCATTGGCATCGTTGGGTTCGGCACCGTGCAAATTCACTATGCGCAACCCACTCAGTCGTACTGGATCAAGCAGCTGATCGGATTGAGTATCGGTCTCGTGGCGATGCTGGCGATTGCCTTCACTGACTATCGTCGTCTACTGAACCTCGCTCCGTTTTTCTATGTATTCGGCCTCGTGCTATTGGTGGTCGTACTCGTGCCAGGCGTCGGCACGCGTGTGAATGGTCAGCAGGCATGGATCAAAGTTCCTGGCATCGGACAGTTTCAGCCTTCTGAGTTTGTGAAGGTGACTACTGCGATGTTGCTGGCTCGTTACTTCGGCAAGAACCGCGCCCAGGCGCTAACCGTGAAAGAAATGATCGTCGGCGGGTTAATACTCGCCTGTCCGATCGCTTTGATTCTGCTGGAACCCGACGTCGGCTCGGTACTGACCTACATGCCGATTCTCGCGGTCGTACTTTTTCTTTCGGCGATACGCATCCGGCTCGTTGTGGCGACGGCTCTTCTTGCCGTGATTATGATTCCACTCACCTATTGGGTTGGCGTGAAAACAAATCTCGTTAAGCGTTACCAGCAGGAACGAATCAACGTGATCTATGATCCTGAGAATGCCGACAGAAAAGGGATTGGCTATCACACCTGGCAATCAATTCTGACTGTCGGCGAAGGCGGGCTTTTCGGTTCGCGCTCATCAGCCGAACATTCGCAAAGTAGTTTAAAGTTCCTGCCCGAGCCACACACCGATTTCATCTACGCAGTGACTGCTGAGACAACCGGCTTTGTCGGCTGCGTCATGGTCTTGCTCGCCTACATAGTATTGCTGTCGCGATTGATAACGGGAGCAAGGCGTTCGTCTGATCGGATGGGTATGCTGGTGATCATGGCGGTCGTGGGTGGTTTGACGTTTCAGATCTTCATCAATATAGGCATGGCACTCGGCATCTCGCCGGTGATAGGTGTGCCGCTACCGTTGATGAGCGCCGGCCTCGCTTCGCTTATCGCGACGTTTATCGCCATCGGTTTCGCCATTAGCGTTCAACTGCGCCGCTTCGTCAACTAAATACCCCCGACGGCAGTCGGGGGGATCGTTCAGGTCCAACCTATAACAGCGACGATTGAAACTCGACGCGCCGCGCATTCAGTTGAGTTTTGCCGGTCAAGTTTGTTCGCGGCGCGCCGGAGTGATGGAGATGACTGCTAGTAGGCCAGACTTGAACAATCCGGCAACTGCTGTTGGTGGTATTCATCCCCGATCGCCATGCAAATATCGCCTGCGTATGACCTGTTGGTGGAACGCCACTTTAACTGCAGTGGTAGCGCAGTCAGTACCACCTCGCGGTAGCGGGTGGGTGCGAAGCCAAGGTGGTTGGTGTACTCAAGCGTCTGGTGACGTCGGTTACGTGGCCTTTTTTTATCCAGCTGTCCAATGCACGAGTTGGCTGCGCACCCACCCGCTACCGCGAGGTTGTACTGACTGCTTTAGCCCCAAGCGATTAACCCATGACGAAGCCGTCTGCTTTTGATCTACTCGTCGAACGCCACTTCCTCAGTGAGTCAACATGCCACAACATCATCAACGAAGCCACTGACGGTGCATTCACACCTGCTCCTGTTTATGGGTCCACCGCTTCAGGCGCGATTGATGAGCGGATTCGCAAAGCGTCGCGGCTGACGGTCTCGCAGCAAACGATCGATTCAGTGAACCAGCAACTGCTGGATTACAAACCAACCATCGAACAACACTTCCAGGTTTCGTTGCGGGATTGCGAGGAGCCGCAGTTCTTACGTTACAGCGTCGGCGACTTTTTTGTGGCTCATCAAGATGGGAACACTGGTATGATCCGGCTCGCGTCGGATGCCGAGCGACGCATATCGATTGTTATCTTCCTTAACGGGCAAAGTGACCAACCCTCGCCGGGAACTTATAGCGGCGGTTCGCTTCGGTTTTCCGACTATCGCCAGCGGCCACCGGATCGGGAGTTTTCCATGCCGGTTGAAAGTGGACTGCTCGTCGCCTTCCGCTCTGAACTCACCCACGAAGTAACACCGATAACTCGCGGCGAACGTTATTCGATTGTCAGCTGGTACAGGTGAAACGCTCAGACTGATGCCGTAAAATCACGACCAATGAAGCGTTCGGGAATTGCAGATCTGCCTCTCCACGGAGGTCGCGTGCCGCAGTGGCTCGCGACTCGAATGACTAAACTCGGAACGGCAATCACCGAGACAATAATTCACGACTATGGCACTTCAGCTTTTCTTTCGCGTCTCAGCGATCCCTTCTGGTTTCAAGCCTTCGGCGCAGTTATGGGAATGGATTGGCATTCGTCCGGTATCACCACGTCAGTAATGGGCGCACTGAAGCGCGGACTCGCATCTCGTTCCGACGAACTTGGTCTGTACATTTGTGGTGGACGTGGCCGATTCTCACGCAATACTCCATACGAACTTCGATCGCTCGCTGACAAACGTGGATTTGATGGCGATGCGTTGGTGCGCACAAGCAGGCTTACCGCTCGCGTCGACAACAACGCGATCGCTGACGGTTTCCAGATTTACCTACACAGCTTTGTGTTGAGTGCAGATGGTGAGTGGGCTGTCGTGCAGCAAGGATTGAACGACAAGAACGGCATGGCTCGCCGTTATCACTGGCACTCCGCATCCGTCAAAGATTTTGTGCAGGAACCGCACAACGCAATCGTCGGCGAAAATCAGGGCATCATCATGAATCTGGTTGATGCCGACGCAAAACCGGCGCAGCGCGCAATGCTGGAGCTGACACGCGAAAAGCCCGACGTGGCCTTGAATGCCGCGCGTTACCTGCGGCTGCCGGATCATCATCAAGTAAGAGAACGGAATGTTGATCTGAACCGGCTCGGCGCTGTCCTGGCTGTCGCATATGACCGCGGGCTCCACGATTTCGCCGAGTTGTTGCTTATGGAGAAGCTTGGTCCTCGTACGCTGCAATCGCTGGCGCTCGTTGCGGAAGTGGTTCACGGTGCTCCGACGCGATTTGCCGATCCGGCGCGCTTCGCCTTCGCGCACGGTGGTAAGGATCGACACCCGTTTCCCGTTCCCATGAAAACCTATGACGAGTCTCTGAACCTCTTGCGGACTTCCCTTGATGCAGCGAAGGTAGGTGACAAAGATAAGATTGAAGGTTTTCAGCGACTAAATCGGTTTGTGCAGATGGTCGAAACACGGCTCGT
>DATIBJ010000235.1:0-18505 GCA_035457565.1 Pyrinomonadaceae bacterium | reverse complement strand
CAGTTCGAATCATCGAGTTCGCCAGCGACAATCCATATAGAAAGCCTGAACAGGCGGCGACAACGTCCATCGCGGCGGCGTTGTTACAGCCGAGTTCAGCCTGCACGATGCAGCCGGTCGAAGGAAGTATTTGATCAGGAGTAACCGTGGCGAGCAGAAGTAAATCGATGTCGGACGGATCCAGCCGGGCGCGTTCGATGGCCTGGCGGCCGGCGCGAACGGCAAACATCGACGTGTATTCGCCGGGCGCTGCCTTGCGACGTTGCTTAATGCCGGTCCGGGTCGTGATCCACTCGTCTGAAGTTTCGACCATCTTCGCAAGATCGTCGTTCGTCAGAATCCCTTCCGGATAAGAGTGGCCTGTGCCCAGAATTCCAGCGCGTTGATTCGACATGTATTGCCTCAAGCTATAAAGGGAACCCGTAATATATCAATAAGAATAGAAAAGCCAAACATAACTGGTTGTTTCTGATTCTGACCTGATGATTGAAAACTAACTCTCACGAGCTAAGCGTAAAGATCCAGCCGCTGTGGAGCTACGTCGCCGCTACCGCCAACTGCAACTGGTTTGTTTCCGCAATTCCCTTCTCTATTCGTTCGCCTGCGCGGTTCTCTGAAAACTCTTTCACGCTCTTAATCGCGTTTCGTATCGCGCGCGCATTTGAACGGCCGTGGCCGATCACGACGATCCGGCTGATTCCCAGCAACGGCGCGCCACCGTATTCGGAATAATCGAGGCGCTTCTTGATATTTCTAAAAGCAGGTTTGACGAGAACGCCTCCGGCTTTCGTCACAGCTGAAATACTCAACTCCTTTTTGATCATCGAAAGCATTGCTTCGGTCAATCCTTCGGAAAGCTTCAGCATCACGTTGCCGGTGAAACCATCCGTGACGATCACATCCACCTCTCCGGAGAACACGTCGCGGCCTTCAACATTTCCGACGAAATTGATGTTGCTCAGCTGACGCAACAAGGGGAACGCTTCTTTCGTCAGGTCATTCCCTTTCGCTTCCTCTTCACCGATGCTCATCAAACCGACGGACGGTTTGACAGTGCCGAGCACCGATCGCGAGTAGGCATCACCCATGATCGCAAACTGCGCGAGATGATGTGGCTTGCATTCCGAATTCGCGCCAACGTCAAGCAACAGAACCGGCCGTGCGGCTTTCGTCGGAATCAGAGCTGCCAGTGCCGGACGATCAACGCCAGGCAGGGTGCCAATCACCATCTTGGCCGTCGCCATCGCAGCGCCCGTGTTACCAGCAGAAACGAAGCCGTCGGCTTTTCCTTCGTCAACCAGCCTCGTTCCGACTCTCAACGAACTCTTTTTCTTACGTCTCACTGAAGTCGCGACCGGATCATCCATCGCGATAACTTCCGGCGCTTCAACGAGCTCGATACCGTGATCGCCGTCGCCACGCCAACCGCACCGTCGCAGCTCCGGTTCCAGTTTCTCAGATTGGCCCACGAGAATGATGCCAACACCGAAATCGCGCGTGGCTGCGAGCGCGCCATCGATTTCAGCATGTGGCGCGTGGTCGCTTCCCATTCCGTCGAGAACGACCTTGCCCGTTAGTGGGACTTCATTCTTCGACCTGGATCGCACGACGGTCTTTACGTTTGTTCAACTTGTACGACTTCGCGGCCCTTGTAGTAACCACACTTTGGGCACACGCGATGGGGCATGCGCGGTTCACGACAATTCGGACAAAGCGTTGTTTGCGGCACTCGCAAAGCATCATGCGCACGACGCTTGTCGCGACGAGCTTTCGAATGTCGCCGTTTTGGATTTGGCATAACTACTCCGTTTATGAACTATGGCGAACGTTACACGTCACCATTCTTGAACTTCTCTAAAGCTGCCCACCGGGGATCAGTCTCTGATGATGTGCATTCGCAGGATCCGGTGTTCAGATTTGTCCCGCACATTGAACATATGCCTCTGCAATTCTCATCGCAGAGCGCGCGATCTGGAACCGAGAGAAGGATTTGCTCCCTCGCAATTTCGTCGACGTCGATCGCGTCACCATCAAAGACAGACAAAGCCATCTCATCCGCACTCAACTCCGCCGCATGCTTCTCTTCGTATTCCTGACCCGTTATATATTGCAGTCTAAAACCGGCTGACACTGGTATCTCGAGCGTTTTCAAGCAGCGATCGCATTCGACGTTAACGCGAGTCTCAACACGACCCGAGACCTTTATTTCACTTCCCGACGAGCGGACGCGGCCGTTTACTGTTATGGGCTCGGTCACTCGCACCCGTTCATCCACCAGATTGAGCTCTTCAGGTTGATACGTGTGGGCGAAACTGCCCTTTCCATCCTCCAGGTTTTCCAGCTCGATCCGCATTACTACCTGCCACAGACGCGATGAACGATTCTAGTGCTCTGTGCGCAAAAGGGCCATTATAGCGGTGAGAAGTGGTGTGTCAACGTGCGGGAGAACGAGCGGTAATGTAACGATCTGAGGATTTCTCAAAGGGCCTAACTCAACTCTCTGCGTTACCTTGGCGTTCTCGACGTCTCCGCGGTGTTCCCTCTACCGTCCCAAATCGTCAACAAACCTAGGGTATCGTCGGGTTCGTTAGGCTTGGTTTCTTGCTGATTTGAAGCGGTCCCCGAAACACCGCGCAGACGCCGAGGTAACGCTGAGAGTTGAGTTTATTTGAGTCAGGAAAGAGTCGAGGGCACGACTATACCCAATCCTGCCGTCGTCACGTTCTTTTAGCGGCGGGTGCGTTTTGAAGCTTGCTTCTTTTGAGGGGAGACTCTTTTCTTATTCACTGCGGCTTTGCGTCGTTTACTGCCTTTCGCTTGCTCGGCTTCAGCCTTTTCACACTGCTCGGTCCAGAGCTGTTCGAGGCGCTCCTTCTTGATTAGTCCTTCTTCAGAGAGCACGTCGATCAGTGCTTTCACCAACGAGCGGTCCACGGATGAGTTTTGCGCTTGCCGAAGTACTAAATCGAGACCGCGCTCCAACCGCTCCGCCAAACGGGTAATTCTGTTTTCTGTCGCGGAGATCCTCTCAAGCAGGTGTTCGTTAGTCGAAACCCCGGCATCTGCTGCTTCAAACCGTGCCGCAGTAGGTTGAACTACGAGCATCAGACGCGTTCCGCAGCGACCACAGAAATCCGTGCCCAGCGGATTCGCAGCAAGGCACTTTTGACAGTAATGAGCTATTGAAGACGACATCAGTACTCGTAGAAACCTTTCCCAGTCTTTCTACCTAGCCATCCAGCGTCAACATATTTCTTCAACAGCGGACATGGCCTGTATTTTGGGTCTCCGAGACCTTCGTGAAGCACGTTCATGATCGCGAGGCATACATCGAGACCGATAAAGTCAGCGAGTGTCAGTGGTCCCATCGGATGATTCATTCCCAACTTCATAATGCCATCAATGCTTTCGCGCGATGCAACGCCTTCGTACAGCGCAAAGATCGCTTCGTTGATCATCGGCATCAACACGCGGTTCGAAACGAAACCTGGCGAGTCCTGACAATCCAACGGCGTCTTTCCGAGTTTCACCGTCAGATCTTGCACCCGATCATAAGTGTCGTCAGACGTTGCGATGCCTCGGATGACTTCGACCAATTTCATCACCGGAACCGGATTCATGAAGTGCATTCCGATGACTTTATCGGGCCGCGCCGTAGCTGCTGCGAGCTTGGTAATTGATATTGACGAGGTGTTCGAAGCTAATATCGCGGCCGGCGGTGTGATTTCGTCAAGGGCCTTAAAAACTTCTGTTTTGACAGCGAGATTCTCGGTGACTGCTTCGACAACAAATGATGCGGAGTTAAATGCACCGAGATCCGTCGTCGTTTGGATGCGTTCGATTACTCCGGCCTTCTCTTCAACGCTCAACCGTTCTTTATCGACGTCGCGCTGCAAACTTTTATCAATGGCAGACATGCCACGCTGGAGTAGATCGTCCCGAACGTCGCGCATGATCACCGTGTAACCAGCCCGCGCACATACTTGCGCGATGCCATTACCCATAGTTCCGGCTCCGATCACGCCAATGACTTCGCTCAATGCTCGTTGTCTCCCAACAAAAAGTTAACGCCAGTCTGGCGGTGCGGGTGGCGGCACATACTGTTCCTCTTTTGCCGCCGTCTTGTTGACTGGCCATGATGCTTGCCGCGCTTCCGGCAACATTCTTGGTGGATTGTCATACAACGTCTTGCCGGGCTCACTAAAAAGAAACCAGAACGTGTAGACACAAACCGCCGTTCCGAACGGCGCCTGCATTGCCGCCATAACACCTGCGATGATGCTCGCCACCTTTGCCCACCGCTTTCGTTTCCTCAATGCGAAACCCGCAATGATCGATGGAATGATCATGATCGAAAATATCACGGTGAAAAAGAGCATCATGAACACCATGAACCCTGCGGGAGGAGGGTTTGGGTCCGACCTTATCATTGCGAACATGAATCCCATCATGAGAAGCATGAAAAATACACTGAAACCCGCGTAACCGAGGTGCGCCCAGCTTAGATATTTATTGTGCTGTTCAGGGGTCAATTTACTCTCCCTTGATTATCTATCGCTCAATAGCCATCGCCACGGCGTTTCCGCCACCGAGACAGAGAGAGATGATCGCACGATGCGCATCGCGTCGCTTCAATTCATATAGAGCAGTTGTTAACAGGCGTGAGCCCGACTGGCCGATCGCATGGCCCAAAGCGACAGCACCGCCGTTCACGTTAACGCGGGCCGGATCCAGACCTAACTCACGAACAACGGCGACAGCCTGAACCGCGAATGCTTCATTTAATTCGACGAGATCTACTTCGCTTGTGGACCAACCGGTTTTCTTGAGCAGTTTACGCACCGCATCAACCGGCGCCATCATAACTAGCTTGGGTTCAACTCCAGCTGTCGACTGCGCGACAATGCGCGCCATCGGTTCGACGCCCATTGCGCGAGCGCGGTCAAGCGAAGTAACTACCACTGCCGATGCGCCGTCGTTAACACCAGGCGCATTTCCTGCTGTTACTGTACCTTCTTTTTTGAATGCGGGCTTCAACTTTCCCAGTGCTTCGAGAGAAGAATCCTCGCGTACCGTCTCATCCACTTCGAATAAGACTGGCGGTCCCTTCTTCTGCGGAATCTCAACGGGCACGATTTCATCTTTAAACTTACCGGCTCTGATCGCAGCGGCCGCTTTCTTATGCGAATTCAAGGCATACTCATCTTGTTCCGCTCTGCTTACCGAATACTTCTCAGCCACTACTTCACCTGTACACCCCATGTGATGGTTATCAAACGCACACCACAGTCCGTCGTTGATCATCGCATCGACGAGCTCCCCGTTTCCCAGCCGGTAACCTTCGCGTGCTTTCGGAATCAGGTATGGAGCGTTACTCATCGACTCCATTCCGCCGGCTACTACAACTTCAGTGTCGCCGAGTTGGATTCCCTGCGCGGCCATCATCACCGCCTTCAATCCCGACCCGCAGACCTTATTCACTGTCACGGCTGAAACACTCGGTGGCAAGCCACCGCGGATTGCTGCTTGACGGGCTGGAGCCTGTCCAAGCCCAGCCTGGATCACGCAACCCATGATCACTTCATCAACTTCCTCAGGTTTGACTCCGGCGCGCTTAACGCTTTCACGCACCACGATCGCGCCGAGGTCTGTTGCTGAGAATCCCTTTAATGACCCGAGAAACTTTCCTACAGGTGTACGTGCAGCGCTGATGATCACCGCTTCATTCAATGCCATGATTACTCCTTGCGTAATTCAAACTCCGTTCTAATGGTAAATCGTCAGGCACAAAGCGTCCACCCGCGATTGAAGAATATCCACAGATTACACAGATTACACAGATTACAAACTAAGCAGGTAGGTTAAGTATTCAGACCCACTCTTAACCTGATCGTTCACCTGTCTATTTGTAATCCGTGTAATCTGTGTAGTCTGTGGATATTCTTCCTACGTTTTCGGATTGCGATTCACTGGTGGTAGACTCCGCGTGCTAGACCAATCTACTTATTCGTTTTGATTCTAGTTGATTAAACATGCAGGCACTGATCCTTGCGGGAGGTAAAGGTACCCGCCTTCGTCCGCTTACGGTTTACACCCCAAAGCCGATTGTCCCAATTTGTAATCGTCCGTTTCTCCTCTACCAGATCGACACGCTGCGCCGCGCCGGTATCATCGACATCACACTGTCGCTGTCGTATCAACCGAACAAGATCGAACATCTGTTGGGTGACGGTTCTGATTATGGAGTTAATCTCAAATACACTGTAGAGCCACAACCGATGGGAACGGCCGGCGCTTACAAATACGCCGAAGATTTAATTCGAGAACGCACAGTCGTCTTTAACGGCGATATTCTTACTGACCTGGATTTGAAAGCGGTCATCCGTGAGCACAACGAACGAGAAGCGACGGCAACGATTGTGCTGGCGCCAGTAGAAAATCCTCAGGCGTACGGTCTGGTAGAAACAGAATCCGATGGGCGCATCCGAAGGTTTCTGGAAAAGCCTAAACCGGACGAAATAACCTGCAACACAATCAACGCTGGCACTTATATCCTTGAACCGAAAGTTTTGGATTTTCTTCCGGCGGGAGAGAACTATTCATTTGAATACGGTCTCTTCCCTGATCTTCTAAAACGGAAAGAGCCGTTCTTCGCGCACATTCCCGCTCGAACATATTGGATCGACATCGGCACTCCGCAACGGTACCTGACGGTCCATGCAGATCTTTTGGCGAATCGAGTAGGCCGCATCCACATTAAAGAACGACGTGGAAACTTCGATGCCGCAACCGTGGCACAGATCGATGAATTGTCGATGATTGGCGATGAATGTCAGATCAAACCTGGCGCGCAAATCACCAATTCCGTTCTGGGCCCAGGGTGTTTCGTTGAAGAACGTGCGATAGTTGAAGATTCGGTTATCTGGCCGCACACGCGAATCGGCACAGCAGCAGAGATCCGAACCGCCATTGTCGGTCGCGGTTGTCACATCGGTCGTTCAGCGATCATCAACCCGGGTACTGTACTCGGCGACAAAACTTCTTTGACTGACTACACGATCACCGGAGGCTCGTGGTGACGAACGGCCTCGCACAGATCAGATTCGGTACTGACGGCTGGCGCGCGATCATTGCTCGCGACTTCACCTTCGCAAATCTTGAGCGAGTCGCACAGGCCTACGCAGACTACCTCCTCTCGCAATCGTCGGAAGCAAATCAACGCGTTGTGGTCGGGTTCGATCGTCGCTTCCTCTCTGAACAGTTTGCGGGACGCGCGGCTGAGGTCATGGCCGGAAACGGTTTCGACACAGCCGTGTTTCAGGACGCGCAGCCAACGCCTGTCATCTCCTGGGCGGTGAAAGATCTGTCAGCTGTCGGCGGCATTATGATTACGGCATCGCACAATCCCGCCACGTTCAATGGCTTCAAGATCAAAGCACCGTGGGGAGGAAGCGCTTCACCTCAAATCACGAGTGCCGTTGAACAACTCGTCGATAAAACAACGCCGAAACGAAAAGCGGAGATAGGTAGTAGCTCCGAACATCTCGAGACATCAATCAATCGATATCGGGAACACATTCGCAAGTACGTTGATCTTGCTCTAATCCGAAAGGCTAATAGACGCGTAGTGGTCGACCCAATGCACGGATCGGCGGGAACGTGGGTTGAGAGTTTCCTACAGAACGGAACTCTCGAAGTGGAGACTATTCGCTCCTTTCGTGATCCACTTTTCGGCGGAGTCAATCCTGAACCGATCGATCAAAACCTCGCGGCATTAAAGAAACGCGTAGTCGAGACGAACGCCATTGTTGGGCTCGCGACGGATGGCGATGCAGATCGAGTTGGGGCGGTTGATGAAAATGGTCGCACGCTCACGATGCATGATGTTGTACCAATGCTGCTGCTGCATCTATCCAGGCAAAGAAATATGAGCGGCGCGGTTGCCGTCACTGTCTCGCAATCAGTTTTGACGAAACGTATTGCCAACGCTTTCGGCTTAAAAGTTCACGAGACACCGATCGGATTCAAGTACATCGCCGATTTGATGCTGAAGGAAAACATTCTGCTAGGTGCGGAAGAGTCGGGAGGGATCGGCGTCACCGGACACATCCCGGAGCGCGATGGTGTACTGAATTCGCTTCTCTTTCTTGAAGCGATCATCGCAGCGGGCAAGACGCCGTCAGAGTTACTGCGGGATCTGCATCGGGAGTTTGGCGAGTTTTACTTCGGACGCAAAGATATTTACATGGAAGTTGCGAACGGCCAGAAGTTTGTGGGTGAACTTGCGAACAACGCTCCTTCAACGTTTGCTGGTGAAGATGTTGTTAATGTTCAAACAATGGACGGGACCAAGCTGATGTTCAAAGACGAGTCGTGGATTCTGTTTCGTCAATCCGGGACAGAGCCAATGCTTAGGATCTACGCCGAAGCTACGTCGGTTGCAAAGATGCAGCAGTTATTGGCATCCGGCGCGGAGCAAGCACATTCGAAACTCTAGCACCAAGCGGAACTTTTTCTCTGTGCAGCCTTTCTGTTGTGGTGGCCTTTCTCCCTGCAAACGAATCCACCACTGAGATACAGAGGCCCCAAAGGGTGCACTGAGAAATCCAACTACTTCTCAGGTGACCGTTGACGAGACCGTCGTAAATAACTAACCTTAGACCATCCCGTTTACCTAACTGTCCCCTGTCACAATCGAAACGAGTGTTAACAAGGAGGTAGTGTGTCATGGGATTGATTTTGATAATTGTTTTGGTTCTCTTGTTGTTAGGAGCGGTGCCGTCGTGGCCTTACAGTCGTAACTGGGGTTATGCACCAAGCGGGACATTGGGATTGATTCTGATCATCGTGTTGATTCTGGTACTGCTGGGAAGAATCTAATCATTGTGGATTCCCGAATGTTCGATAAACTTCAGTTTGTCGATGAGGTACGGAGCGCTCTACTTCCGACGTAACTTGAGTCTCGCGTAGGTCATCGACAAACTAAAGTTTATCGAACATTTATGCCTGAACTTCCTGAAGTAGAACATGTGGTGCGCGCGCTGCGGCCGGCGATCGTTGGCAGAAGAATCCTGGCTGCTGAATTGAAGCTGAAGCGCACTGCACCGCAAAGCTCCAGACCTGCCTTCGATCGTCTGCTACGCAACGCTTTGATCACCGGTGTTAGCCGGCGTGGTAAATACATCCTCATCGAACTCGATTCAGGTCGATTACTGGCTACACACCTGCGGATGACCGGCAAGTTCGTTTGTCTGACCGCGGACGATCAACTGCCGCCCTACGCGCATGTGATTTTTCACCTTGATGATGAACGCCGACTAGTGTTTTGCGATATGCGGCAGTTTGGACGAATGCGTTTGGTCGCGAATCGCGAACGTCTACCGAAAGAGATTCGGGCCCTGGCTCCAGAACCGCTTTCAGACGACTTCACTCAGCATTACTTTCGCAAGACACTTAAAAGATCGCGCCGGAGCTTGAAGCAGCTTCTGTTGGATCAGACGAGGGTTCTAGGGCTGGGAAATATCTACGCCGCGGAAGCACTGTTTTTGGCAGGCGTGAATCCGATGAAAGCATCCGATCGTCTTTCCAAGGCACGCACGGAGCGACTTTTTCGGGCGGTGAGAGAGATTCTGCAGGAGGCGATCGACGCAGGCTCTACGCTGCGGATCGATCTGAGTGATCGCAATGGCGACTACATCGGGAGCAGCGAACGATTCTGGCGAGTTTATGAACGCGAAGGCGAACCTTGTGTGAGGTGTGGCGCGAAGATCAAACGCGTGGTCCACGGTGGAAGGTCAACCTACTACTGCCCCAAGTGCCAACGAAGGTAAAACACAGTCAGTACCGTAACGCGGTAGCGTCGGGTTCGAGTTTCGATGAGCAGCCCTCGCAATGAAGATCGACCCGACGCTACCGCGTTACGGTACTAACTGTGACCGACGACGATCCGTAATCCTTACAAATTCTCAAGTATAAAATCCGTCATCATCTGACGCATGTGCTTCAGCAGTAACGGATCTGTTACTCCGTGTCGCTGCCGCGGATAGACCATCAACTCAAACTGCTTCCCTGCCTTCTGCAGCTCGTACACAAACTGAATCGTGTTCTGCATGTGCACGTTGTCGTCGATCGCACCGTGAATCAACAACAGCTTCCCGTGAAGATCCTTTGCCGCGTGAACTGGTGAACTCTTCTTGTACCCTTCCGGATTGTTCTGCGGCGTGCGCATGTAGCGTTCAGTGTAGATGCTGTCGTAATCACGCCAATCGGCTACCGTTCCACCTGCGATTCCCATTTTGAACGACTTGCTATGAGTCAATGCGTAACTCGTCATGAAGCCGCCGTAACTCCAACCCCAGATTCCGATCCGCTCGCCATCGATGTAGTCCTGCTTCTTCAACCAGCCAAGACCGTCTTCGATATCTTTCAGCTCCAACTCACCGAAGTTTTGGTACACAGGCCATGTTGACTCAAGACCCTTGCCGCTCGCAGTTCGGTTATCGCAAACCCAGATGATGTATCCCTTCTGCGCTAACAGCTGATGCCACATGTAGGTCAGCGCTCCCCAAGAATTTCGCACTTGTGGTGCGTGTGGACCGCCGTAAGTGAACACCATTACCGGATATTTCTTCTTCGGATCAAAATCGGGCGGTTTGATCATCATTGCTTCCATCGGGAAGCCATCTCTGGTTTTGACCTGTAACAGAGTGGTCGCGCCGAGTTTGTAATTCTTAAGCGGCACCGGGTTCTCGTTAATGGCCCGCACCAACTTGGCCGAAGAATCGTAGAGCCGAGTCTGCGTCGGTGTGTTCACATCACTCCAGAAGTCGACAAAATAACCCTGCGTCGGACTCAATTGGATTCGATGTGAACCTTCTGACATCGTTAGACGCGTGAGTCCCGTGCCATCTAACTTCACGCTGTAGAGTTGCTGCGCGATATGACTATCGCGGGTGCCAGTGAAATAGAGCAGCCCTCTCTCAGTGTCGAGACCTTCAAATCCAGACACTTCCCAATCGCCAGCTGTAACCTGGCGCAACAGCTTTCCATCAGCGCTGTAGTGATAGAAATGATTCCAACCATTTCGTTCACTCTGCCAAAGGAAAGAACCATCTTTGAGCCAATGCGGATTGTCGTTGATGGCAACCCAGGCTTTGGAGGTCTCGCGAAAGGCAGTTGTAGTTTTTCCATCGCGCGGATCTGCGAAATTCAGATCGAGAAACGTCTGCTCGCGATTCTGGGCCTGGAAAATCACCTTCTTGCTGTCGGGCGTCCACGCAACACGCGAAATTAGAAAGTCTTCAGGTTGATATTTGAACGTATCAATCCAACGCGTCGCGCCCCCAATCACGTTGACAACACCTAACTTAACCAGTGGATTAGGATCCCCGGCTTTGGGATACGGAGTTTCTTCGATTCGTTGATGTAATGGAATGTGGTCGACGACCGTGAATTCCGGCACTGGACTCTCATCGAAACGAATGTAAACGATCATTGTAGAGTCAGGACTCCACCAGTACGCTCCAAAGTTTCCGCGACCATAGAGTTCTTCCTGATAAACCCAATCGAGACGTCCGTTAAGAATCTTTTCGCTGCCGTCACTCGTTAACGCGCGCTCGCGACGTTGCATACCGAGATCTTCAACGTAAAGATTGTTGCCCCGAACAAAACTCACCATTCGACCATCGGGGCTGAATTCTTCCCCAACTTCTTCATCCGGAGTACTCGTAAGCCGAATCGCTCGGTCGGAGCCCAGTTCGTAATAGAAAAGATCGTTGGCCCAGTTGATCAATACCGCCGTCTCTGCGGGATTCAACCGATACGAAGCACGATTCGATAGCTGTCGCGCGTCGTTTTCGGTGATGCCGGGTAACGCAGAAAAGGCAGCTTGCATTTTTGCTGCATCGAAAAATGCGACGGCTTCCCCGGTTGCGGCATAGACCTTTTGGATTCGCGGTAAGTCGCGCCGCGAAGGTTCGTTGGTGATGAGATAGTGGGTACCGTTCTTCAGCCAACGAATTGTTGGTGTAGTTCCGTTGAAGTTAACGCGCTTGGCGGGATCGTAGATGTCGTCGATCGTAAGAAGCTTTTGCTGCGCCGACACAGCAGAAACAAAAGCGACAACGAGCAGAAGAGCAGCGTTAAGGGCACGTATGTGCAAGGGGGCCTCCTAAAAAGTCACGTTGTTTTTTGTTGGATAAGTTTCCGAATAAAAGGCGTCATCACACCAAGAAGAAGCGCCGCGATCATCAATGCCGCGGAGGTGCCGATGAATAGCATCGGCATTTGATCGAGTTTTTCGGGATCGACGTGTCCGCCCACTAAACCGCCGATAAGATTGCCCACGGATGAAGCAAGAAACCAGATTCCCATCATCTGCCCGACAAATCTTCGAGGCGACAACTTAGTCATTGAAGACAGACCAACCGGACTGAGACAGAGTTCTCCCACAGTTTGAAAGAAGTAACTGGCCACGAGCCACATGGGCGAGACTTTAACGCTGCCGCCATTGTTAACCACAATATTTGCAGCAAAGATCATCACTACGAAACCGAGGCCCGCAAAAAACAGACCTATCGCGAACTTCGCCGGCGATGATAAATCTCGATTGCCAAGTTTGGTCCATAACGCGGCAAAGAATGGTGCCAGGAGAAAGATAAATGCCGAGTTCACCGACTGAAACCACGTTGTAGGTATTTGCCAGCCGAATACAACACGGTCAGTGAAGTCGTTCGCAAACAAGTTGAGAGACGTCGGTGCTTGTTCAAATGCCGACCAAAAAATGGAGGCGAATACGAAGAGAATACCGATTACCGCAGTTCGTTTTTTCTCTTCACGCGTTAAGCCACCAGCGATGAACAGATATGCGAAGTAGATGACTGCGACGCCGACCAAAACATAAGTCATGTTCTGCGCAATCACTTGGGCGTTAAGCGGAAGAGTACCCAGCGCCGCGAGAACGATGACGAGTACCAGAACCGCGAGTGCGATTCCCAGAACTAACTTGATGGTGCGTTCCTTTCGCGCCTGAACCACCGGATCAGGATCTCGCGTGGGTTCGAGCCCAAGACTCCCAAGAGTTCGCTTCGCCATCGTCGAGAAGACCGCTAGACCGATAAGCATGCCAACACCCGCCGCACCGAATCCGAAATGCCAACCGAGCTTCTCACCCAAAAACCCTGTGACGATTTGCCCAAAGAAAGCGCCGATGTTGATGCCCATGTAAAAGATCGAGAAACCTGCGTCGCGACGCGCGCCACCTTCGGGATACAGATCGCCGACGATCGCCGAGATGTTAGGCTTGAGCAGACCCGTTCCGAGAACGATCAGTATTAGCCCAAGAAAGAACGGCACTTTTGTGTGAGCAAACGAAGAGAGACCGATTGAGATGTGACCACACGATATTAAAACAGCGCCCAACAAGATCGCTCGTCGCAATCCGAGGAGTCGATCGGCCACCCACCCGCCTGGCAGAGACGCAAGGTAGACGCTCGAGCCATAGATTCCAACAATTGCCGACGCTTGGATTCGGTCCATTCCGAAGCCACCCTTTTCCAGCGCGGCGGCCATGAAAAGAACCAGCAGCGGTCGAAGGCCGTAGTAAGAGAACCGCTCCCACATTTCTGTGAGGAACAGCGTCGATAGGCCAAACGGATGACCGAAGAAGGTTCGGGTCGTAGTTGGAACCCGGCCGGGTGCGTCCATCGGTTCACTCATAGACAGTTTCCTTTGTGCGAAATTGGAGAGCGCTCGTCAGTGGGCGACTGGGCCAGACATAGCGTGGGAGACTGGCACCACGAACTCGTCGTTCTTGACGATCTAATAATTCTTACGGAAAGACCGTGAAGCATTCAGCCAAAAGATGAAGAATACTGTCAAGGGAAGAAAGAACAAATCATTGGTCAGTTATCATTTGACAGTATGAATTGTCATTTTTGGGTTGCGCCAACTAGCGACACTCAAAATGAC
This sequence comes from Pyrinomonadaceae bacterium, assembly GCA_035457565.1. Lineage (GTDB taxonomy): Bacteria > Acidobacteriota > Blastocatellia > Pyrinomonadales > Pyrinomonadaceae > PSRF01. The sequence goes on along the minus strand of DATIBJ010000235.1, from coordinate 4,537 downwards.
AATTGATAACTGTCAAATGATAACTGACCAATGATTCTTTTAGGCTATTGGTCTGAACTGATGGAGCTGCTGAATCGTTACTCGGCAGCCACCTCGGTAACTTCAACTGCATCAGGTCGCAGATTGAATTCCTTCACTGCCTGATCCGGAGTAAGAACCGGATGAAACGACTTGCCGTAGCGCTGCGAGATGATGCGAACATAGTTCTGCGTCTCGTTGTAAGGAGGAATGCCGGCGTACTTGTCCACGGATCCTTCACCGGCATTGTAACCAGCCAGAGCCAACGCGACGTTGCCGTTGAACCGTTTCAGCAACCACTTAAGGTATTTTGCGCCAGCCTGAATGTTCTGCTCTGGATCATTTGGATCTTCACAACCAAATCGCTTGGCGGTGTCAGGCATCAGCTGCATGTAACCCTGGGCACCAGCGTGGGATTTCGCAAGGCGCTGATATTTCGACTCCTGCCAGATCACAGCATGAATGAATCTCGGATCGACGCCTTGCTTTTCGCCGGCGCGAAAGATGATTAGGTCGAGGTCATAATCGCCCGACGTCGGGATGTCTGCGGGAATCACGACTCTAGCCGGCGCGCTCGCGATCGCGGCAGTTGGCGCGAGCGCCCGACTGACGAATAGACCTGTAAAGTTTGTGAAAAGGAAGAAAGCGACAAGAGTTAATGGCGCAAATTTGACAGACCGCAACTGGGGAAACTTCATGCACTTCTCCATGTGTTAGCGACGATGCCTAGGGGACATCCCGGTGGTTGATGTTTCGTGCAAAGCCGTCGCCCGCACATGGTCCGAACTATTACAAACTGCTGTAATGTTCGCCTTCACTCAGATGGGATCCAAACGTGCACGGTTGCTTTTTTGTTGCGGATTTTTTCTTGTAAATCATTGATTCTGTTGTACTTGTTCAGTCCAAGGCGATCGGTCGATTTGGCATTCGCGGGTCATCCTGACAACCAAAACCGAACACTTTCGAGATTGATGATTGATGATTGACGATTGAAGATTGTCATTGTCAATCGTCAATCTTCAATCTTCAATCGACAATCAACAATAAACTTCGACTTGACCCGCCGATTTGAATTGGCATATAACCGTCGCTGAAAAACGTGGTGAGTTAAGGCGACTTGCGGCCACGTAAAATAACCAGCTAAACAGCTCGGGAACGCAATACTTCGAACCCGAAACAAACTTCAAAGACTTTGAAGTCCCGCGCTGCTTGGCGCGGGACTTTTCTTATTGCCGATTTTTGATTGCCGATTGCTGATTGACTGAACCAATATCAGCCACGACGCAACGGTATAGTTTTCCAATCGGCAATCTACAATCGGCAATCGGCAATGACCATGGAACCCTTTAGATCCCTGCTCGAGTCAGATGTTATTCATGTCGTCGATGGCGCGATGGGCACCATGCTCTACGCCAAAGGTGTCTACATCAATCGCTGTTACGACGAGTTGAATCTCAGCAATCCAGACCTGGTTCGCGAAATCCATGGCGAATACATACGCGCCGGCGCCGATATCATCGAGACAAACACCTTTGGCGCCACCGCTCACAAACTCCAACAGTACGGCTTGGAAGCGAACCTCCACGAGATAAACGCCACCGCAGCGAGACTGGCGCGCGAAGCGGCAAGAGATCGCGTATATGTCGCCGGCGCCATCGGTCCGCTCGGGTTGCGAATCGAACCGTACGGACCCACCTCATTCGATGAAGCCAAAGATATGTTCAGCGCTCAGGCTGTGGCCCTGCTCGAAGGTGGCGTAGACCTCTTCATAGTCGAAACCTTTTCAGACGTCTCGGAGATACGGCAGGCGATTCGGGCAATACGAGAGTTGTGTGACCTTCCGATAATCGCGCAGATGACGATTATGACCGATGGCAACACTCTCTTTGGGACCACTCCCGAAGTGTTTACTGAGAGATTGGATCAGTGGGGCGCAGATGTTATCGGACTGAACTGCGGCGTTGGTCCAGCAATAATTCTGAATGCGCTCGAGAAGATGCGCGCTGTTACCAAGAAGAAACTGGCCGCGCAACCCAATGCTGGCTTACCACGCGATGTCCAGGGAAGACAGTTCTACATGTGCTCGCCTGAGTATATGTCGAAGTTTGCAAAGAGGTTTATTCAGTCAGGCGCAAAGTTTATTGGAGGCTGTTGCGGAACAACGCCTTCACATATCAAGTTGATCTCAGATGCTGTTCGCGCTGCGTCTCCCAGGGCTCAGCGAACAATCACGAGTGCACCCGCCCATGTCGAACACATCACGCCCGCCGATATCAAAGTCGTGCCACCAGAGGAGCGATCGAAGTGGGGCGCAAAGATTGCGCGTGGCGAGTTCGTGACTTCTGTCGAAGTTCTCCCGCCGAAAGGTGTCGACGCCAAGAAGACTCTCGACTCGATTCGACTATTAAAAGATGCTGGGGTTGATGGGGTGAATATTCCCGATGGCGCGAGGGCGCAGTCGCGGATGAGTGCGATGGCAACAGCCGTGCTCGTCGAACAACAAATCGGGATCGAGTCTGTCCTTCATTACTGTTGTCGCGATCGGAATCTTCTGGGAATGATGTCGGACCTACTCGGTGCGGCCGCGTTGGGACTCCGAAACATCCTTGTTATCACAGGCGACCCGCCGAAGATGGGACCCTATCCTGACGCGACCGCCGTTTTCGACATCGACTCGATCGGGCTCACCAACATGGTGAACAAGCTCAATCATGGCTTAGACCTTGGTAACAATCCGATTGGTCAACCAACGGCGTTCTGCATTGGCGTAGGCGTAAACCCCGGAGCGATCAATCTCGACGAGGAGATTAAACGCTTCGAATGGAAAGTCGAGGCCGGTGCGCAGTACGCGATCACGCAACCTGTATTTGATACCGATCAGCTGCGGGGATTTTTGAAACGTATTGAGCATGTGCGCATCCCAATCATTGCCGGGATCTGGCCGCTCGTGTCGTATCGGAATGCGGAGTTCCTGCACAACGAGGTGCCCGGTGTCAGAGTAACGCCATCAATTATGGAACGGATGCGCGTCGCGTCCGCCGTCAGTAAGGAGGCTGGGCGTGATGAAGGACTAAAGATCGCTCGCGAATCTCTGCTTGAAGTGCGCGACTTAATCCAAGGTGTACAAGTCTCCGCTCCTTTCGGAAATGTGAGGTACGCCCTGGAAGTTTTTGAAGTGCTGAATTAATTAATCAAGGTCCGATCTTTGGATCTTGATCGAGTTGTGAGTCAGTTCTGCGGTTCGATCACTTGAGGATTTGTGAGAGCGCGTCGTTGAGGTTGGTGTACTTGAATTGGAATGCTGTTTCCTTGAGGCGCGTGGGTTCTACTCGTTGACTCGAAAGCAAAAGAGCATCTGCCATCTCTCCGAAGGCGAGACGAGCGCCAAAGGCAGGTATCGGAAGAAAAGTTGGTCGACCAAGGATCTTTCCGAGTGTTGAGGTGAAAGTAGCATTGGTGACGGGATTGGGAGCGACAAAGTTTACGGGACCTGAAAGCACTTGATTCTCAATCACGAACTGCAGCGCTCCGACAACATCAGTAAGCGCTATCCAACTCATCCACTGTTTTCCGTCTCCAATTCTTCCGCCGATTCCCATTCGAAACGGGGGCAGCATTTTTGCGAGTGCACCTGCGTCTTTATCGAGAACTATTCCGAGCCGCGCTTTCACTAAACGAATTCCCTTCTTCCCCGCGGGCTCGGTCGCTGCTTCCCAGTCTTTGCAGACGTTCGCGAGAAAATCACGGCCAGGCGAACTTTCTTCCGTTAAAAGATCATCACCTCTGTCGCCGTAGTACCCGATTGCCGATGCTGAAACAAAGACGGATGGCGGCTTTGAGGTTTGCGCGAGCACATTGCTCAGCAAGTGGGTTCCCTTAATGCGACTATCTCGGATTCTCTCCTTCTTCTCTGCGCTCCATCTTCCCGAAGCGATACTTTCGCCTGCCAGGTGAACAACGGCGTCGAATCCGTCAAGTCGTGCAGCATCGATCTGGCCTTGGTTCGGATGCCATTCGATATCGTTTGAACCCGAGGGAGCTCCGCGCACCAAACGCGCAACGGTATCGCCTTTATTCAGAAGCGATTTGATAAAGGCGCGACCCACCAGGCCATGCGATCCAGTGACGAGAACTTTCATAGGAAACCTTACAATAGTGTGCTGACCTTAATTACTCAACATGAACCATTCAACTCTCTGCGTGACCTCGGCGCTCTCCGCGTCTCGGCGGTTTTCTTGGGCTGTCCCAAATCGCCAATAAACCAGTAAAAGAACACCTTCATAACCTTGTTTGTTGACAGCTTGGGGCAGCCCACAAAAACCGCCGAGACGCGGAACAGCAGAGCCGCAACCAAGTAATTGCCGTTGTGTTACGGCTTTGCCGCTCGATGTGAGGCGATGGCTCCGCCTCGCCGTAACGTACCGCTCTCATTCCCAGCTGTGCCCCTGGTTCGGTCTTTGACCTGCTGCTTTCGTTCCACACACCTTGACTTGGTCATGAACGCGAAGGGGCACAGCCC
>DATIBJ010000234.1:0-11951 GCA_035457565.1 Pyrinomonadaceae bacterium | reverse complement strand
CCATCTTCGTTGATTATCTCGGCAGGTGTTCGTTCCTGCTGTCGCGTTATCAATTCGTCCAAGTCAATCACTTTGCGATTCAGTAAAGCTGCCAGAAGCTGGGCCACGGCGGTTTTGCCACAGCCCATGAAACCGACGATTGCGATTGGCGGATTTGAAGGCACGATACTTTACGATTCAACAACCTGCCGAAGTAAGTCGAAGAACTCAGGAAATGAAATGTCCACGCATGATGCGCCGGCAACTTCGGATGGGCCATCAGCGAGCAGCGCGGCGACGGAGAAAGCCATCGCGATGCGGTGGTCGCCGTACGACTCAATCAATGCGCCGCGTAACTTCGTTGGGCCTTTGACGAATAATCCTTCATCGAATTCCTCTACATCCGCACCCATCGCCCGAAGATTCTTAACCGTGGCTTTGATGCGATCGGTTTCTTTAACTCGCAACTCGGCAGCGCCGCGAATCTCTACACCCCCGAGCTGAGAACCCACGACGGCGAGCAGCGGCAGTTCATCTATCAATGCGGGAACGGCGTTTCTGTCAATCATTCGCGGTTGATTCTCGGCTGCGCTTCTGGCGGACGAGACGTTAATACTACCTACGGGTTCGTTGCGATCCGATCGAGTTTCTATGCTCTCGATCTCCCCTCCCCAACTACGGAGCAGCGAAATGAATTCCGTTCGAGTTGGGTTGAGGCAGACGTCGGCGATAGTCAGCTCTGACCTCGGCAGCAACGTTGCGGCGGCAACAAAATAAGCTGCTGAAGAGATGTCACCGGGAATCGTCATCTCACCGCCAGTAAATCGAGCGGGACCGTCAACGGAGATCGACGTTGATTGGTCCGGCAACTCGGAAGTCTCAACCGTCACTCCAAATCCGTTAAATAAACGCTCTGTGTGATCGCGCGTGGTCGTTGGTTCGATAACGGTTGTTCGGCCCAGTGCGTTGAGACCGGCGAACAGCACACATGATTTTACCTGGGCACTTGCTACCGGCAATTTATACGTGATCGCCTTCAGAGGTGATGTGCCTGCAATTACCAGCGGTGGTTTGCCGGCTGACGATTGAATTGTTGCACCCATCATTTCCAACGGCTCGATGATTCGTTTCATCGGTCGCGAAGTTAACGAATCATCACCCGTTAATTCACAAGTGAGACAGTTACTCGCCACTAATCCTGCCAGCATGCGCATGGTCGAGCCGCTGTTACCACAGTTAAGTGGTCCAGCAGGCGCGCGTAAGTGGTCTGATGGTTGGATGGTTATACTCGTGGCCGACCTGGTCACGTTCACACCGAGCTGCTCGAGACAAGTCAAGGTCGATTCACAATCACGGCTGGTCGAGAAGTTCGTCAGTCGTGACGTTTTCTCTGCGACCCCGGCGATCAACGCGGCGCGATGTGAAATTGATTTATCGCCTGGCAGGCGAATAGTTCCCTTAAGGCGGCGGACGGGCCAGAGCTTCATGGGCCGCAATCTTAACCTGCGCAATCGACAAGACTGAACTTGCCGGCGCCACTCCCATATCCCGCAAAGGCGCAAAGGCGCATTAGAGAGGTGAAGACGCAAAGAACAGCTCCCCTCACACCAAGTCGGCGATGTTCATTGACGGGCTGTCGTGCGACTTCAATCATGCCGTTCGAACGCAAAGTTGACACGCGCCTAGGCAGCGTGTTACACCCTCGAACCTCCGGATAGCGTTGGAGCTTTTAGAAAGCAGCCAAAGCCCTCGCGGCATGGCTTTTCGGGAGGCCTTGCCTGATCGTTGTGACCGTAGAAACGACTGAGCTAACTTTACCCAGCCGCATCGAGACGGTTGCGAAAGCCGCGAACGCTGTAGCGGACTTTGTGAGTCGCTCAGGGATCTCAGAGGAGGCCGCCTACGGGATCGATATGGCTGTGCGCGAAGCCGTCACAAACGCTGTCGTGCATGGCAATGAGCAGGATGAGCAGAAAGCAGTTGAACTCACCTTGAAGAGCTCGCCAGAGGCCGTTGAGATCACGGTTCATGATCAAGGTCAGGGCTTTAATCCGGAGGCAGTCCCAGATCCGACAGAAAATGAGAACATTATGAAAACCTCTGGGCGCGGAATCTTTTTCATGCGCACTTTTATGGATGAAGTTACCTGGTCTATCAGACCAGGAGGCGGTACAACAGTGCGGATGCTCAAGCGACGTTAATCGACCATCGCCCACATGCATAAAGGAGATCTCTCAAATGGCTGAGTTGAATATCGCGGAACGTCAGGCTGGTGATGTAACTGTTCTCGACATGAGCGGGAAGATCACCATTGGTGAGGGCAGTGTCGCGTTGCGAACCGCCATTCGCAGGCTGCTGGAGGAAGGTAAGAAGCGGATTCTGTTGAACCTCGCCGGAGTCGGATATATCGACTCGAGCGGCATCGGTGAATTGGTGTCGAGCTTCACCGCCATAAACAAGGACGGAGGTCAGCTCAAACTTCTCAACCTGACGCAAAAACTTCAGGACCTTCTTACCATCACGAAACTTCTAACAGTTTTTGACGTTTACGAGAGCGAAGCTGAGGCACTCAACAGTTTCAAGTAGAAACTTAACGAAGCATTAACCCCCAGGCTGAACGGAGTAGCAAAACATGGCTGAGCTGGACGTTAAAGAACGACAGGCCGGAGACGTAACAATTCTGGATTTGAGCGGAGCAGTGCGAATCGGCGAAGGTAGTATCGCGCTGCGAGATGCGATCAGAGACCTTGCCGGCCAGGGCAAGAAGAAGATGCTCTTAAACCTGGCTGGTGTTAATTACGTTGATTCGAGTGGCATCGGTGAACTGATCGCGAATTACACGACCGTCAGCCGCCAAGGTGGGCAGTTAAAGCTGCTGAACCTGACTGATCGAATTCAGAACCTGTTGGTTATCACCAAGCTGCTTACGGTTTTTGATGTTTATGAAAACGAAGCTGAAGCACTGAAGAGTTTTCAATAGCACCGGCACACATGCCGGTCTGTCTTGCGAACACTAGACAGCTTGAGAGCCTGTCGGTTGTAAATGTTCCGTTCTACACTTCGCCGTCTGCTTGCGATTGATGATCCACCGGAGCGGACGGCGCTCGCTTTTTCAATCGGCGTCTTCATTGCGTTCTCGCCTTTTTTGGGGCTGCATACGATCATGGCCACGTTCGTGGCTTTCGTTTTCCGCTTCAACAAGATCGCTATTTACGCAGGCACTTTCATTAATAATCCCTTCCTTACCCTGGTTCCGATTATCATCGGTTCCTATGCAATTGGAGCGTTCATCCTGGGTCGACCGCTGCGGATTCCTGATGCCGGTGTCGAACTATTAACGCATCCGGCGATCTTTTCCGGCGAGTATTACCGGCAAATATTCATTCAGAGTTGGGCGATCGTTAAGCCCTTTGCCGTGGGCGCCACTGTCCTATCCGTCGTTTGTTCGCTCTTAGCGTATCCGCTAACATTAAAAGCCTTGCGCACTTATCGCCGTCGAAAGGCAACGGAGCCAACGTGAACCGCTGGCATCGGGTTCTAAAGGATGGGCATCTAGGACTTTTGGTTGGTGGCGAAGGAGACTCAACGTCTCATTCTCCCCATGCTTTAGCTTGGGGCGCGCGCATGGTTGAATGTTGTGGAACCGTTTTAACGGTTTCCGAACTGCATCTCGGTACTAGTAGCTCAATCGATTTATGAAGCACTGTTTAATAATTTTACTGGCAATCATTCTTCCTAACGTAACTGCTTTTTCCCAAACAACTCCTCCGCGGCCCACAACAACTCCACAACAGCCTTCCACCTCCGCATTTCAACTGGCGGAATACGGAATTGACTTTCAGGCCGATCCGCGACTGATTGTTGTCATGGCGGCGCTGGAAGCAGCGGGCTGGAATGCTTTACCCGTTGGGCGCGAGCCTTCCGCCTTTCGTGCCATGGTGCGCAAAGACCTGGCGGGTTTAGACCCGCAACTTCGCGAACGTCTGCGTGTGTTCTATGAACGTAACCTGTTGCCGGCACCTGCGACGCCGGCCGATCAGGCTTCGCGGTACGTTTCTCTGGCGCTCGCACTGACCCCTGCTCCAACGCTCGAGGCTCCGGAACGATCCGACGATCTACCTTCAGGACTTCTCGAAGTACTCGATTTCGCTCCGCTGGTGCGTGAGTTCTATCGTCGTTCCGGTATGGAAGAAAAGATGGTGAGTTACGTCCGCGCTTATCAAGCAGAGGGCGATCGACTGAGAGCACCAACAACCCAAATGGTTCGCGGCCTGCTTACGTATCTTCACACGCAGCCGTTGACCGTCTCGACGGACCGCGTGGAGGTGAAATCACCAACGGCCAAGAAGAACCAGGAGAAAAAGACTTACACGTTCCGCCAGAAAGATCGGCGCTTCTTCATTCAGCCGGATCTACTTGCCGCTCCAGGTGCGATCAACTTCCGCATCATTGGTGACGACTATTACGCAATCGTACCAGAGGGAACTGATCCCACGTCTTCAGAACTGCGTCGCGCTTATTTGCAGTACGTCATCGATGCGCTTGTGCTGCGATTCAATAAAGATATCGCTGCGCGACGTGAACAGATTCGCCAGCTAATAACAGAGCGACAAAAAGCAAACGGCCAGGTATCGCCAGATGTGTTTCTGACGGTGAGTCGATCGTTCGTTGCTGCCGCTGATGCGCGATACGACGAAGTCAGACGCATCGACTCATTGACGAAGAATGCGCGCGCGCGTCTGCAGGCAGAAAAAGATGAGAAGGTGCGCGCTTCCATTGGCGCAGAAACCATCGCAGAAACTAAGGCGATCCAGGACGAGAGCATCGCGCGCCTGGCAGATGATTACGAACGCGGAGCGTTGCTGAGTTTCTTCTTTGCCGATCAGTTAAAAGGAATCGAGACTGCCGGCTTCGACGTTGCGAATTTCTTCCCCGACATGATGGCGTCCTTCGATCCGGCAAAAGAGGCAAAGCGACCACAGGAATATGCTGAAGCTCGGAAACGTGCTCTAGCCGCTCGCGAACAAAGGCTTGCAGCGCGACGTGCGGAAATTGGATCTACCACTGCGGATCCGGCCAATCAACGGAACGCCGAGTTGGTAAAAGAATTGTCGGCTGTTGAAGAGATCCTGAGGTTGAAAGATTACAACGGCGCCGAGACACGTTTGAAGGCCCTGTTACCCAACTTTCCCCGCGAACCGCGAATATTCTTTGCGTTAGGTCAAACATCGAGTTTGGCCGCTGCCGACGCGATCGATGAACAGGTTCAAGCTGAACGCCTGGGACGTGCGCTAACTAACTACCGGCTTGCGCTCGAAGCTTCATCGCCTGAAACTGACAAGGCGGTGATGTCGCGCGCGCATGAAGCGATTGGCCGCATCAACGCATTTCTTGAAAACAAGGCTGAAGCGTTGAAGCATTTTGAAGAGGCGATAAAGATCGGAGATGTTCGCGGCGGGGCCTACAAAGAAGCTCTGGAAGGGAAACGCCGGTTGAGTCAACCGTAATGTTCGATAAACTTTAGTTTGTCGATAATTCTCAGTACGTCCCAACTTCTTTCAGTAATTGTCCCGTTGAGTAGTGCGTTAGTTCCCACACGCGTTGAACTCATCGTACCTCACGACAAACTGAAGTTTATCGAACATTACTCATTGAGCGCCGAGGGCCTTCGCCGCGTTGATTCTCCCGCCCGTCGCCACCTTCGATTTCAGTGAATCAAGTTTATCAACTGAAGTCAGTATTCTCTTACGCAGATCGTCGATAGATATCCGAGGCTCGTTTGCTGCTACCAGTGCCGCCACACCGGCAACCACGGGCGTCGCCATCGACGTGCCCGACTTCTCCTCATATTCGTCTCCCAACCAGGTGCTCAGGATCTCTGCGCCTGGCGCCGCAATCGCCACGTGCTTCGCGCCCCAATTGGAAAACGACGCGAGTTTGTCGTTACGATCCAGGGCCGCGACGGCGATCACATTCGGGAAACTCGACGGATAGTGCGGCCGTCGATCGTTGTCAGTGCTTGCATTGCCCGCAGCCGCCACAAACAGTATGCCCGCTTCGTAAGCCTTGTTAATTGTGTCCTCTAGAGCTTGAGATCTCATAGTGGATCCCCAGCTGGCGCTTATTACTCTGACGTTAACGCCGTGGTTCTTGCGATCGATGACGTAGTTGATAGCCTCGATTGCGTCTTTCGTGGTTCCGTAGCCTCCAGCGTTCATAAATTTCAAAGGCATGATGCGAACCTTCCAGTTCACCCCGGTGATGCCAATGTCGTTACCACCTTCAGCGCCGATGATTCCAGCGCAGTGGGTGCCGTGGCCGTTGTCGTCCATTGGGTCGGCGTCGTTGTTAATTGCGTTGTAGCCCTGGAGGTCTTGAATCGTTCCCGCGGTATCATCGACAAATTCAGGTACGTTTGCCGGACGTCTCCAAATATTGTTTTCCAGATCCGAATGGTTGTAATCAACCCCGCTATCCAATACGGCAATTACAATATCGTCGTCGCCAGTGGTCACTGACCACGCATTCATCGCGCTAATGTCTGCCCCTTGCTTGCCGCCTCGCTGACCATCGTTTGCCAATGCCCATTGATCTGAGAAGCGCGGATCGCTTGGTCTAATCGGATTGGACGCGAAGTCATCAAGTTCGATGTCATAGTTTGGTTCCGCGTATTCTACTTCGGGCAATGCGAGATACGCTGCGGCAGTTTGCACGGCGTCAGCGTCGTCGAGATCGTCGATCGCGTTGAGGCCGCGAACTGACTCAATGGAGTCCTCCACCCGATCGTTGAACTTCGCAGTAATGTGGCGAATCGTGCTGTCGCTGATACCGGGTTTGAACTTCACTAACACTTCGGGACGGGCGAGTGCGCGAGCTTCGATCTCCGCTACTTCTGCTGTCGTTGCCGCTCTGCGCGTTTTCTCCTCTGCCGGCATGATTCGAACACGCGCCTTGTATTCGTGTTGCCACCTTCGTAATTGACCCGCGAACGCAGCGACCAGAATCAGCACAACTGCCAATGCGATGTGGATTAGAAAGTTATTGCGGTTCATTGCTTTGGTACCTCAGAGTTCGTCAAACCTACGGGAGCTGTGTACTCGGAGCTTCACAGGAGAAAGTTCTTCCCGTTGAAGTCGTAGAGTCGCACCTGGTTTCGATCGGCACGGTATTCATATGTCCGGTTATTGGCCTGCAGCTTAATTCGCCAGCCGCGTGTGATCATCTGGCCACTCATTTCGTCGTCTGTACCGGCGCCGAGCGAAGTGTCAGGAAAATCTGCCTCTTCTACTGCGTCTTCGCGAACGTCATGCTCCTTCACACCAAGCCGCCGAGCCAGATCGTGCCGGGCCTTAGATAACGCATCTTCTTTGCTATACGACATTTTGATTGTTCGACAGAGATCCGAAGCTACAAACGACCAACCAACACGCATTGTTCCAGCGAGCTGACAACATTCTCACTCCGGTTCCGGCGCCGGTCAAATGGGTAAGCAGAGCACTCATTGCCTATTGCCGATTGGCGATTGGCGATTGAAACCCTCTCACACGCCGAGTTACTAGAAACTTATTAGCAAAAAACCTGAAAATCCCAATCCGCAATCGGCAATTACCTCAGATCCCCATACCGGTGCTGCATTAGCGCGGTGACAGTGATCGCCGCAGTTTCAGCTCTCATTACTCGTCCCCCCAGAGTCACAATTTTCCATCCGTGCTCTGCCGCTGAGGCGATTTCTTCCGGTGCCCAACCACCTTCAGAGCCCACCAGCACACTCGCGGCCCGTGTTGAAAGAGTTTCTGGTAAGTCGGCCATCGATTGACCACCGCGTTCCGCAAACATCACGCGCAGAGCACCATCAGCGGCTTCTCTTCGAACTAATTCATCAAACGGGAGTGGCGCATTGATCACTGGCAGTGCAGCGCGCCCTGATTGCTTTGCTGCTTCGAGTGCGATTCTCTGCCAACGCGCCACGCGCTTCGACGCGTCAGATGGATCGTGCAAACGAATATCGGCGAACTTCGTCATCACCGGAATCAGTTCATTCACTCCCAGTTCAGTCGCCTTTTGCACTACTAGATCAAACTTGTCACCTTTCAGCAGCGCTAGCGCCAGAGTTAAGTGGAGTGGTGATTCTTGACTTGCTGGTTCCGCGATGTCGCCTAATTCAAGCACGGCCGAATCACGCATCGCTTTCAATACGACTGCGTTGTATTCCTTTCCCGCGCCGTCAAAAACTCTCACACCGTCACCAGCTTTCAGACGCAGTACCTCACGAAGGTGTCGCGCTTCATCGATTCCGAGCGAGACCGACTTCGCCTGAAAGTCGAATGCCTCTGGTGGTGCGTAGAACCTACGTCGAGTCATAAACGAAGTTGGATCAGACGGGTTCGATATCGCGGCTTTGCCGTTCCGATATGAGGCGGTGGCTTCGCCCCGCCGTTGTCTGCCGGAAGCTTGAATCGGGCTATGCCCTTGGTGCGGGCTACGCCCTCCTGATTCCTAGGCCAAAGGCCATACCAAGGGCAGAGCCGAGTATCAAACAACCACGGGCGGCGGGGCAGAGCCACCGCCTCACACCGGACGGCAGAGCCGATTCCAGTGCATGACGACTCTTGACGAGAGGTAGCTTACACGATGAGAGCTGCCCATTCGCCGTCGTACACCTTCTGGACTTCGCCTGATACGCCGCACTCCAGCAACCGCTCGTAAACCGCTGATACTTGTTCAGTGAGTATCCCTGACAGAATCAAGCGGCCGCACGTAAGCTGTAGGAGAGTTGGCATGATTTCAATAATCACATCCGCGGTGAGATTTGCGCAGACCAGATCTGCGGAAGCCATTTCGTCATGAACAGAACCCACAACAAACGAGATGCGCTTAGCCACCTTATTGATGCGCGCATTTTCAATCGCAACTGAAATAGCAGCCTCATCGGTGTCGCAAGCCTGAATACTTGCTTCGGGTTTGAGCTTGGCGGCGGCAATCGCAAGTATGCCGGTGCCGGTTCCGACGTCGAGAAAGCTCTCGCCGGTGAAGTATTCTTCAATCGCAGCTAAACAGAGGCGTGAGGTTTCATGCGTGCCTGTACCGAATGCCATGCCGGGTTCGATCGTGATCACCACGCGATCGCCGCTCTCAGGAATTTCTATCCAGGGGGGTGTGATGACAAACTTCCCGACGTCAACGGGCTGCCAACTTTGTTTCCATTCCGCGAGCCAATCGCGCTCGGGCACAACTCGCAGATTCATGTCACGAACGCAGGAGCTGGGCAGGTCGTAAACTCGAAGCGCCTCTGCCAACTGGTACCGCACAAGTTCTCGCTGCGGAGTGTTTGGGAAATAGCCTGTGACCTGAACCAGACCCTCGCTTTTATCGACTGTCTCTGTTCCTCCAGAGCCTGCTTCCATCAGCGCGTACTCGACTGCTTCCCGCGCCGCGGCTTCCACCTCTAGATCGAGAGCATGCCATTCGTTGGATATTGCCGATTGCCGATTGCCGATTGCTGATTGGTCCTTGGGTTCCATTGCGAATAGGATTCAATCATCTCCGGTGTCAGCCGGGTTTTCAATCGGCAATCGGCATTCGACAATCGGCAATGATTTAGGCCAGTCCCATTTCATCTAGCAGCGCATCCCGGTTGCGCCAGTCTTCTTCAACTTTCACAAATAACTCGAGATGCACACGGTGGCCCACGAGCGCTTCGATATCCCGTCTGGCATTGATCCCAATTTGCTTCAACCGACTCGCGCCTTTCCCAATCACTATCTTCTTCTGTGAAGCGCGCTCCACAAGAATTACGCAATTGATTCTCGCAAAGTCGTCGCGCGTTTCCTCGAATCGCTCTGTAATAACGGCGGTGACATACGGAATCTCTTCGCCGGTAACCTGCAGGATCTTTTCCCGGACGATCTCAGAAACCATCACACGAAGCGGTTGGTCAGTTAGTTCGTCTTCGGAAAAGATGGGCTCGCCGAGTGGGAGATTCCGCGTCATCGTATCCAGCAGGACGTCCGTCATGTCGTCCTTGAGCGCCGAGACTGGAACGACGTCGCGCCACTCGTGCTCGCTTGAATACCATTGCATTAGCGGCAACAGCGTTGACTTATCTTCGAGCTTATCGGTCTTGTTGAGGATAAGGATGGAAGGTTTTGCGGCTTGCTTCAACAGTTCGAGAACAAATCGATCACCATTTCCGGTTGAAACTGATGCGTCGCGCAGGAGACAAACTAGATCCACGCCCAGTAGCGCATCTTGGACCGTAGCCATCATTCGCCGGTTGAGTTTGTAGCCTGGCTGATGAACACCGGGCGTATCGACCAGAACTATCTGACCGTCTGCTCTGGTGATTACGCCCTGAATTCTGAAACGCGTTGTTTGAGGTTTATCTGAAACTGCGGCGATCTTTTGGCCAACAAGTCGATTCAATAACGTCGACTTGCCGGCGTTCGGTCGTCCTACGAGAGCAACGTAGCCGCTGCGATAAGCTTCTTTTTGTTTAGCGTCCGTCAACTCTTTGCTTTTTCGGCAAATATCTGGACGAGATGAAGCAATGTCTCAGTAGATTTTTCCAAGCCGCGGCGCGAGTTGAATTCCAGTTTGCCGTGGAAGTTATGGCCGCCTGTAAACAGATTCGGTGTTGGCAGTCCCTCAAAAGTTAGATGCGAGCCGTCCGTGCCACCACGAATAGGTTTGAGAAACGGCTTCAATCCTGCACGTCGCGCCGCTTCCATTGCGTTCTCCGTTAGTTCAGGGAAGTTCTTCAACACCTCTTTCATGTTTTTGTAGTCCTCTTTGACGTCGATGCTGACTTTAACTTCCGGAAACTTTGCCTGAGTTTGCGAAACCATGTCGCGTAACAACTTTTCTTTCGCATCGAGACCGCTAACGTCAAAATCGCGAAGTAGGATCTTCACGGTTGAGGTTTCGACATCGGCTATCCCGGTGTACGGATGAATGAAGCCAACGCGTCCATCAGTTGTTTCAGGCAGGATATCGTGCGGTACGCGCCCGAGATAATCGGCAAGTGCGTACATCGCGTTGACCATGATCCCTTTGGCCGTCCCAGGATGTGTACTCTTACCCTGGAAGGTAACGGTCGCAGTTCGCGCGCTCCAGGTTTCGTCGCTGATCTCGCCGAGTTCCTCGCCATCAACCGTGTATGCGAACTTGGCACCGAATCCTTTGATATCAAACTTATCGATCCCACCACCCACCTCTTCATCGGGGGTAAAAGCGATAGCTAGCGTTCCATGTTTGATCTGCGGATTTTGTCTCAAGACATCAACCATCGTCATGATTTCAGCAACGCCTGCTTTATCGTCCGATCCGAGTAAGGTCGTGCCGTCGGCAGTAATGATGTCGTCGCCGATTAAGTCCTTAAGCCCCGGATTCTTTGCCACCGAAATCACTTGCGTCTGGTCCTTTGGCAACACGATGTCGCCGCCCTGATAGTTTCTCTGGATGATGGGGTTGACGTTTTCGCCCGAAACCGCCGGCGACGTGTCCATATGACTGATAAAGCCGATCACGGGCACTTTTGAATTGTCCGCGAGATTTCCCGGGACTGTTGCATAGACAATTCCAAATTCACTGACGCGTACGTTCTGCGCACCGAGAGCTGTCAGTTCTTTGGCCAACAGGTTGGCCAGATTCAGCTGCTTGCGAGTGCTCGGTGTAGTCGATTGATCTTCGGCCGATTGAGTGTCGATCTTTACGTAACGCAGGAAGCGATCGAGAACTGATTCGGTTGGCGATTTGAGCTGAGTTTGTGCTTGCGCCGTCGCGACAATAACCGCGGTCAGAAGCAAAACGAGGATTGATTTCATGCCAATTACCTTTCGAAACGATTGAGATGACGGGAGAGGGTTATGATCAACTATGTCGATGCCGAAAAGCAAAAGCAGGCTGCCTAATGTCCGATAAACTTCACAGTTTGTCGTTGAGCTCCGGTGGATTCAACTTCTGTCAGGCAGCAC
>DATIBJ010000233.1:0-3899 GCA_035457565.1 Pyrinomonadaceae bacterium | reverse complement strand
CCTTGCTGTGTCTAAGACCTCGTTGGCCGCACACGAGGAGGTCGTATGGCAAAATCCGAATCACACGCCGAACCCGTAATCAACGTCACCCCACTTATAGACGTGCTACTGGTCTTGCTGATCATCTTCATGGTCGCCGCGCCCCTGAAGCCACATAAGTTCGATGCCAAATTGCCGTCTCCTCCGGATGGCCGCGATTTGGCCGCGAACCCTAACACGCTAGTCGTCGCCATAGAACCTGACCGCTCGTTGCGTCTAAACGAACTGACAGACATGGGTACCGTTGATGATCCTGCAAAACTTCAAGAGAAGTTAACGTGGCTTTTTGCAGAGCGGACCAAGAATCATGCGTACCGGCCGGACATGGCGACACGTAACGACTTACCTGACTCGGTGCGCATTGAAAAGACGGTCTTCATCAAGGCGCCGAGAACTATTCCTTATGGCGAAGTTGCTCGGTTGATCGATGGTCTAAAGGGAGCCGGCGCTACTCCGATTGGCTTGCAGCTGGATGGACTGAACTAACAGGAGCAGAAGCACGCGGCAGGAGCACGGCGGCGGCCGCGGAGACAGGGAGACAGGGGGACTGGGAGACACGGAGACGCGGTGAATCTCGCAGTCTCTGCGTCGACCCGTCCCCCTGTCTCCCTGTCTCCGTGTCTCCCGTCCCCGCGGCCCGCTTGTCTTTCGTCTTCAAAATGGGTTGTAATCCGTAAGACGAATTGCGAGGTTTGTGATGCAACATCGATTGACCTGGCCCCTGCCCCTAACACTCAGCTGTGTTCTTTTTATTGGTTCGGCGCTTTTCGGTTCCGCCCAACAACCGGGTGGCGGCCGTTTGACGGGCGACATTGTCGGCGGTGCCGCGTTGATTTTTCGCGCTCCGCAAAATCCCACAGTCCATCAGGTTGGTCCAGGCCGGCCCGGAACTGTTGGTGGCGGCAAGACATCCGGTCGAGGAAGTAAACCTGCGGCTCCACAATCCGAGCAACTGCTAGCCCGCGGCAACGCAGCTCGCAAAGCCTCCAAACCTCAAGAGGCCGAAGAACAATATCGTTTAGCTACTCGCGTCGCTCCAACGGACGCCCGCGGTTTCGCTGGTCTGGGCAATGTATATGTTGACCAGGGCCGATTTAAGGAAGCTGCAGAATCGTATCAGCAGGCGATCAAACTCAATCCTGATTACCAGGCCGCATACTTACCGCTCGCTTTTTCACTGGCGCGTCTTGGAAATTACGACGAAGCGATTCCGATCTACGAGAAGTTGCGAGACAAGGAGCCCACGAACCCCGAGGTCTTCAACAATCTCGGTGTCGCCTACAACGAGAAAGGGCGCTACAAAGATGCGGTCGTTGTTACTACTCGCGCGATCGAATTACTAGGCGACACAGGGCAGGCATACACGCAAGGCAATCAGGAAAGAAACGAGCTACTGTCGTACGCGTACAAAAACCTCGGCAATGCCTACAACGGTCTAGGGCAATATGAAGAAGCGGCAACGGCGCTGCAGCGGTCAACGACAATTGCGCCGGCGAATGCGGCGGCCTATTTCAATCTTGGTCTGACTCTTTACAACGCCAAGCGCTATTCTGAAGCGATTGAAGCTTATCAGAACGTACTAAAACTGCGACCGTCTCTGCCTCAGGCACATTACAATCTCGGTCTTACATTTGTCGCGATCAACGATAAGAAGTCGGCCCGCGAGCAGTATGAAGCTCTAAAAGCAATCAATTCGGATTTAGCCGCACAACTTGAGAAGTTACTCAAGTGATACTCGTGTTCGATAAACCTTAGTTTGTCGTCACCCTCATTACATTTGACGTTGGAGACAACCGTAGCTCGACGACAAACTGAAGTTTATCGAACATCCTTCATCCGAGGATAAAGCCATGCTGCGTTGCCTGAGGTTTTCCCTCCTGCTCCTATTCGTTTGCCTTCTCTCGCTCGGTGTTGGTTTCGGACAGACTCGTAGTTCCTCAAACACACAAAGACGACTATCGCCAACTCGCAAGTCACATGGGCCGTCCGCGCCTGCCAGGCCCAACCTCGCAAAAGAACGAACCCTATACGTCGTTGGCTATGCTCACCTTGATACTGAATGGCGTTGGGAATATCCGCAGGTCATTCAGGAATACTTAACGAAGACTCTGCGCAATAACTTCATGCTGTTTGAAAAGTATCCGAGCTATATCTTCAACTTCACAGGCGCAAACAGATACCGTTTCTTCAAAGAGTATTACCCTTCCGACTTCGAAAGGTTGAAGCAATACGTCGCAGCGGGACGATGGTTTCCCGCCGGCTCTTCAATGGAAGAGGGTGACGTGAACTCGCCCAATGCTGAGTCAATCTTCAGGCAAATCCTCTACGGCAATAACTGGTTCCGTAAAGAATTTGGTGTCGCCAGCGATGAGTACATGCTGCCGGATTGTTTCGGCTTCCCAGCCTCTTTGCCGACCATCCTTGCGCATTCGGGCATCAAAGGCTTCTCCACGCAAAAACTTTCGTCAGCATGGCAACCGGCGCCATTTGTCGGCGGACCTGATTCACCCCAAAAAACTCCGGTGGGAATTCCCTTTAACGTCGGAATCTGGGAAGGACCAGATGGCAGTACCGTCATCGCCGCATTAAACCCTCTTAGCTACGGCAGCCAGGTGAACTACGACATCAGTAAGACCCCACCACCCCCACCAGGCGCAGATCCCAACTTAACAGCGCAACAGAACCAGGCAAGAACGCGAGCCTTGGAGGACTGGCCCAGACGAATCGACATCAACGGCAACCTTACCGGCATCTTTGCCGATTATCATTACGTCGGCACTGGTGATGTGGGCGGGTCGCCCAATCAGAATTCCGTTCGACTGATGGAGGCAATCACTTCGAAGAGCAAAACGATTCTTCCGCCTCCGTTCGCCTTTGGTCAGACGAATACCACACCTTCAGGCCCAGTTGTGCAAATGGGCGATGGACCAATTCGCGTGATCTGGTCGAAGGCTGATCAACTTTTTCACGACATACTGAATTGCTGCCCGACGGATCGCATGCCGCGATACAAAGGCGATCTCGAACTCATCAATCACTCGGCCGGGTCTTTGACCTCTCAGGCTTACCAGAAGCGTTGGAATCGAAAGAATGAGTTACTCGCCGATGCGGCGGAGAAAGCTTCGGTAGCAGCTGAGTGGCTCGGCGCACGTCCATATCCGCGTGAGCGACTGAACAATGCCTGGACGCTTGTGATGGGAGGACAGTTTCACGACATATTGCCGGGTACTGCGACGCCGAAGGCTTTCGAGTTTGCCTGGAACGACGATGTGATTGCCATGAATCAATTCGCCGGTGTGATGACAAGCGCTGTAAACGGCATCGCGGCGGAGCTTGATACACAAGTGAAGGGAGCTGCGGTCGTCGTCTATAACCCGCTGAACATCACGCGCGAAGACCTCGTTGAAGCGACGGTGTCGTTTCCGAATGGCGTGCCAAAAGCGGTTCGCGTTGTTGGACCAGATGGAACCGAGGTTCCGTCGCAGATTAGCAACGGAAAGATTCTGTTCGTTGCGAAGGTCCCATCGGTTGGGTTCGCAGTCTACGATGTGCAGCCCGCGGAGTCTCCCTCGAGCTCGACATTGAAAGTGAGCGAATCGTCACTTGAAAACGCACGCTATCGTGTGCGTCTCGATAACAACGGCGACGTGTCGAGCATTTTCGACAAACGGACTTCACGCGAACTTCTATCGGCGCCGATCCGGCTCGCGATATCGACCGACAATCCGAGACAGTGGCCCGCATGGAATATGGACTTTGAAGACGTGCAGCGTGCGCCACGTTCGTTCGTCAGCGGGAGTGCGAAGATAAGCATTGTTGAAGAAGGTCCAGCGCGAGGGAGTGTCGCGGTGGTCCGTGAG
>DATIBJ010000232.1:0-11916 GCA_035457565.1 Pyrinomonadaceae bacterium | reverse complement strand
ATTGCCCACGACGACCAAGTGAGGGCGACCACGGAGGGCCGCCCCTACAATAGCGATGACGAACGCTAAGGAGTTGGCGATTTGAAGTTAGCACTGATCGGAGCCGGAGCAATGGGCCAACTCGTTGCGGTAGAGGCCCGCAAGGCGGGGGACGACATCGGCCTTGTGGTTTCGTCAAGGAACGCTCATCAAACCATCGACGAGTTTTCGCAGCAGTTGCGGGGTCACGATGCCGCGATCGACTTCTCTATAGCCGATGCGGTTCTTAAGAATGTCGAAGCGTGTGCGCGAGCGAGAGTGCCACTTGTCGAGGGAACAACGGGCTGGTCTGAACAAGATCGGGCGAAGCAATTAGTCGCTGAGTACGACTCGGCACTTGTTTACGGCGCAAATTTCTCGGTCGGAATGAACATTTTTTATCGCATCGTGCAGACTGCGTCAGAGTGTTTCGCGAAGATCGATCAGTATGCGCCATTCATCGAAGAAGCACATCATTCGCGCAAGCGTGACGCTCCTTCAGGAACAGCTCTGCGTTTGAGTGACCTCATGAAAGCGCGCTATCAGCGAGACATACCGGTTTCGTCAACGCGTGCAGGTTACATACCCGGCACTCATCGCGTCGGTTTCGACTCAGAAGCCGATCAGGTTTTGTTGACGCATACGGCGAGATCAAGACAGGGATTTGCAACGGGTGCGTTGTTGGCTGCGCATTGGATAGTTGGACGAAAAGGCGTGTTTGAGTTCGGGGAAGTTATCGACGAGATATTAGAACAGAACAGTAGTCATTGATCATATATCATTTGACATTTCTCATTTACCATTTAAAAAAAGGTCGCTTTGGCAGTGGACCAAATTGATAATTGATAGATGTCAAATGATATATGACCAATGATTCCTGACCTGGTGGGCAAAGACCAACCCTAAGAGGAGGTATCCATGACACTACAAACTGACTGGCTACGAGGTTGCGCAACTGCATTGGTGACACCCTTCAAGTCTGACGGTAGCGTGGATGAGGCGTGTCTGCGTGACCTGGTCGATTACCAAATCGCTGGTGGAGTGCAGTTGCTGGTTCCATGCGGCACAACCGGCGAAAGCGCGACGATGACTGAAGAAGAAGATCAGTTCGTCATCAGAACCACTGTGGAAGTAGCGCGCGGTCGTGCAAAGGTGATCGCCGGCACTGGTAGTAACTCCACGGCAGCCGCCATCGACGCTTCGAAACGCGCGCGCAAGCTCGGCGCTGATGCGGTGCTTGTTGTAGCGCCGTACTACAACAAACCAACTCAGGAGGGCCTGTATCAACACTTCGGTGCAATTGCTGATGCTGTTTCAGGTCTGCCGATCGTGGTCTACAACGTACCAGGCCGGACGTCGTCGAATATTTCTTCACAAACCGCGTTGCGTCTTGCGCGCGATTTTGAAAACATCGCAGCAGTTAAAGAGGCGTCGGGAAATCTGTCGCAGATAATGGAGATCCTTCGCGATAGACCAGAAGGGTTCAAGGTCCTATCAGGTGACGATTCTCTCACGCTGGCGATTATCGCGCTCGGCGGTGACGGTCTGATCTCTGTAGCCTCAAACGAAGCGCCCGAGCTGATGTCACGATTCGTCAATCTGGCTCTCGCTGGCAATTGGGAAGAAGCTCGCGCGTTGCATTATCGTTTGCTGTCGCTGATGGAGGTGAATTTCATCGAGTCGAGCCCTGGTCCAGTTAAGGCGGCAATGGCGATGATGGGACTTTTGGAAGAGAACTTCCGGTTGCCGCTGGTGCCGATTCAAGATAAAAGTCGCGCACGTGTTCGTGAGGTTTTGGAAGAACTCGGCCTGTTGAAGGAAGTAACGCATGCAGCTGCGGGAACAGATTGAAGCAATCGCCGGCAAAACGGCGAAGGAGTTTACGCCGGCCGATCATGAGGTCTTTGCAGAGTTCAAAAGCGCGCTGAATCGCGGCGAAGTGCGCGCGGCAGAACGAACGCCGTCAGGCGAATGGCAAGTTAACAGTTGGGTTAAGCAGGGAATACTGCTTGGCTTTCGCATGGGCGTACTGACTGACATGTCAGCGGGTTCTGCACTGCAATTCTTCGACAAACACACCTATCCGATCAGACCAACTCAGATAACTGAAAACATCCGCATCGTGCCAGGCGGATCAAGTATTCGCGACGGTGCTTATATCGCGTCCGGCGTGGTTTGTATGCCGCCGATGTTCGTCAATGCCGGCGCTTATGTCGACGAAGGGACAATGATCGACAGCCATGCGCTCGTTGGATCGTGCGCGCAGATTGGAAAGCGTGTACATATCTCCGCCGCAGCACAGATCGGCGGCGTGCTTGAACCTGTTGGCGCGGTGCCCGTAGTCATTGAGGACGATGTTTTGATCGGTGGCAATTGCGGCGTGTACGAAGGAGCAATCGTTCGCGAACGAGCAGTATTGGCTTCAGGTACGATTTTAACTGGCTCGACTCCTGTCTATGATCTTGTGCGCGGCGAAATCTATCAGCGGAAGAACTCGCAGCAGCTCGAGATTCCTGCGGGTGCAGTGGTCGTACCTGGTTCACGTGCGGTCCAGAATGAACTGGGACGTGGCTGGGGCTTGTCGCTCTACGCGGCTGTAATCGTGAAGTATCGTGACGAAAAGACGGAAGCATCCGTGCAGCTGGAGGACTATCTCCGTTGAGTGTCTTTCAGCCACCCGCAAGATTGCGTGGGATTGAGAAGAGCGTCATTCGTCAGGTCTTCGATCGAGCTCGTCCGGGCAGTATCAACTTGGGTCTTGGCGAACCCGATCTGCCGACGCCGGACGTTATCCGGCGCGCCGCGTTGCGAGTGATCGCGGAAGAACAGAACGGTTACACGTCGCATGCAGGGCTTCCCGCGCTAAGAGAAAAGATCGCCGGTGACTATCCTTATTTAAAAGACAATGTAGACCGAGTGATTGTCACCGCCGGATCACAAGAGGCGTTGTATCTCGCACTGTTGTCGCTCGTCGACGAAGGCGATGAAGTGCTTCTGCCTGATCCAGGTTTTGTTGCTTATCCGACCATCGTGCGGATGGCCGGAGGAACGCCTGTCTATTATCGATTACCGGCGGCGAATGATTTTTCATTTGATGGTGAGGCCTTTCGACGCGCACTGAGTCCGCGCACAAAGGTGGTGGTGTGTATCAGCCCTTCGAACCCAACCGGGCGAATGCTTTCATCAACTGACCTGACGGTGATTGGCCAGAGTCTGCAGGATCATGGTGCATATCTGATTAGCGACGAGATATATCGAGAGCTTTATTATGACCATCGACCCGAGTCAGCATCCTCGTTCTACGAACGGACGATCATTATTGGTGGCCTTTCAAAGTCGATGAGCATGACGGGATGGCGATTAGGATGGATCGCAGGAGACGAAGCAGTTATTCGCAGCTCACTCGTGTTGCACGGCTACGTTACGACATGTGCGTCAACCGTTTCGCAAAAGGCAGGAATAGCGGCGTGGACCGAAGAGGCGGAAGACGCGCGTGCGAGCTTTCGCAGAATCTTTGCTGAACGTCGACGACACTTGCTCGGATTAATCGAAAACGAGTTAAAGCTGTGCGCTGTGCAACCTGACGGCGCGTTCTACACGATGTTGGACGTAAATCAGTTTGGCAACTCGATGCAGGTCGCCGATGCATTGTTAGAAGAAGGTGTTATTACTGTTCCGGGCTCCGCTTTTGGTAGCCAAGGGGATGGATATCTTAGGGTATCTTTTTGTGCTGACGTCAATGTGTTGTCTGAGGGTGTTAAGAGAATGCAGCAAGGTTTGAAGAGGTTGACGAAATGAACCTTGAGATGGCTGTGATTAAAGAGATTTCAACTACAGAACGGGAGCGAAGCGACCGATTTCACTAGCGAGGCGCGCACTGTATCTTGAAATCGGTCGCTTCGCTCCCGTGCTGTAGTTGAGTCTTACTTTGAAACCGTCTTTGTGGCAGGGAGAAGGCGTGACTAAAAAGTATCGAGTCGGAATTCTCGGAGCAACAGGAATGGTCGGGCAGCGGTTTGCTCAGTTACTCGATGACCATCCGCAGTTTGAAATAACCGCTCTCGCCGCATCTGATAGATCGCAAGGAAAACAATATTCGGAAGCTTGCTCTTGGCGTCTGAACGGCGCAATGCCGCGTGCAGTCCGTTCGCTGGTTGTGCAGCCGCCTCATCCACCACTCGACTGTGATCTGGTTTTTTCCAGCTTGCCGGGCGACATTGCACGCGAGACGGAAGATAGTTTCGCCAAAGCCGGCTACCCGGTGATTAGTAACTCTTCGGCGTTCCGCATGGATGTCAATGTGCCATTGCTGATACCTGAAGTTAACCACGATCATGTCGCCTTGTTGGAACAACAGAGACGACAATACTCATCGGGTGGCTTCATTGTTACAAATCCAAACTGCTCCACCATCATGCTCGCCCTTGCGTTAGCGCCGTTACACATCACGTTCGGAGTGGAAGCGACAGTCGCCACTACTTTGCAGGCGCTGTCTGGCGCGGGATACCCTGGCGTCGCTTCGTTAGACATCCTCGACAACGTTTTGCCCTACATTGCCGGCGAAGAAGAAAAGATCGAAACTGAAACGCGCAAGATTCTTGGTCGCAAAAACGCCAATCGGATCGAGGATGCGCCAATGGCAGTCAGCGCGCAATGTCATCGCGTTAACGTAATGGACGGACACATGGCAGCCGTGAGAGTAAAGCTTCAACGAAAAGCGGCGATTGCAGAGGTTCGTCGAGCGTTTGAAACATTCAGTGCGATCCCGCAAGAGTTGAGATTGCATTCTGCGCCGCAGTCCGTTATTCAATTCTTGGACCAACCAGACCGTCCGCAGCCAAAGCTCGATCGTGATGCCGGTAATGGTATGACGATAACGGTTGGACGTTTACTTCCTGACGCTGTCCTGGATTACAGATTTGTAGTTCTCAGCCACAATACGATTCGCGGTGCCGCCGGCGCCGCGATTCTGAATGCGGAGTTGCTGATCGCGAAGGGATATCTCTAAAACAACATTGTGGTGGGTCGACAGTCAGTACCGTCCGCGGTAGCGGATGGGTGCGAAGCCAAGTCATCACTGGAACTGAACTACATCGCAAGGCATCTTTGACCCTTGCTAGCATCTCAACTGCCAACTTGAGCTTCGCACCCATCCGCTACCGCGGACGGTACTGACTGCTGACCCACTATGAAGCGTGCGACTAACCTTATGCCTAAAACCATATCTTCCCTCTGCCTTTTAATTATTGTTCTTGCCTCGAGCATAAGTGCCCAAACTTCAAACGCACTTGATCAGCAAATAAAGAACAAAGTCTCGTCATTTAAAGGCCACGTCAGCTTGTTCGCCAAGAACCTCGACACGGGCCAGACCTATGCTTTGAATGCAGACGAACGTGTTCGAACCGCGAGCACCATTAAAATCGCTGTGATGGTTGAAGCGTTCGCGCGTGTTGCTGAGGGTCGAGCTAAATGGACCGATGAAGTAGTTCTGACGAAAGAGAAGAAGTACGGCGGCTCGGGAATTCTTTTTGAACTCTCAGACGGACTTCGGCTAACACTTCGCGATGCCGTTAACCTGATGATGTTGGTTAGCGATAACACCGCCACTAACCTGGTTCTCGAAGTACTCACTACGGATGCCGTCAATGCGCGCATGGAAGCGTTGGGTTTCAACCAGATCAAGATCATGCGAAAGGTCGGTAGCGGCGGTGAAAGTAAAGCCGGCAAAGATCCAGAAAACAAGCGCTTCGGCCTCGGCGTGGCTACACCTCGTGAAATGGTTTTGCTGATGGAGAAACTCGAACGCGGCGAAGTCGTCAGTAGTGCAGCGTCAAAAGAAATGATTGACTTGATGAAGCGAGAACAAGGTCGATACGCAATTGGACGGTCACAGTGGGATGTTCCAATGGCAAGCAAGTACGGTGCGCTCGATCGACTCAGAAGTTCGATCGCAATCATCTACTCGAAAAAAGGCCGAATAGCCATCGCCATCTCGTGCGACGACATGCCGGACGTCATGTGGTCGGTTGATAATCCAGCTTATTTGTTGATGTCCGAGTTGTCGGACGTTCTGGTGAATGGGCTAGGGAAGAATTAGCTGCGCCTAAAGTTACTTTAATTAGAAGGGTCTCATACCTTAGCCAGTGGTTTTCCGTTGACCAAAATTTTGTAAACTCGCCTTTGCACGATTTTCCGTAGACTGGCGCCGAAATTTGAATATACTGTGCCTCACAAAATCCTCAGTTTTGCTCGAACATCAAAAACGCGAGTGTTTTTGCCTCGCTGACGCGCTCGCGAAATGGTAACAGCAAGAGTCTGAGTGAATCATTAGGTTGTATCACGTTATATCCGCCTCACATTTTTTTCGGCTCTACGGACGTAGCTAGCCCAGGTCCGGATCCGCAGACAAAAAATGCATTGAACGACTCAATGAACACATGAATGTTCTTGAGACGTGCGCCGAGCTTTTCAACGCCAGTGTTCTTGTTGGACTGCTGTGTTGACCGCTTTGCGCAAGCGTAAACGTCATCCGTTGGCGCCATTGCGACAGACCCGCAAACGTTACGTTGTCGCGGAGGTCGATGCTGAGTCATGAACGCCTACCATACTTCGGAGGAACCAATGAAACGATATAGCTATCTCAGGATACAACTTTGCTTGATCTGCGGCTTACTCGTCCTGCTCAGCGTTGCGAGTACGACAGCCCTTGGCCAATCCGGCACATCAACAGTGCGCGGATCGGTTGTAGATCCGCAGGGAAAGGTTTTGAGCGGCGCGACCGTGACGCTCACGAACACTGAAACGAATACATCGCGCACCCAGCAAACGAGCGACAGCGGTAACTACGTTTTTGAGTTGGTGCCGCCGGGTACCTACCGCGTGGACGTTGCGGCGTCAGGCTTCAAGAAAGGCGTCATCACCGACGTTCAAGCACAGGTGGCCAAGTCGACGGAGGTGAACATACAGCTTGAGGTTGGGGCGGTCACCGAGTCAGTAACAGTCGCCGCTACGGCAAACGAGGTATTGATAAACAACCAGGACGCGTCCCTGGGAAATAACTTTGTGTCCCAGCAAATCGGACAGCTTCCGCTCGAGGCGCGAAATGTAGCATCGCTCTTGACGCTTCAGCCAGGCGTGACTCGCGAAGGGTCAGTAACCGGATCGCGCGCCGACCAGGCCAACGTGACACTCGATGGTGTTGACATTAATGAGCAGCAATCGAACCAAGTCGGCAGCACTAGCAGTAGCGACGCTGCGAGCCAAAGCCCCTCCAGCAATACAGTGCTGCGATTGAATGCAGAAGCAATTGACGAGTTCCGCGTCGTTACCGCGAATCCAAACGCTCAGTTCGGCCGCTCATCCGGTGCGCAGGTCTCGCTCATTACAAAGGGTGGAACCAATAACTTTCACGGAGCGCTTTTCTGGTTTCACCGTCCGACTGTCCTGGCCGCTAACGATTTCTTTAACAATCGTGCCGGTAGGTACGGCCCGAATGATCCGCAAGTACAACTGGGCCAAGCGAAGGTTGGGGAGGAAAAGGTTCCGCGGCCCGCGTTAATCCGCAACACTTTCGGTGGTGCTTTCGGCGGGCCCATTGTTCGCGACCGAACGTTCTTCTTCTATAGCTACGAAGGGCGTACCGACCGCAGTCAACAAAGCGTTCTTCAGCGGGTGCCTTTACCAACTATGGGCGTCGGACAATTGAGGTTCGCGAACCTGGAGGGAGGCGTGACGACATTTACGGCCGCCGACTTCGCAACGGTGTTTCCGTTACTACCAGGTGGTTTAGGACTAGGCGGTACCAATCCAGTGGCACTCTCGGCATTAGCGGCTGCCGCTTCGAAATACCCAGCGAACGACTTTGGTACCACCGGCGACAGCTTTGTCGATCCAGCAACAGGCCAATTGGTGCTGCTTAATACAGCTGGTTATCGATTTAACGCATACCTTCCTAGCAACTTCAATTCACATGTCGCTCGATTCGACCACAATCTCACTTCGAAGCAACAGTTGTTTGCTCGCTTTAACGTCAATCATGACGAGATCGCCGGCGTTCCGGCATTTCCTGACACACCGCGGCCTGACACGTGGTCTCATCCATGGGGTATTGCCGCGGGTCACACTTGGACCCTCAGCAATCGGTTCGTGAATAATTTCCGGTACGGGTTAACGCGAGAAGCATTTACGACGCAGGGCGATGCCTCCAAGAATGAGATCTACTTCCGCTTCGTGTTTTTCCCCGTGCTTGATTCGCGCACGTTGCAGCGCACGACGCCGGTGCATAACTTTACGGACGATTTCTCGTGGGTAATGGACAATCACACCATACAGTTCGGAGGAAACTTCCGGATCGTGCGCAACAAGCGAACCAGCTTTGCCGGCGCGTTCGATACCGCGTACTCAAATCCGTCCGGCTACACTTCCGGTTCACTACTTTCTACTCCTATTACGAACTTCTTCTCCGGTAATGCTCGGCCAAGAAGTGGTCAGACGTCTGTTATTCAGAATGCCGCGTCCGCGTTGCTCGGGCGTCTGACAAGTTGGAATGCCAGGCTGACCTACGACAAGGAAGGGAACCTACTCCCAGCGGGGTCACCAACAGCGCGCGAATTCGCCACTGAGGAATATGAATGGTATGGGCAGGACGTCTGGAAGATCGGATCGACCTTGACGCTCACGTACGGTCTGCGTTACAGCCTCAGCCGCCCGATCTACGAGACCAATGGGTTCGAAACCAAGCCGAACATCCCGCTGTCCGACTACTTCCAGCGGCGCATTGAAGCGTCGGCGAAGGGGCAGAACTATATCGAACCGCTCCTGATGGAGTTGTCGGGCCCAGTGAATGGTGCAGCTTCCATGTATCCATGGGACAAGAATAACTTCCAGCCGCGTGTTGGAATTGCATGGTCACCCGACTTCAAGAGTGGTTTTATGAACAGGATTTTTGGCGATACCGGCCAGTCAGTCATCCGCGGTGGGTTTGCGATGACCAACGATTTTCTTGGTCAGACACTCGCCACGCGATTCGACCAGCTGAATTCACTCGGGTTCCTTTCTACTCTTAACAGCCCGTTTAGTTTCTGTAACACGACGAACCACCCATGCCCACTTTTCACTGGGTTTGATCAGCCAGTGCGAACGTTTCCGTTGGTCGCACCGGCGATCGAGAATCACCTGACCTTTCCGCGCCAACGCCCGGCTGACATGGCACTCGTGATCGAAACGTCGCTGGACGAAAGGATCAAGTCTCCAACCAACTACATGTGGAACTTGACCTATGAACGAGAACTGCCGAAGGGATTAGTGATCCAGGCATCCTACATCGGTCGCCTCGGACGTGATCTGCTTGTGTCGCGAGACGTGATGATGCCGAATAACCTGACAGACCCGAAGTCGGGTATGGATTGGTACACGGCGGCGGGGATGCTGGAGGACTTTCGCCGCAACCTTGCGTTGCAGGGAATCGTTGGCTCGACTGCAACTGACGCGGCTACCCTCGCGCGAATGCAGGCGGCCATTCGAAGTATTCCTGCAATCCCATTTTTTGAAAACTTCTACGCCTCTGTTCCGAACTTCTTTAGGCGGATGCTCGGCTCAAGCCGGGCTGGCCTACCTACGAACGCAACTCAGGCCGTGTTCGGGGATGCCTTTATTTTCAATGGCAACGACTGGACCACGACCCAATCCGATATGGACTTCGCGCGCCTTAATGAAAACTTAGACCTACTCTTCTACCAGCCACAATACGGTGCATTGTCGTCGTTCACCACCGTGGGCAACTCCGAATACCATGGTGGAACACTCTCAGTCCGGCAACGTCTCGGCGAGTCGCTGACTCTCGATTTCAATTACACGCTATCGAAATCGATGGATGATGCTTCCGGCCTGCAGACCAGTGGCAGCTACGGCGGGGCGTTTATTCTTAACCCGCTCCGCCAACACGATAGTTGGGCTGTGTCGGATTTCGATGTTCGCCATGTCATCAACTTCAACGCTGTTTGGCAACTTCCCATGGGCCGTAATCGCTGGATCTCGTTCGGCGGTAACAAGGCAGCCGAGGCCATTCTGGGCAACTGGCAACTTTCGAGCATCATGCGCTGGAACTCGGGATACCCGATCGGTGTGCCCCGTGACGGAGCGACTTGGGCAACGAACTGGAATCTTCAGAGCTACGGTACGCGGGTGCGGGAAATCGAGTCGTGCCCAACGCGTGGAGACCTCCAGCCGCCACGGCTCTTCGGCTGCGATCCGACTCAGGCGTATCAGAGCTTCCGCAATGCCAAACCCGGTGAAACAGGCGATCGCAATGTGTTCCGTTTGCCCGGATACTTCACGCTCGATCTGGGAGTTACAAAGTCGTTTAGGATGCCTTGGAAGGAGGACCACAAGCTTGAACTTCGTTTCGAGGCATTCAATGTGACCAACACCCAACGCATGGGTGATATATTGGCGACGCGTGACGGCTATGGTTTGGTGGACGTTCCGCAAACATCGGCGGCGCCGACGAACTTCTCTAACTTTGTCTCCATTCAGGGAACCCGCCGCGTGATGCAGTTTGGCTTCCGCTACGCGTTCTAGCGCCTCGCGTTTCCACCGCCGCATCGCGTCGGCGCAAATTCAAGCGGGCTGACGTTAATTCCTTCCAGCCCGCTTTATTTTTTGGCAGAATGCGACCATCATGCGCGCACAGTTACTGACGAGCGCCGCAAACCTGAGCGGCAGATACAATTGGCCAGAAATACGGCACCCCGACCGTCGCCTCGCGCCCGCGTTACTTGCCCTTTTTTTCCTGTTCATTCATACCGTTTCGGTTGAAGGTCAGGCTGGTGGGCACACGCTGTTTGGAGACGTTAAGGTTAGCGAAACAAATGTCGACGGAGTCGTGCCGCTGAGCTTCGACATCGCACTATATACCGAAGGCGGCACGCTGCTAGGGCGTCAGACCGTCACTAACAACAGTCGCTATCGATTTCTCAATGTTGCGAATGGTAATTACGACGTGGTGGTGGAAGTTGAGGCGTCGGAGGTCGCGCGTATTCGCGTTTTTGTGCAATCTGCATTTAAAACCGACTTTCGTCAAGACATCGATCTTGAATGGCAAGCGGGTGTGCCTCATCGCCAGCGCACAAAACCACTGACTGTGTCGGCATCCGATTTTTACGATCGGGTTGGCCGCAACAAATCGCTCTTCGAACGAGCGCAGCGACTGCTCGACAACGGTCGAGACCGCGAGGCGGCGTCGCTACTCAAACAAATTGTTGATATCGATCCTGGAGACTTCCAGGCGTGGACTGAATTAGGCACAGCGCATTTGATGGGTAGCGAACTGGCTGAGGCGGAGAAGGCGTATCGCCGAGCGATTCAAGAGAGGCCAACCTTTGCACTGGCACTTCTAAATCTCGGCCGTGTTCTGATAACGCAAAAGAGAGACGCGGAATCGATTGAGCCTCTCTACGGCGCAACTCAAGCGCGCCCCGATTCCGCCGACGCTCATTTCTTGCTGGGCAAGACATACCTGAAACTGAAGCAAGGTTCCAAGGCCGTTCCGGAACTAAACGAGGCGTTACGACTGGATCCTCATGGCAAGGCCGAGGCACACCTGCTGCTCGCGGCTCTGTACAACGCCGTCGGACTGAAAGATCGTGCGGCCAGCGAGTACGAACAATTCCTGGCGAAGCTCCCTGATTATGTCGATAGGAAAAAACTAGAACGGTACATATCTGAGCACAAAAAGCCACTACAGCCCGGCGCTAATAAGTCGACAACTGACACGAAGAAGCCCTAGGCCACCAAGCCCTGAATCTCAATCTTCCCTGATCGATGGTGCAGGCGTGGCGCCCATGCTTCTTCCGCGTCACCTGTAAAATGGGGCGCCCACGGAGGGACGCCCCTACAATT
>DATIBJ010000231.1:0-32144 GCA_035457565.1 Pyrinomonadaceae bacterium | reverse complement strand
GAGATTGGAAAAACTCTGAATGTCAAAACCGTTTTAGAAGGCAGCGTAAGACGTTCGGGCAATCGGCTGCGAATCTCTGTGCAGCTTATCAACGTGGCGGACGGCTATCATCTATGGTCGGAAAGATACGACCGCGAGATGCGGGACATTTTCGATGTGCAGGATGAAATCACGCTCGCAGTCGTTGATGCGCTGAAAGTGAAACTGTTCGGCGAGGAAAAAGCGGCGATTCTCAAGCGTTATACCGACAATACTGAAGCTTACGAACTTTATCTGAAGGGACTTTATCATTGTAATAAGTGGACGGATGAGGGCATTCAGAAAAGCATCGAGTATTTCGAGAAAGCTTTGGAAAAAGACCCGGAGTTCGCCCCGGCATACGCCAAGATAGCCGATTACTATCACTTTTCTTCTCACATCGGTCTGTTTTCTCCTCAAGAGATCTTGCCCAAGTGGAAAGCTGCGGCGCAACGCGCTCTCGAAATAGATGAAGGTTTAGCCGACGCTCATCTGGCGATGGCTCACATCTATTTTTACTACGAGCGGGATTGGGCAAAAGCCGAACGCGAATTCGAGCGAGCCGTCGAGCTGAACCCGAACAGCACAGACGCACACAAGTATTACGGATTGTTTCTGGCTTCCAGAGAACGATTTGCCCAAGCCGTTACCGAAGGCAAAAAGGCGCTTGCGTTGGACCCTCTTTCCATTGCCGTGAACATAGTAGGCGGCTTCATATATTTGTTTGTTGATCGCCTGGATGACGCGCTCGGATTGGTTGGACAGATGATTGAGTTGGACTCAAACGCCCCTCAAGGCTACTGGGTTGGCGGCAGTTTGTTGATGGCGAATGGAGAGTATGAAGAGGCTGTCGAAGCGTTTCAAAAATCTTTGAGTTTAGGCGACAACCAGATGGCGTTAGCTAAACTTGGTTGCGCTTACAGTCTCGCCGGAAGACGCGACGAGGCTCTGAAAATTCTCGATCAACTGTTTGAAATGAGAGAGCGGCAATACGCCGCCCCCTTCAATATCGCGCGTGTTTATGCCGGCCTTGGGGATAACGATCGCGCTTTTGAGTGGATGGAAAAAGCCATCGAGGAGCGCGACGCCGACGTGGTTTTTCTCAAACGCTACGTTGAAGCGGGAGCCGGGCTTTACTTTGGAGAAAGCTTTTCCAACGACCCGCGCTACGAGGATATTTTGCGCCGCGCCGGTTTGCCAACGCACGAAATCTCTGCGGGACAACCGACAGAATTCCTTCGCCGCGGCTATAAACGCCCAACTCCAGAACAAGGATAAAGCGTTTGAATATCTGGAGAAATCCTATCGGCGGCACGAGCGGTGGATCGCTTATCTTCAAGTTGAGCCGCGTTTTGAATCCTTGCGCGACGTTATCGTCCACTCTATTCAAATCATACTTGTCAAATCAAGTATTCACTTTCAACTACGGAGTCGGTGTCGCGGCTGGCGCCGGTACAGAGGACGCAATCGGGGTGACCTGCACGGCAGCAAGCCGCCACTGGCCCTGTTGTTTGACGAATACGCGCATGTAACGGTATGGTCCGCTGATGTCGGGTCCGTCCGGAAACTTTCCTTTCACGTTGGCCCTGCCTATCAGAATGGCCGTATCTCCGTGGACCCGCACCTGCACATCCTCCGTTTGGATCGACTCAATCTTTGGCCCTTGGGTATCTCCTCTTTCCTGGACGCCGCCAACCGGGTTTATGAATACATAGCGGTCCAACGCGACACGCTGCATCAGTGTCGGGTCGTTGCGCACCGTGGCATCCATCAGCTCGCGATCCAGTTTTGCAATTTCCTGCTCGACCGAGCTCATCTGCTGCGCCGCTGGGGCAGTGGGTTTTGGTTTTTCTTGATCCGTCTGGGCGCTAGAGATAAGTGAGGGAATCGCCAATGCGAACACTACGAGTACGAGAATGCGTCTCATAGCTCACCTCCTTTGTGTTTCGAAGCTGAATCTGTGGTGGGGGAATTGTCTAGGCGCCGTCTTTCTATATCAAACAAAGAGGCGAGTCAAGGAAGTGATCATTAGTTACGAGAGCGTACGGGCGACGAACGACAACATCACGACACTCTAGTGTGTTAATCCGAACAAAGCTAGAATGTAGCGGTTTAAATCCCCCACCACTCACGCTCGAAATGGTCTCAAAAGTAGCTCAGGGCGTGACCGTCAAATCAAGCGCAAGACGCGCTCGCCGCAGACAGCAGAATCAGCCGCGACGACCCGCGCTTCGGAAACCTAGTCTGCCGAATCGGACTGCAGCAGTGAATAGTCAGAATCAGATCGTTCATTCGTCATCGCATGTTTCAATAGGTTTATGACTATGGCTGCTGGCGCAAAACTCGGACGCTATGAAATCCGCTCGCAGCTAGGCGCGGGTGGGATGGGAGAGGTATACCTTGCGAGAGATACAAAACTCGATCGCAAAGTTGCGCTGAAGATTTTGCCTGTGGAAGTGGCGTCCAATCAGCAGCGGATGGGCCGCTTTGCGCAGGAGGCAAAAGCTGCGTCGGCGTTGAACCATCCCAACATCCTCACTATCTACGAGATTGACCAAACCGATTCAGTGCACTTCATTGCGACCGAGTACGTTGAAGGTGAAACGCTGCGTCAGCATATGCGAGACGCACCAATGAGACTTGGTGAAGTGCTCGACGTCGCCGCCCAGATCGCTAGTGGTCTGTCGGCGGCGCACGCTGCCGGCATTGTTCATCGCGATGTCAAGCCCGAGAACGTCATGCTGCGACAAGATGGGCTCGTGAAACTGCTTGATTTCGGATTGGCAAAAGTTACTGAGCCACTTACACGAGAATCGGTTGATCCTGAAGCACCGACGCGAGGAGCCGTCAATACTGACCCCGGTGTGGTAATGGGGACGGCCATCTATATGTCGCCTGAGCAAGCGCGTGGCCTGCCTTTAGATGGGCGCACTGATAGTTTCAGTTTGGGCGTCGTTCTCTACGAGATGGTGGCTGGCCGTCTGCCGTTTGCTGGGCCGACCTCCAACGATGTGATTGCCGCCATACTCAACGAGAAAGAACCGCCCCCACTCGCGCGCTTCGCGCGAGACGTGCCGGGCGAGCTCGAGCACATAGTCACCAAGGCGCTGCGAAAAGATCGAGAAGAACGTTATCAGACGGTCAAGGACATGCTGATTGACCTCAAGGACCTGAAGCGCGATCTCGAATTGCGGGCACAACTTGAGCGCACCACGCCACCTGAATCAAGCGAGCGTGCGACGAGCGAACGCAATGGCCAGACGCTGACAACTGCGGCATCTGCTAGCGTCGTGGAGACTGATGCAGCGGCGGCCGTTCGGTCTACCTCCAGCGCGGAGTACCTCGTCGCTGAAATCAAAAGACACAAGCGCGGCGCAGTTATGATGCTCGCCCTCCTGCTCGGCGTCGCCGCAGTTCTTTCTTACTTTTTTTACTTCAAACCAAAACGCGTGCCTGCCTTGACTGAGAAGGACACTATTCTGCTTGCGGATTTTGATAACGCTACCGGAGATGCTGTCTTTGACGGGACTCTCAAACAGGCCCTGGCAGTTCAACTGAGCCAATCACCGTTTCTTAATATCTTTGGCGACGAGCGCATACGCGAGGCACTGCGTTTCATGGGCCGCTCGTCCGACGAGCGCCTGACGCGAGATGTTGCGCTGGAAATCTGTCAACGCCAAGGACTGAAAGCTTTGTTGGCCGGTTCGATTTCCGCCTTTGGAAGCCACTATGTGATCACACTAGAAGCCATCAACGCGCAGTCAGGTGATGCGATGACTCGCGAGCAGGTCGAAGCCGAGAGTAAAGAACAGGTACTCAAGAAACTTGGCGACGTGGCCACGAAGTTGAGGGAGCAATTGGGTGAGTCTCTCGTATCAATCCAGAAGTTTGATGCCCCGATTGAGCAGGCCACGACATCATCGCTTGAAGCCTTCAAAGCCTACACGCTGGGGAGGGAGCAGCATCTCAAGGGCAAGTACCTCGAAGCCATTCCACTTTTTAAACGCGCCATAGAACTGGACCCCAATTTCGCCCTCGCTTACGCCCGGCTCGCTGCTGTGTACTTCAACAGCAGGCAGTTTGGGCTGGCCATCGAAGCTTCGCAAAAAGCCTACGATTTGCGCGACCGGGTCAGTGAGCGCGAGAGGCTGTTTATCACTGCGAATTATTATGATGATGTGACCAGGGAAGTGGAGAAGAAGATTGAAACGCTCGAGCTGTGGCAGCGCACTTACCCCCGCGACTTCACCCCCCACAACAACCTGGCTCTCCAATACAACAACCTCGGTGAATATGAGAAAGCCGTCGACGAGGCACGCAAAGCCATTGACCTCAATCCTAACGCCGCCCCCGCCCACTCGAATCTGGCGACGGCGTTAGTAGGGCTGAATCGCTTCGACGAGGCCAAGGAGGTGATCGAGCGCGCGATGGCGCAGAAGATGGAAACTATGTATATGCGCCGGAACCTTTACTTGATCGCATTCATCCGAGGCGACGCGCCGGCGATGAGTCAGCAGATCGAGTGGGCGAAGGGCAAGCCGGATGAGTATGCAGCCCAGCGCTGGCAGGCCGAGACGGCGGCTTTTTCGGGCCAATTACAAAAGGCCAAAGAATTCTCCGACCGCGCCGTCGAAATGGCGTTGCGCCGCGACCTAACGGATGTGGCTGCGGAAATCACCGCTGCAGGCGCAGCCCGCAATGCGCTCTTCGGGGACTGTAAGCAGGTCAAAGGACAGACCGCAAAGGCCCTCACCATGACCCACAGCTATTGGACGCAGTTCATTGCCGCTACTGCGCTGGCTGCCTGCGGCGAATTCAGCCGAACACAAGCGATAACTGACGAGATGCTCAAGCGTTACCCGAAAGACACCCTGCTGAGTAAACTTTTTCTGCCGCTGATTCAGGCCCGCGCCGAAATGTACCGGGGCAATGCCGCCCAGGCGATTCAATTGTTGGAAACGACCACACCTTACGAGAGGGCGCCGCTTCCTTTCCCAATCGCCTACCTGCGCGGCCAAGCCTACCTCAGCCAGCAGAAAGGGACGGAAGCCGCCGCCGAATTCCAGAAGATACTCAATCACACCGGCGTCAGGGGCTGGCCTGCTTCTCCTCCGCTGGCGCAACTGGGGCTGGCGCGGGCGGCGGTGTTACAGGGCGACACTGCGAAGGCCCGCAAAGCATACGAGGACTTCTTTGCGTTCTGGAAAGACGCTGACGCAGACTTACCAATCTTGATCGAAGCCAGGAAGGAATACCAGAAACTGAAATGATTTTTGCGTTCGGTTTGATTGGTTGAAAACCGGTAATTGTCCCAGCACTCTGAACGCCTAAGTCAATTACTAATGACGCTAGCCGAAGGAACAAAACTCGGACGCTATGAAATCCGCTCGCAGCTAGGCGCGGGCGGCATGGGCGAAGTTTATTTGGCCAGCGATACCAAACTTCAACGTAGTGTGGCTTTGAAGATTTTGCCCGCCGAAGTGGCTGTTGATCGCAATCGCATGAATCGTTTCGTTCAGGAAGCAAAGGCTGCTTCAGCCCTCAATCATCCAAACATTCTTACGATTTATGAGATTGACCACTCTGATTCTCTTCACTTCATTGCCTCTGAATTCGTAGATGGCCAAACATTGCGTCAACGAATGAAGCGTGTGCGGCTAAGCGTTAGGGACGTCCTCGATCTCGCAATCCAAGTTGGCAGTGCATTATCTGCTGCGCACGACGCCGGTATACTGCATCGCGACATCAAACCTGAGAACATCATGCTGAGAAGAGATGGTCTCGTGAAGGTCGTGGATTTCGGTTTAGCGAAACTGATTTCCCAACAAGAATCAACCTCTCTTGACACCGAAGCGCCGACCAGTTTTCGAACAAACCCAGGCACCGTCATGGGCACGACTTATTACATGTCGCCAGAGCAGGCGCGCGGTCTCGAGTTAGACTCACGCACTGACGTCTTTAGTCTGGCGGTGGTGATCTACGAAATGTTGGCCGGGCGTTTGCCCTTTGAAGGTTCGAAATCTGCCGAGGTGATGGCTTGGCTACTTAACGAGAGAGAGGCACAACCGCTCGGGCGCTTCACCACAGAGATTTCCACTGAACTTGAAAGAATCATTTCGAAAGCTTTGCGGAAGAATCGTGGGGAACGCTACCAGACAATCAAGGATATGGTTCTCGATCTAAAGAGCCTGAAGGAAGAGTTGGATTTTGAGAGAAAACTTGAGCGGTCGACACCACCGAAGTCGGAGATGGCAGCGGGGACAGGCGGACCAAAACCTACAACATCAAGTGAATTGCGAGCACGGCCAACAATTAGTGACCGCAGTTTCGCCGTCGGCAAGAAACCCGTTATCGCCGCTATCGTGTTACTCGTTTCCGTGGGTGCAGCTTACTTGTATTTCAGTCGTTCAGCTGTCCGGACAATCGACTCCATCGCGGTGCTCCCGTTTATCAATGCCAGCGGCAATAGTGAACTTGAGTATTTGTCCGACGGAATGACCGACTCGCTTATCAACAGTCTTTCGCAGCTTCCCAACCTTTCAGTCAAAGCTCGCAGTTCAGTATTCCACTACAAAGGGACCGAAATTGATCCGCAAAAGCTGGCTGCGGATTTGTCAGTGCAAGCGATTTTAAGCGGGCGCGTCGTGCAGCGCGGTGATGATCTAACGCTGTACCTGTCTCTGGTTGATGGACGTAACGGAAATCAACTTTGGGGTGAGCAGTACAATCGCAAACTGACAGACATCGTGTCGTTGCAAACCGAGATCGCCCGCGAAGTCTCTCGTAAATTGCAGACGCGTTTGTCAGGAGCCGACGAACAGCGATTAACGAGGCGTTACCCGGCGAATCCAGAAGCGTATCAACTTTATCTCAAGGGACGGTATTACCTCATAAAAGGCGCTGAGTCGGATCTCTTAACTGGCATTTCATATTTTCAAAAGGCAATTGAAATTGACCCGTCATATGCAATCGCGTACGTCGGACTCGCAGATGCATATCGGTCACCCTCCCTTGAAATACGGCCAACTGAAGGTCTACCGAAAGCAAAAGCGGCGGCGCTGAAAGCCATCGAGCTCGACGACACGCTTGCCGAGGGCCATGCGGTCCTCGGTTGGGTACATTTCTGGTACGACTGGGATTGGAGCTCAGCAGAGAGCCAATTCAAGCGCGCCATGGAGCTCGATGAGAACAACGCGGACGCTCATTCATACCGCGCCAATCTACTCTCAAATATCGGACGGCATGCCGAGGCTCTGGCGGAAGCAAGACGCGCCAGAGAGCTCGAACCCCTCAATTTGAGAATCAATGCGCTCGAAGGACAGTTTTTGGTTTTTGCAGGTCAAGTTGATGGGGGCATTGACAGGTTGCAGAAAACTCTGGAGCTGGATCCTAACTACTACCTGGCACGCACCTTTTTGGCACAAGGCTACATTGAGAAAAAAATGTTTCCTGAAGCCGCCGCTGAAGCGCGAAAAGCAATTAATGTTTCCCCGAACAGCACTTACGCCAAGTCATTGCTAGCTTATGCCCTGGCAAAAGGAGGCAAAACAGCAGAAGGACGAGCCGTCGTTGAGGACTTAGTACGCATCTCGAATCAGCGCTACGTTTCTGGTTCCAGCGTCGCAAATGCTTTTAACGGTCTCGGTGACCGCGAGAACGCGCTTGCCTGGCTTGAGCGCGGGTTTCAGGAGCATGATGTGCGATTGATTTTCTTAAAAGTCGATCCTAAATGGAATAACCTGCGTTCCGAGCCACGGTTTCAGGATTTGATGCGACGCGTCGGACTTTCCCCTTAGAACAAAGTACAAAGCACAAAGCACAAAGCACAAAGCACAAACCCCTAAGTTCTAATCCGTGTAAATTTTTTAGTACAAAATCTCTAACGCTCTTTCAATTCAGCAACCACAATCGGCGAAGTCAATGTTTTGTGCACCGGACATTTGTATGCGATTTCCTGTAAACGATTCAATTGCTCCGTCGTCAGTTCTCCTTCAAAAGTTACAGCGCGTTCTATCCGGTGAATGTACCCTTCTGCGTCTTCTCCGCAATCCTGACAATCCTTCGCGTGTATTCGCTGCTGGCGAAGTCGCACAGTCACTCTCTTAACAGGCCATCCCTTGCGTCGCGCATACAGCATCACTGTCATCGAGGTGCAACTGCCAAGCGCGGCTAACAGCAGCGTGTAAGGATCTGGTCCCGCATCATCGCCACCTGCTTCAATGGGTTCGTCAGTTATCAGCGTGTGATTCGCTCCGTACCGAACTTGGTTTTGTAAGTTGGTAAGCGAGGTAACTACAACTTCAGACATACGACCTCCACTGTTCATTGCCGATTGGTGTTCGATAAACTTCAGTTTGTCGTTGAAATGGCCTTGATTCAACTTCTCGGGAACTGTAATCCCACTTGGTTTCTGAAAAAGTTAAATGAAGGCACCTCAACGACAAACTGAAGTTTATCGAACACCAAACGGCAATCGACAATCGGCAATGAACACGGCTACACTCGGCGGCGTTCAAAAATAATCTGACTCTCGTCACTGATTCTAATGAAGATTCACGAATATCAAGGAAAAGAACTGTTGAAGAAATACGGCGTTGCTGTACCTCGTGGCCTCGTCGCCCGATCAATTGATGAGGCTTATCAAGCCGCGAAAGAGCTCGGCACAGAAGTGGTTGTTGTAAAGGCGCAGATACATGCGGGCGGACGAGGTAAGGGTGGCGGTGTGAAGCTAGCGCGTAGTGCCGATGAAGCACGCGATCTTGCGAAGCAGATGTTGGGAATGAATCTGGTCACACATCAAACCGGACCCGAAGGAAGAAAAGTGCGCGTTTTATTAATCGAAGAAGGACTGCCGATCGATCGAGAGTTCTATCTCGGTATCGTTCTTGACCGCGCGTCAGGTCGTCCCGTCTTCATGGGTTCATCCGCCGGCGGTATGGATATTGAGGAAGTCGCGGCAAAGACGCCCGAAAAGATTCTGAAGGAAACGATCGATCCGGCCGTCGGTTTTAGATCGTTTCAGGCACGCAAGCTCGCGTTCGGGTTGGGCATTCCTGGTCCACTCGTGAACGAGGCGGTGAAGTTCATGCAAGCGCTTTACTACGCCTATGAACAGATGGACGCATCTCTCGTAGAGATCAATCCGTTCCTGCTGACGAAAGACAACCGGTTGATTGCGCTGGATGCCAAAGTGAATTTCGACGACAACGCCTTGTTCCGGCACAAAGATTTCCTCGACCTTCGTGATCTGAATGAGGAAGAGCCACTGGAGATTGAAGCCTCGAAGTTTGATCTGAACTATATCAAGTTGGACGGAAACATTGCGTGCATGGTGAACGGCGCGGGCCTGGCGATGGCGACGATGGACATTATCAAACTTGCTGGCGGTGAGCCGGCGAATTTTTTGGATGTCGGCGGTGGCGCGTCGCAGGAACGTGTCGAAGCAGCGTTTCGGATTCTCCTCGCGGATGAGAATGTAAAGGCGGTGCTGATCAATATCTTTGGCGGCATCGTGCGTTGCGACATGGTCGCGCGAGGTGTCG
This sequence comes from Pyrinomonadaceae bacterium, assembly GCA_035457565.1. GTDB lineage: Bacteria > Acidobacteriota > Blastocatellia > Pyrinomonadales > Pyrinomonadaceae > PSRF01. The sequence goes on along the minus strand of DATIBJ010000231.1, from coordinate 22,584 downwards.
TTGAAGCCGCAAGAAACCTGAAGATCCAGGTGCCGGTCGTGGTCCGACTCGAAGGAACAAACGTCGAAGAGGGCCAACGTGTAATTCGTGAGTCAGGATTGAACTTCACCGTTGCAAACGGAATGAAGGACGCAGCGGAGAAGGTGGTTGGGTTAGTGGCGTAACGGGAAGAGACGGGAGACGGGGAGACAGGGAGACGACGCGGAGAGATTCCATGAGTGATCAGGTTGAGACTTTTGATGAGGATGTTACTCGCGGCGAAACAGATCCCCGTGTCTCCTCGTCCCCGCTTCCCCGCGTCCGCTTAAAGCGTCTCCCCGTCGTCTTCAAATGGTTAGTACGCATTAGTCGCTTTGGACTCGCGGCATTGTTTCTCTTCACGGCCATCGCGAAGCTTGCCGTCATCCGCGGGTTCGTTGACAACGTTGGACAACTGCTTACTGGATCTGGCTTCGACTCTGCGCGCTGGTCGTGGCCGGCGACGATCGGAATAATCGCGATTGAGTTTTTGATAGCGATCTTGCTTATCGTTCCGAAGACCGTGCGTGTAGGCGCTGTAGCCGCAGCGGCACTACTTACAGGTTTTGCAGGTTACGCTTTGTATTACGTGTACGCGCTTAACGGTGAGCCACTTGAATGCGGTTGCTTCGGTGGCATCATCGCCAGTCAACTCGGTGTCAGCACGGCGCTCAGAAACCTTGGTCTTCTGATCCCCGCTTTCATTGTCTGGTTCGGTTATCGACGAGAGCGCAAGCAAGTGACGGCCGGGTTGGTGCGGGAGTTAGGTGATGAGCGATAAGTGATAAGTGAGGTGCTGTTAAGGGTCCGACTTATCACCTATCACTCATCACTTATCACTCATCACTTATCACTCTGGGAGGAAGCATTGGCCAGTATCACATTCTGGGGCGGCGTCGGAACGGTCACGGGATCGAAGTATTTAGTTGAAACTGAAAGAGGCCGCGTACTTGTCGACTGCGGATTGTTTCAGGGTCTAAAGGAACTTCGCGAGCTTAACTGGCAGGATCCTCCATTCGATGCGCGTTCCATAAACGCCATAGTCATAACTCACGCCCACATCGATCACACCGGATATCTGCCGCGTCTGATTCGGCACGGTTTTAATGGTCCAGTCTATTGCTCGCGCGGTACCGCGGACCTCCTGAAAATACTTTTGCCTGATGCGGCGCGCTTGCAGGAAGAAGATGCTGACTTTCGCAATCGCCATAAAATCACGAAACACACGCCAGCGCTTCCGCTTTACACAGAAGAGGATGCTGCAGCCGCGCTCGCTTTGATCCGGCCTGTCGCAAATACCGGAGAACGGGTCGAAGTAGCACCAGGCATCATCGCAAGCTTTCGTATTGCCGGGCATATCCTTGGTTCGAGCCTGGTCCTACTCGAGTTGGCTAAAGCGGGTGTTGCCGGTCAGGGTCGCCGCGTTTTGTTTTCGGGTGACCTTGGTCATTACGACCAACCAATTATTCGCGATCCCACTCCACCTCCACCTTGTGATTACCTGTTGGTGGAATCCACTTATGGTGATCGGCTGCACGATCCGGAGAATCCGAAGGTCGCTTTATCACGGATCATCAATGACGCAGCTAAGCGTGATGCTCCTGTTTTGATTCCTGCGTTCGCAGTTGGTCGCACGCAGGAGATTGTTTATCTGATTCGTGAGCTGGAAGATGAAAAAGCAATACCAGTCATTCCCGTGATAGTAGATTCGCCGATGGCCGCTGCGACGACGAAGGTATATGCAGCCCGCACTGAAGAACAGGATGCAGGATACGCCAGCATATTAGCGCTTCAACGCCATCCGCTGCGCACACATTCGATGACGACAGCCTCGTCAAGAGAAGAGTCCAAGCGTCTCAACGACTCGCGTGGTGCGCGCGTGATTATCAGTGCTTCAGGAATGATGACTGGCGGGCGCGTGCTTCACCATTCATTACGGATGGTTCCGGATCCAGAGGCGACTCTCGTGTTCGTAGGATTTCAAGCAGCCGGAACTACCGGACGTAGAATCCAGGACGGCGAACAGCAAGTCAAAATATTAGGACAGCACGTACCGGTGCGTTGCCGAATCGCGAAGATCGGTGGCTTCTCCGCACATGCAGATTGGAAGGAAGTGTTGCGTTGGCTTGAGGGAATGGCGTCGGGTATTCCGAATCGCACTTTTCTAACGCACGGCGAACCGCTCGCGGCAATATCTATGGGTGCACATATTAAGGAGCGTTTTGGTTGGCAAGTGCATGTGCCGCAGTACGGGGAACGGATCGAGTTGTTATAGGTCGTACTAGGTCATATTGGTTCGATATGATTTATACTTCCTACTTTCATTCTTTCACGAGGAGCATTCTTCTTGAGCGTTCTTGTTGATAAAAACACGCGTTTGGTTGTGCAAGGCATTACCGGCAAAGAGGGAACGTTCCATACAAAGCAGATGGTTGAGTATGGAACCAATGTTGTGGGTGGTGTAACCCCTGGTAAAGGTGGCACGACGCACGAGGGCATCCCCGTTTTCAATACCGTAGCGGATGCCGTGAAGGAGGCCGGTGCAAACGCTTCCGTCATTTATGTTCCACCAGCATTCGCAGGTGACGCCATCATGGAAGCTGCAGACGCAGGTATACCCGTGATCGTTTGCATCACTGAAGGAATCCCCACGCTTGACATGGTTAAGGTGCGCGAATACCTGAGCGATAAATCATCGCGACTGATTGGTCCAAATTGTCCCGGCATCATTTCACCTGGTAAGTGCAAGGTCGGAATCATGCCTGGTCACATCCACCGCGAGGGAAACATTGGAGTTGTTTCCCGCTCCGGCACGTTGACTTACGAAGCTGTTGGTCAATTGACCGCACTCGGCATGGGCCAATCGACTGCAATCGGAATTGGTGGCGATCCAATTGTCGGCACAACACACGTTGATGCGCTGAGACTGTTTCAGGAAGACGACGAGACCGAAGGCATTGTGATGATTGGTGAAATTGGCGGCACTGCTGAAGAAGAAGCTGCCGCATTTGCGGAAAAGAATGTGACGAAACCAATTGTTGCATTTATCGCCGGCCAAACAGCACCGCCGGGCCGACGCATGGGCCATGCTGGTGCAATTATCGCCGGCGGCAAGGGGACAGCTGCGGAAAAGATGAAAGCTCTGACTGAAGCTGGTATACGTGTTGCAAGGTCACCCGCCGACATCGGCCAGGAGATGAAGGCCGCACTGTAACCAACGTTCGAAGACCAAAGGGCAAAGCCCAAGAAACGACTAATGACTAACCTGACATTTGGAATAATCAAACCCGACGCTGTACGCGCCGGTCACACCGGAAAAATCATCCAACGCCTCCTTGATAGTGGTTTTCACATCCGCGGATTGAAGCTAATCCACATGAGTCGCAGTGAAGCCGAGGGTTTTTACGCCGTCCATCGAGAACGACCTTTCTTCGCAGGTCTCACTGAGTTCATGTCGAGCGCGCCGTGCGTAGTCATGGCACTCGAAAAAGAGGGAGCGGTGAAATCGTGGCGCGACCTTATGGGCGCCACCGATCCCGCAAAGGCTGATGAGGGCACTCTCCGAAAATTGTTTGGAGGCTCAGTTGGTGAAAACGCTGTTCACGGATCCGACTCCGATGAAAACGCGGCAATTGAGATTTCGTATTTCTTTAGTCAACTTGAACTCGTGTGACTGATCGCCTATGAGGCAATGTCCAAAGTGCAATGCACAGTTTGACGACCCTTGGATGAGCTTCTGTCCGGAAGACGGAATGATTCTCGTCGATCCTTCGTTGGCAGGAATCAAAACATCGGGTGACCCATCATCGAGGCCATCAGACGATCCGACGCTGGTTTATCATCCGCCGGTCGAGCCAGGCAGTTGGGCCACCCCTGATGTAGAACCACCTCCAACGCCAGCCTGGACTCCGCCAAGGCAGTCTCCTCCGAGTCCCGCATGGATTCCGCCTGTGGTCCAAACTCCTCCGGCGGCGCCGGCATGGCGACCCCCTCCACCGCCCGCCTATGTGAAACCAGCAAGTCCGGCAATCGGTGTCGCATCAATGATCGTTGGCATCCTCAGCATGGTGTTTGGTGTTTTATGTTTTGGACCCGTGATTGGAATTGTAGCTGTAGCCCTCGGAATCGTAGCGTTAACGCAGAATAAAAAAATGCCTCAACACGTTGGAGGAAGAGGCTTCGCCATTGCCGGGATTGTTACCGGCGGCCTCAGCCTCCTTATGTACGGCGGCATGATGCTGTTCGTGGTATTGATGAACCTATAGTCGCCCACAACTCGTACGTTAGATCGATGAAGCGCTGTCCCACTTGTCAGAGAACCTATTCCGATCAGAACCTCAGTTATTGTATCGACGACGGTACTCCCCTGGTTCCTATCGCGGTAGATGACGAAACAACTGCCGTTTCATCCCGACGATCTACGACGCCCGATGAGGATTGGAACGCCGTCGCTTATCGTCCGCCCGGTGCGTACACTCCACCTGAAACAGGCAAAAGAAAAGTTTGGCCGTGGGTTTTGGGAATCGTCTCAGTCGTTGTGCTCGCACTTGTCGCACTCGGCGTTGCTGCGGCTTTTCTTGTCCCGCAGCTGCTGCGTCGCGCCAATCGCAACGATACGGTTGTTGAAAGCTCTAACCGCAACAAAGAGACAGTGCCAACGCCAATGCCGAGGAATTCGCCTTCCACGAATTCGAACAGCCAGACTCCGGCGAACACTAACGCAGGCGCAAACACGAACACGGATGCTCCGACCGACAAAGAATTGGTGCTAGCGCAGCTAACCGATCTGGAGAACGAATGGACGGTTGCGAATCTGAATGCTGACAAAAAGAAGCTTCAAGAAATTCTCGCCGATGATTATGTGGGCCCTTCCAGTGGCGGCGGCGTGGAAGGGAAGCGCGATTACATTGCAAACATTCAACGCGACAGATCAATTCAGAAGTGGGAATTCAAAGGTTTGAAAGTGACACTGCGCGGCGATCGCGCTACGCTCAGTGGTCAGGTTCATTTTACGCGTAATAATGAGACTGAAGTGTATGACTTCACCGACAAGTTTGTGTGGCGCGACGGTCGATGGCAGGCGACTGGATCGGTGGTGACTCGAGCGTAGCATCTTGTTGTTCGAACAAGTTTAAGAGGTAATCAATGTCAATCATCACTGACGTCATTGAATCGACGAAGGCAATCATCCAGGGGATGGGAGTGACGTTGTCTTACATCCCGAAACGCAAGTGGACTGTCGAGTATCCGGACGAACCAGTAACCGTTCAGCCCCGGTATCGCGGACAACATCTGCTGCACGTCGACGAACTTGGCCGTGAAAAATGTGTCGCATGCTTTCTTTGTGCTGCGGCGTGTCCGTCAGAATGTATTTACATTGTCGCGAAAGATGATCCGCGTCCACCTGAAGAAAGAATAGGTGTCGACGAACGTTACGCTGAGGTTTACAACATCGATTATGGCCGCTGTATCTTTTGCGGCTACTGCGTTGAAGCTTGTCCAAAAGATGCCATCACACATGGCTATAACTTCGAGCTGTCCGTTTACAGCCGAGCTGATCTGCTCAAGACTAAAGACGACTTGCTAATCACCAAACAAGTGCAGTCGAAAAACTACCGCGTCGCGACGTCTGCTGAAGACGTTGACTCCGAATACAAAGAAGTCTAGACAAAGTGCACTTCGTGCTTAGAACTTTGCCCTTTGCACTTCGCGGTCCTGCCTGACATGCCGTTTCGCGAGTTCCACTTTCAATGGACGTTCGAGTTCCAGGCTACTCCCGACGAACTCTGGCCGCTTATTGCCGACACGAATAGGTTCAATCGCGATACACGAGTTCCGCGATTGGAAATCGACAGTGGCAATAAACGTATGCCTAACGCGCGAAGACGTATGCGATTCTCGATCTACGGGATGCCTATCGAATGGGAAGAGCAGCCGTTTGAATGGGTGAAGCCTTATCGCTTTGGTGTTGAGCGGATTTACAGCAAAGGACCGATGGCCCAGATGAAGGTGCTTGCTGAGTTAACACCAATCGAAAGCGGACGGACAAAACTTACCTACAAATTGTGGGCAGAGCCGCGCAATGTATTAGGTCTCTTTGCAATCCCATTGCAAATTCGATTGCTGACCGGACCGCGGTTTCGCTCGACATTCAAGCAGTACGCGGAGCTCTTGAAAGTTTCAGGCCAGCGCGCCGTTCCGTCCGAACAGACTACCTCATACGACCTCGACGAGAGCCGCTTGTCGATACTGCAGCAAAAGCTCGTCGCAAATCTTGAACATGAAGGCCGCGAATCGAGCGTAAGAATAGCTAATCAGCTTGTTGGTTTTATTCAGACTGCCGATGAATTTGCCGTCGCACGTATCAGACCATATCAACTGGCAGATGATTGGGACGAAGATCGGCGCGAGGTGTTGGAGGTTTGTTTGCTCGCGACGCGTGCGGGAATCCTGGATTTGCAATGGGACCTGCTTTGCCCTATGTGTCGCGGTCCACAAAGCGAATCGTCCTTGAAAGATGTTTCAAGCAATGTTCATTGCGGCACGTGCAAAATCGATTTTACTGCGACGTTCGATCGTTATGTCGAACTAACGTTTCGACCGAATGCGGCTGTCCGGCGAGTTGATGTCACCGAATATTGCATTGGCAGTCCGGAGCGCACGCCGCACGTTGTCGCCCAACAACTCCTAAAAGCAGGTGATGTGAGAAGATTAACCCTGCCGCTCGAACCCGGCAATTACCTTTTGCGCACACTTGAGCTGCCTGGTTCAGTGCCGATCACGGTGTCGTCCGATGGACCACAAACCGCACGCATCGCTGTTAGCGAGAGTGGGTTGAACGACGAACATGTGCGAATAGCTGAGTACTCAGATCTGCAGCTGGCAAATGAAACAACGGGTGAGCAGTTATTTATTCTTGAGCGCACAGCGTGGACGGACCAGGCCACAACTGCGGCAGAAGTGACTGCGTTACAGATCTTTCGCGATCTGTTCTCTTCAGAAGCGCTCCGGCCGGGAGAACAGATCTCGGTAGGGACGCTGACTGTTTTGTTCACCGACTTAAAAAACTCAACACGGTTGTATCGAGAAATAGGAGATGCCACAGCGTTCGGCCGCGTGATGAATCACTTCGATGTGTTGCGTAAAGCGATCGGGGAGCAAGATGGCGCAATAGTAAAGACTATCGGCGATGCGGTGATGGCAGTGTTTCGGCGGCCGATTGCAGCGATACTTGCAGTTAGTGAGGCACAGAAGATCCTTGCAAATCCTGCGGATGGACAAGCTTTGGCACTGAAGGCCGGCATTCATACAGGGCCATGCATTGCGGTGACGCTCAATGAGCGACTCGATTATTTCGGCTCGACGGTTAATCTGGCAGCGCGGCTTGAAGGGTTATCGAGCGGATCCGATGTGATCGTATCGCGAACGCTGTATGACGATCCGGAGTTTGCTCGCTTGATTGAGGCAGGAAACTTTTCTGCCGACGCGTTTGATATGTCTGTAAAAGGTTTTGATGATGAACGGTTCGAGTTATGGAGAGTCAGGAGCCGTGAGGATCTGAAGAGTTAGCATGATAGGTTCAGAACAGGAGCGAAGCGACTGTTAACCTGCCCAAGTGATCGCTGAGCCAATAGTCGCTTCGCTACTGTTCTGATTTCGTTTATCGCCAAAGACTAAAGACCAAAGACTAAAGACCAAAGACCAATGTCTTTATTAGCCGCAAACCAAGTTTCGAAGATTTATCAAATGGGCACAACGAGCGTTGCGGCGCTGAATGAAGTCTCCATGGAAGTTCGCGAGGGGGAGTTTGTCGCGATCCAGGGAACGTCTGGCTCAGGAAAATCGACGCTGCTCAATATGCTTGGTGGTTTAGATCATCCGACGAAAGGAGAAGTCTACTTTGCGTCGAGGCCGCTTGGTCCATTCAGCAAACGAGAGATGGCACGTTATCGCCGCTTCTCGGTCGGCATGATTTTTCAGAACTTCAATCTGATTCCGACAATGACGGCGCGCGAAAACGTTGCGCTGGCACTGGCATTCGGCGGCTTGCGCGGACAACAACGACGCACTCGTTCGACCGAGCTGTTGGATCGCGTGGGTTTGGGAGATCGCTTGACACATCGACCTTCAGAACTGTCCGGTGGAGAACAGCAGCGAGTCGCTATTGCCCGGGCGCTGGCAAACAATCCGAAAGTCTTATTAGCGGACGAGCCCACTGGCAACCTCGACTCCATTCGCTCGCGCGAGTTGCTGAGTTTGCTTCGTGAGATGGTCAATCACGATGCGCTAACAATTTTAATGGTGACTCACGACCACGAGCTTGCGGGCAGCTTTGCTGACAGGATCATTTTAATGAAGGACGGAAGAGTTGTGTAACGATTTCGGATTTCGGATTTTGTACTGGAAAGGGGTGTCATTTCTATAAGTATCATTCCGCTTGTAAGAAAGACAAAATCCGAAATCCGAATTCCGAAATCCGAAATCTCCGCGAGGTGATGACATGAATAAAGCTTCCAGCAGCATGACACTCGAAGCCCTTCGATCAGTGCCACTGTTTTCGTCGCTCGACGACAAAAGCGCCGCGGAATTGCGCGAGTTGTTACGCGAGAAGCAAGTTCCTGGCAAGACGCGTCTTTTTAGCGCCGGCGAAAAAGGCGACGCGATGTATTTGATTCAGAACGGACGCGTCCAGATAAGTATTCGCGACGAAGACAAGAACCAGGTTGTATTGGCAGAACTGGCGCAGGGAGACTTCTTCGGTGAGATGTCGATTATCGATGGGCGGCAGAGATCGGCGGATGCGTCAGTACTCGAAGACGCCACGTTGGCGGTTCTTTCACGAGACGCCTTTCTCTCGTTTGTGCGGACCAATCCCGACGTGCCTTTGAAGATGCTATCGTCGCTGAGCGAGCGGTTGAGACGCACCGATGAGTTGTTGCGCTCGCGCGTGTCGCGAAACGCGAACGAAGAAGAAGAGGCGCAAAAAACGTTTTCTGATCGGGCTGCGGATATGCTCGCAAGCTTTGGTGGAAGCTGGAAATTCATTGGTCTCTCTCTCTGTTTGATAATTGGGTGGATCGCCGTCAACTCATACATCCTAATCACCGGATGGGATCCTTTCCCCTATAACCTGCTGGATCTCGTGTTTGGGTTAATTGCCGGCGTTCAGGCGCCCATCATCATGATGTCGCAGAACCGGCAGGGTGATAAAGATCGACTGCGAGCAGACCTTGACTACAAGGTAAATCTGAAGAATGAACTTTCACTGGCGGAAGTGCTGCGCCGTTTGGATGTTATTGAGAGTGAGCGATTGCCAAAACTCTTTGAGGAGCAGAGTGCCCGGCTGGCCCAGTCGAACCCACGCACAGAATAATGATTAAGGCGATCTTTTTCGATTTCAATGGCGTCATCATTGACGACGAACTGTTGCAGATGAAGGCCTATGAAGAGGTATTGCGGGAGCATGGAATCGCGCTGACAAAAGAGTGGTACTTCTCTGCGTTGGGCATGGACGATGTTACGTTCATTCGGTCGATGTTTGAACGAGCCAACAAATCATTGACTGACGAAGTGCTTGCTGAAGTGCAGAACAAGAAAACAGATCTTCATCGAAAGATGATTGAGGATGAGTTACCGCTGTTTCCTGGCGTCGTAACTTTTCTGAAAGCCGCTGCGCGAGAGTTTTCATTGGGACTCGTAAGCATGGCGTCGACGCAAGAGATTAGCTACGTGCTCGAGCGGGCGAACTTGAAGCAACTGTTTTCGGTAGCGGTGATGGCGGGTGACGTACCTTCTTGCAAACCGGCACCGGATTGTTACCAGTGTGGGTTGGAAAAGCTGAATGAGCAGCGAAGGAGTGAACGGTTGCCGCCGGTTTTCGCGAACGAATGTTTGGCGATCGAAGACTCGCCTCCTGGAGTTGAGTCTGCAAGCCGCGCGGGAATGCGGACGCTGGGAATCACCAACACGGTCACTGACGATGAATTACGCGCAGCCGGTGCTGATATTGTGACGCGAAGTCTAGCTGATTGGACCCCGGATGCGGTGAAACTTGTTTTTAGTTAGACGTCGAATACATTTTGTAGTTTTTCGGTAGTGCTTGTTTTTGTAATTGCGTCTTCACTCCGTTAGGAGTGGCATGTTTATAGATTGCCCCACCAAACCTAGCCTTCGCGGTTCGGACGAGCGGACATGAGCTTGGGTTGGGAAATCGCTACTTGATTGTCCGCTCGTCCGAACCGCGTCGGAAGGTTGTGCTGCTCAAATCCATAAACATCCCACTCTTAACGGAGTGAAGACCAAGAGCAAGGCACAAAGACCCAAGACCAAAGACCCAAGGTCCAAGCACAAAGAACGAAGCGCAAAGAACAAAGCAATGAGTTTTCTCGACATTCTTCAACTTGCATTGCGGAACCTTCGTCAGGCGAAGCTCCGCTTTGCGTTGACTACGATGGGGGTCATCGTCGGCGTTGCAGTGATTGTGACGATGATGTCGTTTGGGCTCGGTCTTCAACAAAACATGCTCGACCGTTTCAAAGCGTTGGACTTTTTCAATGAGGTCCAGGTGTTTGGACAGGGGCTCGGCAGTCTAGCCGGCGTGGAGAATAGACGAGGAGACAATGATCGTCGCCGAGACCGCATGGATAAAAAGCCAACACGGATTCTTGACGATGCAGGTGTTGCTGAAATTGCTTCAATCCCGGGGGTTGCGTATGTCGAACCAACCGTGAACTTTGCAGGCTTAGTTAGGGCAAACGGTAAGGTGCTTAGCCAATTCATCGGTGGCGCCAACGTCCCCAATCTGGCGTCGCGTTTCCAACAGTTCACGGCGGGAAAAATGATCTCCGCTCCTAACGCGGAAGAAGCAGTTGTCACCGAGCGGTTCACTCGCGACTTCGGTTTTGAAAAACCCGCCGATGCAGTTGGTCAAACGATTGAGTTACTCGCTCCAGCGGAAGAGAACAAATCATCTGCGGCACAAGAAGAAGAGCAGCCGCCAAACTTTTTCGGTATTCCCATTGAAGATGATGGGCTGGATGAATCAGATCCCAGCGGGATCGAAATTCGCAGGTTCAAAGTTGCTGGCGTTCTGAGCGAGATTAAGGAAGGCGTGGGCCAGGGCGGCTTACGTGGATTCATGCCTACCGCAGGCGTTTACGTTCCATTGGCAGTCGCGCACGACTCGGCTATGCGGCATCGTAGCGCTATGGGCCAGGTGGCACTTTCGCTCGCTCGCAATAAGGGAGCACTCGGGGAGGGACAAGGGGAAGGTTACGAATTGGCGGTCGTGCGCGTGAAGGATCCAGCGATGTTGACGGAAGTGCGTCGACAGATCACTGAAAAAGGCTTTGGCAGTTTTTCCATCATTGATGAAATCGAGCAGATCAGAACGGTGTTTCTGATCATCGATTCTGTCCTCGGTTTACTGGGAGGCATTTCTCTTCTCGTAGCTTCGTTTGGAATAGCAAACACGATGATCATGTCGATCCTCGAACGGACACGAGAAATCGGAATCATGAAAGCAATCGGTGCTGAAGATCGCGAGATCAAATTGATCTTCTTCGTTGAAGCAGCAGTGATTGGGGTGTTTGGCGGAATTATAGGTGTGCTGGTCGCGTGGGGAATTGACGGTCTGGCGAATCGGCTGGCTTACCGCTTCATTCTGAAGCCGCAAGGTGCTTCGTTCATCGACTTCTTTTCTTTGCCGCTCTACTTATCGCTCGGCGCAATCTTGTTTGCGTTGCTTGTGTCGATTGGAGCTGCACTGTATCCGGCCTCGCGTGCCGCCAGGATCGATCCGGTGCGGGCGCTCCGACATGACTGATGTTCGCGGGTGCGATGGATTCAGTCTTCTGAAGGAGGGTGGTTCATCGCTCAACGTGCATAACATCACCGTTCAAACTTCAATGCTATAAGTCAAGCTCCGAAGATTGCAGGTTTGGGAAGGTGTATGGACCGGGGGCATGGTGAACACCTGTGGGTTAATATGGTGACCACGTTGCATCAGGTCCAGCTTCCCTTGTACCGAGCGACGTGCAAAAGACCAGCGCGCACGCTTCACTGTAAAAACTCAACATACCAAATCGCAGTCAGGAAGGGTGGCCTGCCCCCGCTCATGATCCAGAGTTTCCAACTTCAACTGAAGAATGCCACTGAGACAGACCAGCTCGAGTTGGATGTTATGCATCTTGAGCTGGGGCAAGCCACCCTTCCCAACTTGCATTTTGTGAACTTGGGTTATGGAACCGAAGCTTGAGTGCTGATGTTTGGCACGTTGCCAGTTGAATCAACTCAACGGCTTTCCACACCGATTACAGAACCGTGCTGATTGTTCTTTCTGGGCAGCGCCGCACGATGGACAAGTTCGGCCAATCTTGAGGTTGGCGCCGCATGCCGAACAGAAGTCAGAGCCGGCTACGTTGGCGGCTCCGCATGTTCCGCAACGGCCCGGCAACGGCGGAACATAGCCCCCCGCTTTGCGCGCGATGTGATCTTCGATTATCTTCCACGCGTCTTCAGTAATGCGGTATTGCCAGTAAGCCCCAAGCGCGGCGAGTGCCAGCAATGGTGCGAATACGATTGCGCCCACGGCCGCGACGGCTGCTTTGTCGAACCACTTTTGCATTCCGATTTCGACTCGTGTGCCGCCGACTTCCGGAGTAATTTTGATTGTCAGCGCTGAAGACAGGCCCGTCAGGTCTCTAAGTGTGTTTGACTTTCGTGCCTGCACGACACTCGTTGCGGAAACTTGCATCGTTTGCACTTCATAGTCACTGTCAAAGAGATTCCGCAGCTCAGATGTAAGCACGGCCACGTCTGCTTCCACGTTGGGATAGTATCGACTGTCCATCGGGTATCGCCTTTCAATCAAACTGTTGTTCCCATTGTACGGCAACGAGAGAACTATTGTTCATGTTGAGGGATGCAATCATCCAAAGGGGCTTATGCGCATGAGAATGCTTCGCACTGGCGTTGTATTAACGCTTGCACTTTCCATCGTTGCGTTATTCACTCAAACCGGATCGACGCAAACGTCCGCTCTCGATGGCTTTAATGACGAATCATCAACGGCGCAAAGACGAATCGAAGCGCAGTTTCGATCGATCCCGGCGCCGGCATCCGCCAGGGAACACTTGCGCCGCCTTACTCTTGAGCCTCATATCGCCGGGACAAAGGAAGGCTATGAAACTGCGGTGTACGTCCGCGATCAGATGCGTTCATATGGACTCACAGCTGACCTGCGTGAATACAAAGTGTGGCTTCCTTATCCAAATAGCGCGCCCATCGTAGAGCTAATCACTCCATCGCGCAGACAGAAGTTACAAGTGCACGAAGCTGTCGTATCTCAGGATCCATCGACTTTGCGACCGAGGATTACGCCTTTATTCAACGGTTACAGCGCGACTGGCGACGTCACCGCGCCGCTTGTTTACGCCAACTACGGACTGCCCGGCGACTATGAAGAATTGAAGAAAGCAGGTGTTGAAGTTCGCGGCAAGATCGTCATCGTGCGTTATGGCAATTCCTTTCGCGGCGTGAAAGCAAAAGTTGCGCAAGACAATGGGGCGATCGGCTGCATCATCTATTCAGATCCTGCTGACGACGGTTACATGCAGGGAGATGTGTATCCGAAAGGTCCCTGGCGTCCAGTCGCTTCGGGTCAACGAGGCTCAGTTCAGTATTTATTCGAGTATCCAGGAGATCCCTTAACGCCCGGCCGACCAGCGATTGAAGGCGTGACGCGTTTGAAACCTGAAGAGGCGACGAACCTGACGCGCATACCGGTGCAGCCGCTTGCTTACGACGTCGCGAGGGAGTTGCTTACTTTATTGCGTGGTCCAGTCAGGCCGCGTGGCTTTCAGGGCGGCTTGCCGTTTCCTTACCACGTCGGTGGGACAGATCAGGTAAAGGTCCATCTCAAGACGGACATGGATTACAAGCTGCGGAGCATCTGGAATGTAGTCGCCCGAATCGATGGTGAGACGGAAAAAGATCGTTGGGTGGTTTTGGGCAATCACCGTGACGCCTGGGTGTTCGGCGCGGTCGATCCGAATAGTGGCTCATCCGCGATGTTAGAGATAGCGCGTGGTTTTGGTCAGTTGTTAAAGCAAGGGTGGAAGCCGCGGCGAACACTTGTTCTCTGTAGTTGGGACGCCGAAGAGTACGGTCTGATCGGATCAACTGAGTTTGCCGAAGAGTATGCCGCGGACTTGCGGGAAAAGGCAGTGGCTTATCTGAATCTTGATGCTGCCGTCTCCGGACCAAACTTCGGTGCGTCGTCCGTGCCTTCACTCTGGAAGCTGATTCGTGGTGCCGCACGAGACGTAAAAGATCCCAAGACTGGTAAAACGGTCTACCAGCAATGGAAGGATCGTTCGACAACAGAACGGCGAGACGCCGACCAGGAGCCACCGGCGGAAGTTAGAATTGGACCACTCGGTTCTGGTTCAGATTACACACCTTTTCTGCAGCACCTCGGTGTGCCCTCCACTGACATGGGCTTTGGTGGAGACTATGGCGTCTATCACTCGGCTTACGACTCCTTTTACTGGATGGAAAAGTTTGGTGATCCAGGATTTGTGTATCATGTTGCCGCTGCACAACTGTTAGGCACCATGGCGTTGCGACTGGCCGGGGCGGATGCGTTGCCGTTCGACTACACCGATTACGCAAATGAACTTCGAGGTTTTTTCAACGAATCGATAAAAATCGCCAATCGTCGGAATCTGGCGTCTTCGTTTGATGAGAAGGCAATGACTTCCGCCATAGAGGAATTCTCAAAAGAAGCTGCTCGAGTTGAACAGATTCGGCAGCGCGCAACGCGCGAACGAGTGGATCTCGCAAAACTGCGCAAGCTAAATGACTCGCTGATCGGAGTGGAGCGTCAGTTTATCGACGAGCGCGGATTACGGAATCGAACCTGGTACAAACATCAGATCTACGCACCAGGAATGTACACTGGCTACGCGGCACAACCGCTGACTGACTTCCGGCAAGCGCTTGACGATCGCAATTCAGCGAATGCACGCGAGTCGTTGTTGCGAATTGTGGAGGCGATCAAGCGAGCGACGTCAGTGTTGCGACAAGTAAGTGAAAACTAAGACCTGCACAAGGAAGGGAGAGTTAACGATGTTAAGAATGCTTACCGGATTTGCGGTAATGGTGTTTTTGGTGACCTGCATTGCCGCCAGTTTTGGGCAAACGCGGCCTGCGCCGAACCGGCCGACCAGCGATTTCAAAGTCAGATACAAGGTGATAATGAACGCCGGTGGTCAGGCCCAATCGAATGAAACGGTCACGATGATTAAGGGCGCGCGTGAACGCAGTGAGAGTCGGATGGGTTATTTCGACAACATCAATATCACTCAATGTGATCTCAAGCGCACAATTCAAATCAACGACAAAGTAAAGAAGTACTTGATCACGCCGATGGAGGTGGACACTCCAACTGCGAGCAACACTCCCGCAGCTCCTACTGCGCCACCTGCGCCACGTCCTGCTAATCCACCGCGCACGGGAGGTATCATCACTTACGTCACGACGATAGTGGATACCGGGGAACGGCGTGAGATGTTTGGCTTCACTGCCAGACATGTGAAGAGTTCAACCTCGATTCAATCGTCGCCTGATGCGTGTAATCCAAATAACTTTCGAACAGAGCTTGACGGTTGGTATATCGATCTAAGTGTCGAGTTCAACTGTAATGTCGGCGGACCGGGAGCCACCGCAAGCCGTCCGCCGGCAGTTGGCGGCTGTCGTGATCAGGTGAAGTTCCGTCGCGAAGGAAACGGGAAGATCGGCTATCCGTTGATTGAGACTATGAGGATGTACGACGGGTCTGGCCAGGTCACCTTTTCGACAACAAAAGAAGTAATCGAACTTTCGCGCGAGTCGCTCGACGCGGCTTTGTTCGATATCCCCGCTGGTTACACGCAGGCGATGAGCCAGCAGGAGATGTACGCTGCTCCGTCTGCCGCCGACATCATGGGAAATACCTCAGGAGTTACGCCCAATGTTGGTAGTGTGTCTACACCTGCTCCTTCAGGGAACGAAGTAAAGCGACCCGGAGCAGTTCGCGTCGGGGTGGTCCAAGTCAATAATAAGTCGGGTAAGCCTACGGTTTCTGCCGAAGCCTTGCGGACGCGGCTGATTAACGAAATACAAGGATCCGGTATAGAGGCGATTCCACTGAACGGCACGTCGGCGGCGGAGCTGGAGGCAGAAGCGAAAGCGAAACAATGTGATTACATTCTTTATTCTGATCTAGCCTCGCTGAAGATGAGCAAACTCGGTGGGCTGTTTGGAAGTGTCACAGGCGCCGGAGGTCTGGGTAAGAGTGAATCCAAGATGGAATTCAAATTGTTTGCTGTAGGAGAAACGTCTCCGCGATTGCAATCGTCGTCCACGGCTAAAGAAGAAGGCGATGAGAACAGTGCGGGTGTGGCGATCAGTGCGGAAGCGCGTGCGGTGGTAAGTGAAGTGAAGAAGCGACGATGAGGGTTTCAGTAAAGATCAGGAGAGACGATCTTTCAATTTCAGTTTAAACCCAGCCGGGCCTCCACATCTTGCGCAGTTTTCGATTGCCGGGCGCGCGGAAGTCCAGCTTGAGTTAACTACCTCAATTCGTTTTCCGCGCGCCCGGCAATCGAAAACTGCGTAGGGTCGTGGCCTCGTGTTCTGTAGGCTGAAACTAAAAAACCACCGGTATGAAACCGGTGGTTTTGAAACCAACACCAAAGTCCAAAGACCTATTGTTTGTTCTTCGCCTTCTTCTCAACTTCAGGCGGTAGTTTCTTTGCCGCTTCTAGTATCGACTGTGCATCTTCATTCAGGAGTTCGAAGCTCGCAATCTCGGCCTCGGACTTCGCCTGAGCCTTGAGGGGGGCAAGTTGCGATTGGACCTTGTTGACGGCCTGCACCAGCGTTCGCAGTGCTTTGGGAATGAGCGGGTTTCGTTCGTCGCGAGCACTGACATCGTCGATGTTAGTGATCGCCTCATCGAGAATCCTGGCGATGTCGCTAATCAGCTCAGCGCGCGAGCCTGACGGTAATTCACCCCATTTCTCTGCATCCTTCTTGAGCTGCTTTGCATTGGCAGGCGCTGTGCCGGTGATTGCGAGCAGACGCCGATCCATCGCCTTGATGAAAACATCGATGCGCTTGTCGAGGATCTGCGCTTCCTTCACGAGATCGATTTCCTGCGGTGTCAGATGCTCGCGGGTTTGTGAATAAGCATTAAAACTGATGGAGCAAATCGTCGTGAAAGCGAAAACAAAACTAAGAAAAAGTTTATAGTGATTCATGGCGTTGGCGTTTTCGGGCTAGGGGTTGGGCTGGGTTTCTCGTCCGCTTTTTCTGTCTGGCTTTTCTCACGCACTACCGTGTGACCATAGAAAGAGTTCAGCGCTTCGGTTCGCCCGTCACGCGCGAAATCCTCAGTCTTCTTAATCCAAACAGCGAACTCAATCGGTGTGATGCGACGCATTGCCGTCAACCGTGGACCATGAGCGCGCAGCGCCAACTCGAGACGTTTGTAAGCGTCGCGAGTTTTTGTACTGTCGCGCTTAAGACCAGCCAGAAGATCCAGAGCGTTTTCGATCAATCCGTGGTATATGCCGACTTCGGCCGATGCTTGTTCGAAACTCGATTGGGCTGTGTGCTTCTCAGCCGCCTCGAGATGTCCGAGTGCGAACTGAATCGTCAACTTCAAACGATCCTTCGCGTCGGTCTCTATTTCAAGCAGGGCTCGTTCTTCTTTGGGAATGACTTTCAGCGGTGGGGGCGCGGGCAACTGAGGATACTGTTGGTCTTGAAGAGCAATTGCCGGCACGGCGACAAGTACCAGCAAAACCATTGGCGCCAACGCAAGGAACAAATATCGAACTTCAGCCGTCATCCTATTTCACAGAAGGTTTCTTCTTTGCGCCCTCACCTAATTGAATCTGTCGTCGCAGAGTCGGAAGTCGCAGCTTAACTTTGTCGATCTCGAGTTGGTTAGTGTTGGGATCAGCCTTGGCCAGAAACTTTTCATAGGCTGAAAGCGCGTCGGGGTATTCTCCGAGATAGTCGTGCGCAGTCGCAACGAAATAGTAAGCGACAACTACATCCGGTTTCACTGATAGAAGCCACTCGTATTGAGGAATCGCGTCAGCGTACAGCTTCATCTCATAAAGTGCCGTTGCGAGATTCGCCCGAGCTGGATAATTATCGCTGTGTACCTTCACTACTTCAGTAAGCACTCGCGCTGCATCCGCAAACCGGCGCCCCTGGACCAACGCCGCTGCATAACCGACCGCGTATTCAGCCGAATCAGGCTCAATCTCCGCAGCCCTCCGGTATAGTTCCAGAGCTTTGTCGGGCTTGTCGGTGCGGTAAGATGCGCCCAGCTTCGACAGCAGGAAAGCACTGCGAGGATTCTTCTCGATGAGTTTCTCCAACGCTGGGCGTGCGATCAGTGGATCGTTACTGTTTGCAGCTTCGATCTCTTCCGGCGTTCCAGTGACGTTCGTTCGGTTCGCGCCCGCGGCAACTTCTACTTTCAAGCCCGCGGCTTTCGCCGCCGCATTTGCTTCTTCGATTCGTCCTGCCTGCTGATAAACATGTGCGAGCCTTGACAGGATCGCTTTATCGCCGGGCTTCGACTTGTCAGCTGTTTGGAGATCCTTAATAGCTGCGTCGTATGCCTTATCTTCCGTTGAGAGATCTGCGCGTTCGATCAATGCAGCCAAATTTGAAGGATCGTTATCGAGCACCTGGTCCAGGATCTTCCGAGAAGCCAGCTTGTCGCCGTTCGCTCGTTCCGCGATCGCCAGCACAACCCACGATGACGCGGGTGCGTCTTTCATGCTGGTAGCTTTTCGCGCCAGCACGAGTGCTTCTTTCGCTGCACCGCCACGGAGTTTCAGATCAGCCAGAAGACGAAGCGCAATTGCATCTTGCGGATCGATCGATAGAGCCTGGCGAAACATGTTCTCAGCCTCTGGCTCTCGCGACTGCTTCACGAACAAAGCACCGAGAGCAGAGTAAGGCAAGGACCAATTCTTTTTAAGAGCGATAGCACGTTTGAACGCTGCCTCAGCCTCAGGTAAGCGTCCCAGCGAAACGAGCGCGCCGCCTCTTTGAAATTCCGCCTCCGGAAAATCAGGCCGCACCCTCAGAGCCTGTTCATAAAACTCAAGTGCCTTTTCCAGGTCGCCGCGTGCGTGAGCGTTTTGACCTCGTTCGAACAGCTTTACGGGATCAGCCGCGTCACCGAAAGCATCCTCCGTTTGAGCTTTTGCTTGAGCCGCGAGTGAAAGATTGAGCAACACGAACAATGCCGCTGCCACAACTGTTCGCAATGAAAGAAACAACCTCATTTTAGATAGTCTTGCTCACCGTTAAGATGCAATATACAACGCAGGAAAGAAGCAAAGCTGGAGTTTTCGAATGGTAACACGCGCGATAGGAGCAGTTCAAAAAAGCGCGCAAACACCAGCTTAAAGCTCATGAGATGCCGGTTGCGTTGCCATTGATGCATGCGCTACCATGCGATTCACTAATCATAAATTTGTGAATAAATAACGAGCAAAAGAGGTCTCCGTCTGCTCAGGAAGATTTGACTGAACAGTGAAGCTAATAGTTAGTGAAGCGGAAGAAGAGCCACACAGCAGCGTTTCTCCGGAGTTGATCGAGAAGGAGGGACAGTTGCGCACTCTCTTTCGCGACCTTGGCTCGGTTATTGTGGCCTATTCCGGTGGAGTCGATAGTAGTTACGTCGCCTACATCGCGAATTCCGTTCTGGGATCGAAAGCGATTTGCATTACGGGCGACTCCGCAAGCCTATCGGAGTTTCAACGAGACGAACTCAAGCGTCTCGCTCGCGATTTCGGATTTAACCACGAGACGCTCCTTACCGCGGAGTTGGACAATCCTGACTATGTCGCTAACAACTCCAATCGTTGCTATCACTGCAAGGACGAACTGTATTCGCTGTTGGAGTCGGAAGCGACCCAGCGCGGAATCAAGGCGATCGTCGATGGATCTACCGTCGATGATTTGCAGGACTTCAGACCGGGCCGCCAGGCGGCAAAGCAGCACGAGGTCCTGAGTCCACTCATCGAAGTTGGAATGACGAAGGCGGAAGTACGTGAACTGAGCAAACTGGCGCTACTCCCGACGTGGGATAAACCGGCCAGCCCGTGTCTGTCGTCACGGATTGCCTACGGCACTACCGTTACCATTGAACGTCTAAGCAAGGTGGATAAGGGTGAAGAGATACTTCGTGATCTTGGATTCAGGGAATTCCGAGTTCGTAATCACGACACGTTGGTTCGCCTCGAGATCTCACCGGACGAGATGGAGAAGGCGCTGAGAAAAGAGATCGTAGACGAACTCGCGCGCAGGTTTCGTGAGTTAGGGTTCAAGTACGTCACGCTCGATCTGCATGGCTATCGCAGCGGCTCGATGAATGAATTGCTGCAGCTCGGAACGCTCCGAGAAGGTGCGGGTGAATAAAAGGGCGCTGTTTGTGGAGACATTATGGCAAGCATGTACAGCACAGTTTACGTCGACGACATTCGCGAGATTAAGGAAGAGAATCCTTTTGAGTCGATGATGTCGCGTTTTGATCGCGCGGCGCAGCTGCTCGAGCTCGATCCGGATTTGTATGCCGTGTTGCGTGTGCCGAACCGGGAACTAAAGGTGTACATACCAACGCGCATGGACTCCGGACGAATCCAGGTGTTTGAAGGTTTTCGCGTTCAGCACAATTTCGCACGTGGTCCCGCGAAGGGTGGAATTCGTTATGCGCCTGACGTCAATCTGGATGAAGTTCGTGCGCTCGCGGCATGGATGACCTGGAAGTGCGCGGTCGTGAACGTCCCATTTGGTGGGGCGAAGGGCGGAATCATCTGCGACCCACAGCAGATGTCAACCGGCGAGTTGGAACGAATGACACGACGCTACGCAGCGGAGTTACTCGATTTCGTTGGCCCAGAGAAAGACGTACCTGCTCCCGATATGAATACGAACGAGCAGACGATGGCGTGGATCATGGACACTTACTCGATGCACGCCCGTCATACGGTGACTGCTGTGGTGACCGGTAAGCCTATCGACTTAGGTGGCTCAGCCGGGCGGCGCGAAGCAACGGGCCGAGGGTTGCTGTTTGTGATCAACGAAGCAATCAAACGTTTCAAGATGAGGCCTATAGATACCAGAGTCGTGGTCCAAGGTTCCGGAAACGTCGGCGGAATTGCGGCTCGGCTGCTTCATGAGTCTGGGTATAAGGTTGTAGCGATATCGGACATCCACGGCGGCATTTATAACAAGGACGGCATCGACATTCCGAAGGCCCTCGGACATTTGCAGGCCACGCGGTCGTTTGAAGGGTACGAGGGCGTGGAGACCGTCGATAATGAGGCACTGCTCGAACTTGAATGTGATGTGCTCGTGCCGGCGGCGACGGAAAACCAGATTTCGTCGCATAATGCGGACAGAATTAAGTGTAAAGTGCTGGCTGAAGGGGCCAATGGTCCTACTACAGCGGCAGCCGATGAAATCCTCCACGAGAAAGGAATTTTCGTCATACCTGACATCCTGGCGAACGCAGGCGGGGTGACTGTCTCCTATTTTGAATGGGTCCAGGATCGAATGGGGTATTTCTGGCGTGAGGATGTCGTCAACGAGCGTTTGCAGGACAAGATGGTCGCCAGCTTCAACGATCTGTGCCGTTTTGCAGCCGCTCATTCGGTCGACACAAGGACCGCGGCGTACATGCTTGCGATAGACCGTGTGGCCTATGATACGAAGATGCGAGGCATCTACGCGTGACTGAAAAAACATAAACAAAACGGGCTATAAGTCCAGAAAAGGTCTTGATTTCCGTTTTAAGGTAGAGTATGGTCTGGCATGATTTAGCACTCGGACCAGCGCCAAAGTTTTTTCAGATTTAGCCCATAGGTTTGAGCGACGAAATCATTGACACGACTGGTCTCTTTGCCTATAAGGAAGACTAGTTTCAAGCAACTCGGGAATAGCGTATTGATGAAAATGGAGTACTTCGACAACAACGAAGTATCTCTGTTTGCAGAGCAGTCCGAGCGCCACCGCTGGATCTCGTGATCCTGCGGTCTATTCGTTTGACAAACTGTAATTTGGGACCACCTCGGTCAGATCGTTAGTCAGGCAACACGGACTGCGTAACGACGCTTCGTAGGTGCAAGCTAATTACACAGAACTTTTATACTCAATTCGCAGGAGGAATGCGATGAGACTCGCACAAAGGGCGCTTATTGCTGCGCTCGTTACGTTGATGCTGTGTGCCGCAGTATCAGCTCAGACACTCAGATCGCCTAATGATCCGCGTAATCAGTCGCCGGCAGTTGGAACCGGTGGTTCAGAGGGTGGACCAACTGGACTTTTCACGATTTATGATGGCTCAACCTTACGCCGCGGAGAGTTTACGTTCAGCATTGCGTACAGCAATTATGATCGTGATCCCGGCAATGTTGATTTGACAGAGATACCGATCAGCTTCAACGTCGGTTTAAACGACCATATTGAACTGTGGTTCAAGACAATGGC
>DATIBJ010000230.1:0-10456 GCA_035457565.1 Pyrinomonadaceae bacterium | reverse complement strand
CAGCCATGGCTGGCGTCATCAGGAAACAGGTCTGGGCCATCGACAAGGACCAGCCAGTATTCGACGTCCGCACGATGGAAGAGGTGCGTTCGATTTCTGTCGTCGTTTATTCCTTTTCATCAGTGACCCTGGGAATCTTCGCGGGTGTCGCGCTGCTCCTGGCTGCAGTGGGGATCTACGGTGTGATGGCATTTGCAGTCACACAACGCACACACGAAATCGGTGTTCGGATGGCGTTGGGCGCGCGGTCGCGCGACGTGCTGAAGCTGGTAGTTTTCCACGGAATGAAGTTGGCGCTAATCGGTGTGGTGATTGGCCTGGTGGGTGCGTGGGCGTTGTCGGGGTTTATGAAAACGCTCTTGTTCGGTGTGGGTGCAACTGATTTGTTTACCTTCGCGGTTGTCTCGGTGTGTTTGCTGTTTGCCGCATTGTTGGCGTGTTACTTGCCAGCGCGCCGAGCAACGAAAGTCGATCCGCTGATTGCGTTGAGATACGAATAGGAGGTGGATGATGGAAACACTGCTCAAGGATCTTCGCTATGGTTTCAGAAGTCTACTGAAGCGGCCGGGATTCTCGTTGATTGCGTTGATAGCGCTTGCCCTCGGCATCGGCGCCAATACCGCGATCTTCAGCCTTGTGAATGCCGTACTTCTCAAACCCTTACCCTTTCCGGAACCTGATCAGTTGGTCTGGGCTTGGGGAAACATTCGCAACGCTGGCAATCGCGCAAGCGTTTCCCCTCCCGATTTCCTTGATTTCCGCAGTCAGAACAAAACGTTCGATCAGTTCGCTGCCTCTGGTACGCAACCCTTAGCACTGAATCTGACTGGCGGTGGCGAACCGGAGCGTTTGAGCGCTTCAAATGTAACGGGCAACTACTTTCAAACGTTGCGTGTTCAGCCTGCACTCGGTAGGGGGTTTACCTTAGAAAATGAACGCCCCGGCCAGGATCAGGTAGCCATTCTGAGTTATGCGCTCTGGCAGAGTCGCTTTGCGGGCGACGCGTCAATCGTTAACAAGAGCATCGTGCTTGACGGCAAGAGCTTCCAGGTCATTGGAGTAATGCCAAAGAACTTCACGTTTCCTGACAACGCTGATCTATGGGTTCCAATGAATTTCGATAGCGACCCAGAGATGAAATGGCGCAAAGCGCATTTCCTGCGGCCGATCGGAAGGCTGAAACCAGGACTCAAGCTTTCTGATGCACAAGCCGATACCGATGCAATCTCTCTGGCACTTGAGAGTCTCTATCCAGATTCAAATACCGGTTGGAGCCTCCGACTGGTTTCGTTAAGAGAGCAGCTCGTAGGCAACACGAGGGGCACCTTGTTCATTCTGTTCGGTGCGGTTGGATTTGTGCTTCTCATTGCGTGCGCCAACGTCGCGAATTTGATGTTGGTGCGAGCTGCTACACGACAAAAAGAGATCGCCTTGCGCGCGGCACTCGGTGCTAGTCGCCTTCGACTCATTCGCCAGATGCTCACTGAAAGTGTGCTGCTTGCAGTGATTGGCGGTGCGCTGGGCGTTCTGATCGCAATGTTTGGCGTTGATCTGCTCTTAAAGCTCAGTGAAGGAAGTATCCCGATCACGGCCGAAGTCAAGATCGATGCAACTGTGATGATGTTTACGCTGCTGGTTTCACTCGGGACCGGCTTGTTGTTTGGCCTTGTTCCGGCTTTCCGCACTTTAAAACTAACTCTTACTGATTCTCTTAAGGAAGGAGGAAGAACTGGGGCCGGCCAACTACGCAGCAGAACACGTAGCTTGCTTGTGGTATTCGAATGCGCGGTTGCCGTGGTTCTGTTGATTGGTGCGGGGCTTTTGGTGAGAAGTCTTGTTGAGTTACTCAAAACAGACCCGGGATTCGAGCCGGATGGAGTCTTGACGATGCGGCTTGACCTGTCGCGAAAGAAATATGACACACCGGAAAAAGCTGCGCGGTTTTTCGGTGGACTCGAGAGTCAGATCCGCGGTCTGCCCGGCGTTGAAGCTGTCGGACTTGTCACCGAACTCCCGCTAAGTGGTCAGCTCAATGACATGCCTTTCACAGTCGAAGGTCGTCCACCAGTTTCGATCGATCAAGCCTTCGATGCCGACTTCCGTCGAGTGAATAGTGATTACTTCAAAGCCTTACAAATACCGTTGCTGCGTGGACGAAACTTCACTGAACAGGAAGTGGAGCAAAGCAGCAAAGTGTTGCTCGTGAGTGAACAACTCGTCACCACCGTTTTCCCAAATGAAGATCCCATCGGTAAGCGATTACAGTTCGTGATGGGTCCAGATATGTGGGAGATCATCGGAGTTGTAGGCGACATACGTCACCGGTCGGTAGGCTCGCAGCCATTTGCAGCGATGTATATGCCGACGCGCGTAACGAGTCGGAGCAATCTCGTAGTCCGGACGCAGGGTGATCCATTAAACCTGGTAGGGGCGATACGAAGAGAGATCCATGCGATCGATCCAGAGCAGCCCATCGCTGCGATAAGAACAATGAACGACTGGATCGATACCTCAGTCGCGGCCCCGCGGTTTAACACTCTGCTGCTAGGACTATTCGCTGTTGTAGCGCTGTTGTTAGCAACAACTGGAATCTACGGAGTGATGTCTTATGTCGTAGCGCAACGCACACACGAGATTGGTGTGCGCATGGCGTTAGGAGCTCGCCGCTGGAATGTCTTGAATCTCGTACTTCGGCAAGGAATGGGTTTGGTGTTGATTGGAGTAGTGCTCGGTTTGTTAGGTGCATTTGCGGTGACGCGGGTTATGTCGTCGCTGTTGTTCGGCGTGACGGCAAAGGATCCGATTACTTTTGGAGTGGTGGCTATGTTGCTGGCCCTGGTCGCTTTCGTTGCTTGCTACGTCCCGGCGTGGCGAGCAACGAAAGTCGATCCGTTGGTGGCGCTTAGATACGAATGAGATCATTGCCGATTTTTGATTGCCGATTGCCGATTGGATTGGTCATTGAGGAAATCGTTCAATCCAGAAACGGAAACCGTTCCACAGGAGGAGACAATCGGCAATCGGCAATCGGCAATCGGCAATGGACTAAATGATGGAAACACTCTTTAAAGACCTTCGTTACGCAACGAGAAGCTTGTTGAAGCATCCCGGCTTCACCTTCATCGCAGTGATTACGCTGGCGCTTGGCATTGGTGCAAACACCGCAATATTCAGTGTCATCAATGCCGTGCTTCTTCGCCCCCTCCCGTATCACGAGCCCCAGCAACTGGTAACCATCTGGGAACAAAGTCCCGAGCGTGACTTGTATGAGATGCCAGTTTCCTTTGCCAACCTTCGCGACTGGGTAGACCAGAATCATACGTTCGACCAAATCTCGGCATATACATTCACGAACTTCAACCTGACAGGAGTGGGTGAACCGAAACGGCTCGGAGCCGTTAGAGTCTCCTCCAACCTCTTCTCCGTCATCGGCGTCGCGCCGGAGTTTGGACGAGCATTCCTGCCTGAAGAAGACAAGGAGGGCGCCAATCACGTTGTAATCCTTAGCCATGCGCTGTGGAAAAGTCGCTTTGGTTCTGACCGCGCGATCTTGGGTCGATCGCTAACACTCAATAACCAAAGCTACACGGTGTTGGGCGTTATGTCCCCGGGCTTTCAGTTTCCAGTCGGGTTCGGTTACATGGGAAAAGTAGTGAATGATCCAACTGACCTTTACGTTCCTATTGCAGCGACCAGCGCTGAATTACGACGCGGCAATTATTCATTCTTCGCCCTGGGACGGCTTAAGCGCGGCGTAACAATTGATCAGGCGCGCGCAGAGATGACAACCATCGAAAGCCGTCTTGAACAGCAATACCCGGACGGCAATACCGGGATTGGCGTAAGCCTGGTCGCAACCCAGGAGCAAACCGTCAAGGAAGTTCGACCGGCATTGTTGGTCCTGCTCGGAGCAGTGGCTTTCCTGCTGCTCATAACGTGCGCCAACATCGCCAACCTTTTGCTAACGCGCGCGGCATCACGACAGAAAGAGATGGCAATTCGCAGCGCTTTGGGTGCAAGTCGCCTGGGAGTCGTGCGGCTATTGTTGACGGAAAGCTTGTTGCTTTCGCTCGTGGGCGGCCTCGTCGGAATGTTGCTTGCCCTTTGGGTAACCAAGGCACTAATGGCCCTCGCGCCAGACAATATTCCTCGTCTTAATGAAGTCGGAGTTGATGTACGTGTATTTGGCTTTGCTCTTGCCGTCTCAGTCGTGACCGGAATCATCTTCGGACTGGCTCCCGCACTGCACGCCGCTAAGTTAGATCTGAACGAAGCGCTTAAAGACAGTCTCAGGGGCTCGATGGAGAGTGCCTTGGGAAAGAGCACGCGAAAGGTTTTGGTTGTTGCTGAAGTAGCCTTGTCGCTCATGTTGCTGATCGGTGCCGGGCTGCTGATCAAGAGCTTCTTACGACTCCAGCAGATGAATCTCGGGTTCAATCCGGAAAACGTGCTGGCCGTGCAGTTGGAACTTCCCGAGACAACCTATCCAGAAGAGCGTCACCAGACAGCTTTCTTTCAAGAAGCGCTTGCGCGGCTCGGTTCTGTGCCGGGCGTAAAGTCAGTTGGCGCAACAACAGGATTGCCCTTGACGCTGAACCTTTCCGGTTCCGATTTCCGCATTGAAGGACATCCCGACCCTCCAGCGGGTCAAGAGATGATCATCCAGACGCGCAGCGTCAGCCCCGGTTATTTTGAAACGCTCGGCATTCCGCTGCAGAAGGGTCGCGATTTCTCTGATAGAGACAAGAGCGATGCGCCTGCCGCTGCCATCATTAACGCTGAGCTCGCCCGCGTTTACTTTCCAAATGAAGACCCAA
The DNA here is from genome assembly GCA_035457565.1 of Pyrinomonadaceae bacterium. Classification (GTDB taxonomy): domain Bacteria; phylum Acidobacteriota; class Blastocatellia; order Pyrinomonadales; family Pyrinomonadaceae; genus PSRF01. The sequence goes on along the minus strand of DATIBJ010000230.1, from coordinate 5,639 downwards.
TAAACAAGCGAATCACCTTTGATGATCGACAGTCATTTCTCTCAATCGTCGGCATAGTCGGAGACGTCAAACAACAGGGTCTCGAATCAAACGCGAAACCGGAAGTCTACTTTCCATATCTTCAAGCGGCTGCGCCTTCAATGAGTATCGTAGTCCGCACTAAGTCCAACCCTTTGGGTGTGGTCGGCTCAGTGAAAAGTCAGATCCAAACAATTGATAAGAATCTGCCCATCGATGATGCGGAGACCATGCAACAACTGCTTTCCGAGTCGACGTCCGGGCGAAGATTCAACACGTTGTTGTTGAGCTTGTTCGCGATTCTGGCTGTGGTGCTGGCCATGGTTGGTATCTACGGCGTGATGTCGTACTCGGTGACACAGCGTACACACGAGATCGGTATTCGGATCGCTGTTGGTGCGCAAACGAGTCACGTCTTCCGAATCGTGATCGGGCAGGGAATGTTGTTGGCCCTGATTGGTGTGGGTTTGGGCTTGGCAGGAGCGTTCGCTCTAACGCGATTGATGACGACCATGCTCTTTGGCGTTGAACCCACGGATCCTTTGACGTTCATAAGTCTGGCCGCGCTGCTCATCGGTGTCGGCTTGGTCGCGTGTTATGTGCCGGGCAGGAGAGCGACCAGAATTGATCCGTTGGTGGCACTCAGATACGAATAAGTTGGTGAGTTGAGAAACATGTATAGCATCATTAAGGATCTCAAGTACGCGCTTCGTTCACTTGTTCGTTATCCGACGTTCACCGTCATTGCGGTGATCACGCTTGCGCTTGGCATTGGCGCTAACACCGCAATCTTCACCGTGGTTAATGCGGTTCTGTTGCGCCCACTTCCATACCCGAACTCCGGTCAATTGATGATGGTGGGGTTAAGTACTCCGTCAGCAAAGATGTTCAATACCACAAAGAATCGATTCATCTTTTGGCGTCAACAAAGCCGCTCATTCGATGGTCTCACCACCTTCCGAAGTTTTTCTGCTCGACTCATCAATCAAGGGTCACAGCCAGATACCGTCTCCGGTCTACGTGTCTCGGACGACTTCTTTCAGGTGTTTGCGACTTATCCAAGAATCGGCCGGCCTTTTTCGAACGAGGAGAATGCTGTTGGTGGGTCAAAGGTCGCGATCATTAGCGACGGTTTTTGGAAGACATACTTCGGCGGAACTCAGGATGTTGTCGATAAGTCAATCTCACTTAGCGACGTTGACTACAAAGTAATTGGTGTGATGCCCGAGGGATTTTGGTTTGAGACGACAGCAGATGTGATCACGCCCTTACAAATCGGAACGACTCCTGAAACTAACTCAGGTGGCGCGAATTATCCAGTAGTTGGCCGGCTGAAATCAGACGTCAGCCATGCTCAAGCGATGGCTGAAATGAAACTCATTTCAGCTCAGTTCCGCACTTCTTTTCCGGCTGAAATGATGAAGGTCGAAGGCATCAACATTATTAACTACCGCGACTTCATGGTTGGAGAGATCCGTCTGCCCTTGCTCGTCTTGTTAGCTGCAGTCGCTTTCATTCTCCTGATCGCGTGCGCAAATGTTGCGAACCTGCAACTGACGAGAGCGGTGGCGCGTGGCAAAGAAATAGCAATTCGCGCCGCCATGGGTGCGAGTAGGTGGCGCGTCATTCGTCAGTTAATCACTGAGGGTGCGCTTCTGTCGGTGATCGGTGGCGTCGCGGGATTGTTACTCGCGCAATGGGGAGTTACGGCATTTCGGGCATTTATTCCCAAAGGGTTAATACCGCGCGCGAACCAGATCAGTTTTAGTCCGGAGGTGCTGCTCTTCACGATTTCGGTTTCAGCATTTGCAGCGATCTTGTTCGGCCTCGCTCCGGCGATTCACTCGACTCGACTTGATCTGACTACTGGTCTAAAGGAAGCGTCCGCTACAGGCACCACAACCAAACGTCGCGGAATGCTCCGAAGTGCTTTGGTCGTGGCCCAAACGTGTCTCGCCACGGTGTTGTTGATTGGAGCCGCGCTGTTAATTCGTACGTTCGTAAATCTACGTGAGGTAGATCCTGGTTTTGATTCCAGCGGTCTGCTCACCTTTGAGATCGCTCCACAAGGCCCGCAGTACGAGACGACCGCGCAGGTAACCGAATTCAATCGACAGGCAATGGACCGAATCAAAAACTTGCCAGGTGTTGAGGCTGTAGCAACGACGAGCACTTTGCCACTGAACCGATGGCTTAACCTGCCACTGGAGTTTGACGGCAAACCTGATGATGTCGTTTCTGCTGAATGGCGCATGATCAGCGCTAATTATTTCGACACGATGAAAATGCGCGTCGTACGCGGGCGAAATATTTCTGATTCTGATTCAGGAACATCTGCCGGTGTCGTTGTAGTGAACGAAGCGTTTGCACGTCGTTACTTCAAGAATCAGGAGACACTTGGGCAGCGAATGATTGTTGGGAAATCGATGGGTAAGGAGCTCGCTCGTGCGACGCCTTTGGAGGTGATCGGAGTAGTAAGCGACACCAAACAAACGAACTTGATAGATGCGGCGCCACCCACAATCTACGTCCCCACAGCTCAGGTTCCTGATCGGCTGATGGCGGGTTTTCGAGGATTCTATTTTGTCATTCGCACAACCACCGATCCGACGTCGTACGTGCCTGCCGTGCGTCGCGAGATGTTAGCGCTCGACAGCAAACAGCCGATCAGAAACGTGCGAACAATGGAGGAGGTGATTGCAACCTCGATTTCACCGCAGCGATTCCACATGATGCTGATAACGCTCTTTGGTGGAATCGGACTCGCACTTTCATCAATCGGAATTTACGGCGTGATGGCATACAGCGTGTCGCAACGCACGCGGGAGATCGGGATTCGCATGGCGCTAGGAGCACAGCTGAAAGACGTCTTGCGAATGGTGCTTACCTACGGAATGAAATTGACGGTTATCGGATTGACTCTTGGATTAGGAGCAGCATTCGCGTTGGCACGTGTTCTTAAGACGCTGCTGTTTGGAGTGACACCAACTGATCTCACCACGTTCCTATTTGTATCGGTGGTCTTATTGGTAGTCGGGCTTTTCGCTTGCTACATCCCCGCACGGCGGGCAACAAAAGTCGATCCATTGCAGGCACTTAGGTACGAATGAGGTCACATATGCGCCTGTTACTCAAAGACGTTCGCTACGGAATTAGAAGCCTTGCCAGGCATCCAGGCTTCACGACTGTTGCGCTACTCACTCTCGCTTTGGGGATTGGGGCAAACACGGCAATTTTCAGTGTGGTCAATGCTGTACTACTCCGACCATTACCCTACGCTGATCCAGAACGCATTGTGTGGTTGTGGGATACGATACCGCAGCTCCCGACGGCACCCACTTCGCTTCCTGAGTTTCTCGATTGGAAAGAACAAAACCGATCATTCGAATACCTTGCGGCTTTTCAAACCGGCAACATGTTCCTCGATGCAGGCGACGGAACAGAGGACGTGCCCGTCGGATTGGTAACGCCGGAGCTGTTTTCACTTTTTAAGGTGAGCCCGATCATTGGCCGGACCTTCACCAACGAAGAAACCCTGCCTGGACGATTCCGCGTAGCTGTTCTCAGCCATTCCACGTGGCAGAACCGTTTTGGCTCAGATCCGAATATCTCGGGTCGAACCATGCAGCTCAACGGACGCACTTACACAATCATCGGGGTGATGCCCGCGGGTTTCTCCTACCCGAACCATGCGACGCTTTGGCGTCCTTTGCCTATTGATCCAGCAGATCAGGATCGCGGACCCCACTATCTGAACGTCGTAGGAAGGCTGAAGGCGGGCGTAACGCTCGCTCAAGCGCAAACCGAAATGGCTGCTCTCTCGGCGCGGCTGTCACAGCAGCACCCGGAGAAGACTTCGGGGCATGGAGTGAAGATCGTAGCCCTCACCGATATAGAAGTGGGCGACATCGGGGTGGCGCTTTTCGTTCTTCTTGGCGCGGTCGGCTTTGTGCTGCTGATCGCATGCGCCAACCTGGCGAATCTAATGCTCGCTCGGATCGGTGGACGAGGAAGGGAAATTGCTGTTCGCACCGCGCTGGGGGCCAGTCGCCTGCGCATCGTTCGGCAGTTGCTCACCGAAAGTCTAATGCTCGCCGTTGCCGGCGGCGGCGTCGGGTTGTTGCTCGCGATTTGGGCCGTGAGTTGGTTGGTGTCCCTGAGTCCCGACACGATTCCGCGGGCAAATGAAATCAGTGTCGATCCGCGAGTCGCTGGTTTCACGTTGTTGATTTCCGTGGCTACTGGCGTGCTGTTCGGTGTTATTCCCGCCTTGCAAGCGTCCAAAACAGATCTCACTGATGCCTTGAAAGAGAGCGGCAGGACGACAGCTGGTCGCCGCAAGCAGCGGTTGCGCAGCGCGCTGGTCGTGAGCGAGGTTGCGCTTTCTCTCGTGCTGCTGGTCGGCGCCGGCTTACTGATCCGAAGTTTCGCAAAACTCAACCAGGTCGATCCCGGTTTCAATCCGGAACACGTGCTGACGATGGGAGTGGCGTTGCTTCCTAACAAGTATCCCGAGGACGAACAGGTAGCAACTTTCTATTCGCAAATCCTGGAACGGTCCGCCAATGTGCCCGGGGTCATTTCAGTGGGAGCGACAACGGGCTTACCGATTTCGGGAAGTGACACCACCGATAACTTCACGATCGAAGGACGGCCCGCTATTGCTAAACAGGCAGAACCCTTGACTGAGTATTGGGTGGTAACGCCGCGATACTTCCAGTCAATGGGCATTGCTCTTTTGGCCGGACGCGATTTTTCCGAGACAGACACCAAGAAATCTCCCAATGTCGTCGTGATCAATGACGAGTTCCGACGCCGCCACTTCGGTTTGGAGAATCCGCTGGGCCATCGCCTAAAACTTCAAGGTCAGGAGCGCGATCCGCTCCTGATAGTCGGAGTGGTTGGTGATGCACGCAATATGGGGCTTGATCAGCAGCCGAGGGCCGCAGCTTACGTTCCTTTTCTGCAAGATCCCTTAAGTAAAGATTTGGCACGCTCGTTGACGATCGTGGTCCGAACGAAATCGGATCCGAGTGCCGTCGCGGGCTCGTTGAGAGCTACGGTGACTTCAATGGACAAAAGTGTGCCGGTGTACTCGGTCAAGCCAATGACGGAATACCTACGAGACTCGCTCGCGCGGCGTCGTTTCAGCACGGTCTTACTGAGCACCTTCAGTGGGGTGGCGTTGGTTCTGGCAGCGCTAGGCATTTACGGCGTTATTAGCTACGGCGTAATCCAACGAACTCATGAGATGGGAATTCGAATGGCGCTCGGCGCTCGGCGGAGTGATGTCCTGAAGTTGGTTCTACGCCAGGCGATGATCGTTGTGTTGGCGGGTGTGGGGCTTGGTCTAGTGGCGGCCTGGGCGGTAACACGACTGATCAAGAGTTTGCTGTTCAACGTCAGCGTAACGGACCCGCTGACATTCGCAATGATAGCAGTGGTGATGATTCTAATTGCGCTACTCGCGTGTCTGATTCCGGCTACGCGAGCAACGAAGGTCGATCCCTTGGTGGCGCTTAGATATGAATGAAGAGATTAAGCAACATAGTGGCAAACAGTCAGTACCGAAACGCGGTAGCGTCGGGTCCGCGTTCCCCCCAAGTCGATCTGGTGGTAAG
>DATIBJ010000229.1:0-8410 GCA_035457565.1 Pyrinomonadaceae bacterium | reverse complement strand
AAGACACTACCTGTTAACCCTGGCACGTTCAACGGCTATCGCGGTCTGTGATATATTCCCGACCTCGGAACTCACAAACTTAGTTCGAAGTGCTTGCCGTCGACTTTTCATTAGCCTCGACGCAACCTGTTCGAACATATCCAGAAGGATCTAAAATAAAATGTCCGGACATTCGAAGTGGCATAGTATCAAGCACAAGAAAGGCGCGCTGGATGCCAAGCGCGGCAAACTTTTCACCAAGTTCATTAAAGAGATAACGGTTGCCGCGCGCACGGGTGGAGGGGATCCCGACGCCAACGCGCGTCTGCGAAAAGCGATTAACGACGCAAAGGCGGGCAACATGCCAAACGATACGATCGACCGAGCGATCCGTCGTGGCACAGGCGAAGAAGAAGGCGTCCACTATGAAGAGATCACGTACGAGGGTTATGGACCAGGCGGTGTTGCCCTGCTTATTCAATCGATGACTGACAATCGCAATCGCACGGTCGCGGAGATCCGGCACATATTCTCAAAGAACGGTGGAAATCTCGGAGAGAGTGGATCGGTCGGTTGGATGTTCGATAAGAAGGGGTACATCGTTGTTAGTAAGAGTGCGAAACAGGAAGAAGAGCTTTTCGATATCGTAATTGAAGCAGGCGCAGATGACCTTCGCGACGACGAAGACAATTTTGAGATCATCACCTCACCAGAGAATTTTGAGTCAGTGTCAACGGCACTAAAGACAGCCGGCATCGAAACACAGGTCGCTGAAATTGAAATGGTGCCGCAGAATTACATCAAGCTTGAAGGCGGCGACGCCCGCCAGATGCTGAAGCTAATGGAAGCCCTCGAAGATCACGACGACGTGCAAAAGGTGTCGGCGAATTTTGATATAAGCGAAGCCGATATGGCCGCGGCGTAGAAGATCGGAGCAGGAAGAAAAGAAATCATTGGTCAGTTATCATTTGACCATTATCAATTGTCATTTAGGAACACGGTCACAGGTTAACATGATAACCACGACTTACGGACCGGTTGTATAACAAAATGACAATTGGTAAATGTCGAATGATAACTGACCAATGATTTTTTTACTCCGACTACGACTGCGGGAAGCGTCGTTTCTCCTGCTGACCGCGATCTTCTCCCTTTGAATTCGATCCACGTTTGGGTGGAGCCGCCCAAACCAACATAGAGCGCGCATCGTCTCTCCTTTCTACGCAATCTGAGTCTGCTCACGACCACGTGTAACTTCTCTGGGTAATGCTGCTGCTCGTAGGTTTGGCTTTCGCCCAGCGGCACCGTCCGTTGCGGTCCCAGTTGGCTGACCCTGAACGGTGGCGAGCTCGCCCGTCTCCATCAATTGTTTGAACCGGCGTAGATCATCCTCTATCAGCTGACCGGGTTCAGTCCCGAACGGCTTAGCGAAGAGTGCGGTTAACTTTCCGCCCGGTATGTTGTAATTGAGGACTACCTTGACCTTAGTGCCGCGTCCGAACGCACCACGTTCGAAGTGTACGGAGCCGGCGTTTACTATGTTTGCTCCCGGCAGGGATCTCCATGCGATCAGTTCATCTGGCTTTTCGTTGTAGATTTCTGCGTCCCATTCGAATTTCTTTCCAGCGGGACCAACGGCGACCCAGTGTGATTTTTGGTTGTCGAAAGTCGTTACTGATTCGAGATGCTGCATGATTGCTGGGAGGTTTTCAAATTCCCGCCAGTAGGAATAAAGCTCTGCGGCGTCTCTATTAATTAGAATCGACTTCTCTACGTGCACGTCACGCGCAACATTCCCATCGTCAAAGATTGATGTTCCGTTACCTGTTCTGCCGAGCGCGCTGTACGCGACGCAATATCCCGTGGCACCCGTGTGAACTAGAGCACCACCCGCGATCGCCATAAGCAAGCCAACCCACGAAGGTCGTTTAAGTCCAACCAAAAGCAAAGTCGCTCCACCGATCAGTGAAGCCGCTCGCTCTACGTTATTAAGATCCCTTTTTGCTCGCCGCATCTGTAGTTCCTGTCGAAAGTTCTCCGCCCGTCATCGGTTTCCCCCCCTTAGTTTCCATTCGCTAATTCTTTTTGTGTTTGGCCGAGCGTTGCATTTAGCAATTGCCGAACCGTTAGCGCACGCAACTAATTGGTTCTTAGAGGATTTCCAAAACTCAAAAAGTGTGTGTCGATTTCTTATCGATACGCTAACAAACAGAAAACATTAGCGGCAGGTTTGTAATAGTTAGCGGTTATTCTCAGCGCCAACTCACGAGATTGGTTCGACAAACGCTGGCATTCAGATTGCGACTTATGCAATGGCTGCGATCTAACGACATAGAAAGCGGACGATAAAAAAACAATAGTGGGTTGCAGCGTACCGAAATGAGGCGAAGAGTTCATCACGACTTACTGCAATTATTTATTTAGCCTCGCGACGAGCCGCTGGAGACCCTTCACAGTCGTTTAGATCGGCAACGACCTAAACAGGATCGATATCGTCATTCAACGCCGGGTATTCCCGCGTAATCCGGATTTGTATGGCGGCGACGCAGGTAACTTGAGAGGAAAGAAACTGATATGGCACCGACAGATGCGACTCTTATGTACCCGAATGAACTGATCAAAATGTGGTTAAGAAAGCACAACCGGGTTGAAGGCGAAACTGTCGACGATTCTTTGCTGAATGCGTCCTCTCGAAAAACTGGTTATCCCGGTGATGTCGTCTGCTTGTCGCATCTGCGATGGGACTTTGTTTATCAGCGACCACAGCATCTTCTCAGTCGCGCTGCGCGGCACAGACGCGTCTACTTTATCGAGGAGCCCCTATTTGATGACGGGTCCATGCGATTGGAAGTTCGAGAATCAGATTCGGGTGTGAAAGTCGTCGTGCCTCGGTTGCCGACTGGATTACGCAGCGAGGTCGCAACTGGCGCAGTGTTACGACAGATGATCGATCGGCTATTGATGACTGAAGGTGTCCGCGATTTTGTGCTTTGGTACTACACACCGATGGCGCTGGATTTCACGCGCCACTTGAAACCTTCTGTCACGGTATTCGACTGCATGGATGAACTGTCGGCTTTTAAAGGCGCGCCGAAGGAGTTGAAGGAACTCGAGGAGGAGTTGTTTGCACGCGCCGATCTGGTGTTCACCGGCGGCCAAAGCCTGTACGAAATGAAAAAGTCTCAACATCCGCGCGTCCATGCGTTTCCAAGTAGTATCGACCGCGATCACTTTATGCGGTCTCGCTCGCTTGATGCGTCGTGTGACCCGGATGATCAGAAAGACATACCGCATCCGCGCCTGGGTTTCTTCGGCGTCGTCGATGAGCGATTTGATATCGAGTTGTTGAGGTCCGTCGCCACAGTTCGCCCTGATTGGCATTTCGTTATAGTCGGCCCCGTCGTGAAAATTGATCCGGCCGCTTTGCCGGCAGCTCCAAATATCCATTACCTCGGCAGCAAACCATACCGCGACCTTCCGCAATATGTCGCGGGCTGGGACGTCGCCTTGCTGCTGTTTGCTCGAAACGAATCGACTAAGTTCATCAGTCCGACAAAAACACCTGAGTACCTCGCCGCCGGCAGGCCAGTTATCTCCACCTCGATCACCGATGTTGTTCGACCGTACGGAGAGCAAGGCTTGGTCGAAATTGCCGACACGCCCGAGGAATTCTGTCGCGCAGCTGAACGTCTCTTGGATTCCGATAACGACAGATCTGCATGGTTGGAAAGGGTAGATCAGTTTCTTTCTTGGATGTCCTGGGATTCCACGTGGTCCGAGATGTGGAAATTAATAGAAGAGATTGGCTCGGCCCGACAGCGCAAACCCGTCGTGAAATCGCCGAGTCTCGGAATTCACAAAACGGGAGCCGCCGGCACTGCCGGAGCTGTCTGATTCATTGATCGTCATATTTTGACCAGGGGGAAGAACCATATGTTTGATTATTTAATTGTAGGAGCTGGATTCGCCGGGAGTGTATTGGCTGAGCGTCTCGCTCGAGGTTCGAATAAGAAAGTAATCATCTGCGACAAGCGCCCGCACATCGGTGGCAACGCTTATGATCATTACAACGAAGCCGGTATTCTCGTTCACAAGTACGGCCCGCATATCTTTCACACAAACTCTCGCGAGGTTTTCGAATACCTGTCGCGCTTCACTGAATGGCGTCCCTATCAACATCGTGTACGCGCGAGTGTCGACGGTCAGATAGTTCCCATTCCGATTAACCTCGACACCATTAACACTCTCTACGGCTTGAACCTTACGTCGTTCGAGGTGGAGAAGTTTTTCAAGAGCGTCGCTGAGCCGCGCGAGCGGATTCGAACTTCGGAAGACGTCGTCATAAATTCCGTTGGCCGCGAGCTTTACGAGAAGTTTTTCCGCAACTACACGCGCAAACAGTGGGGCTTGGATCCATCGGAACTCGATGCCAGCGTAACTTCCCGTGTGCCTACACGAACGAATCGAGACGACCGCTATTTTACTGATACATACCAGGCAATGCCGTTGCACGGGTATACGGCGATGTTTGAGAAGATGCTCGATCATCCAAACATCAAGATCCTGCTGAACTGTGATTATCGTGAAATTGAGCGAGAAGTATCGTACCGCGATATGATCTACACCGGACCGGTGGATTCCTTCTTCGACTACTGTTACGGAAAGCTCCCCTACCGGTCGTTGGAGTTTAAGCATGAAACTCACAACGTTCCGATATTTCAGTCAGCGCCCGTCATCAACTACCCGAATGAGCATCTCTATACTCGTGTCACTGAGTTTAAGTATCTGACAGGACAGGAACACTCGAAGACGAGTGTTGTCTACGAGTTTCCGCAAGCTGAGGGCGATCCGTATTATCCAGTGCCGCGAAAAGAGAACGCAGATTTGTATGCGCAGTATCAAGCACTAGCCGACGAAACAACTGGTGTTCACTTCGTTGGACGTCTGGCGACCTACAAGTACTACAACATGGATCAAATCGTTGCGCAGGCACTGACTGTTTACGCTAAGATGGTAAGCGCCAAGCGCAAGGACGCTTTGGTGCTGGGAACCCCGAAGACATCGGTTGTCGAACTTGGCAGCCGCAGAATCAGAGGGAACGAAGTCAGAAAGGAATTGACGCTAACGCAGTGAATCAGCACGCAGGAGCACCACGCAGGAGCAGGAAGAGGACAAACGCTTCCTGCTCCTGCTCCTGTTTACTGCCTCCTGCCCTGGCGTTTTAGGATGATCAAATACGAAGGGCTGTTTGAAACTTTTTTGTTAGGTGGTTTTGAGTGTTCTACGCATTACCTTCCGTCCGGTAAACGTCTCGACGAAATCGCCGCAACTCAACACGACGTTCTCGCGAAGCCCGACTACCTTCGCTTACATCAAATTGGAATTAAGACAGCCAGAGAGGGAATCCGCTGGCACCTCATCGAGCAACAACCAGGCATACACGACTTCACCAGCGCGCTGGGAATGATTCGCGCGGCACGGGAAACCGGTACACAGGTTATCTGGGACCTATGCCACTACGGTTGGCCCGACTGGCTCGATATCTTTTCGCCGGAGTTTGTGACAGCGTTCGAGCGTCTCGCCCGTTCCTTTGCGAAACTTCTGCGCGAAGAAGGCGACGAAACTCCGTTCATCACACCAATCAACGAGATTTCATTTTTTGCCTGGGGTGGTGGCGACTCTTTGTGGCTGAATCCTTACGCACGCAATCGCGGTGATGAGTTGAAGGACCAGCTTGTTCGTTCTGCAATCGCAGCAACTGAAGCGGTCTGGGATGTGAATCCACGCACCCGGATCGCGCAAATCGATCCCATCATCAACGTTCTTCCGGAAGATCCGACTAATCCAAAACAGTGCCGCGATGCAGAGAACTACAGGCTGTCGCAGTACGACGCATTTGACATGCTAAGTGGTCGACTAAAGCCGCATCTCGGAGGAAAGCCTGAGTATCTCGACCTCATTGGTATCAACTACTACGTGCACAACCAATGGATTCTGGGCGGTTCATTCATTCAGCCTACAAATCCGCGATATCGTCCGTTTCGCGACATGATCAAGGAGATCTATGCTCGTTACGATCGTCCGCTGTTTGTTGCCGAGACGGGAATCGAGGACGAAGCGCGGCCTTCCTGGTTTCGCTATGTCTGCAAACAAGTGCGGCTCGCTATGCGCGCCGGAGCGCAGGTGGAAGGCGTCTGTCTTTATCCGATCGTCAATCACCCGGGATGGGTTGATGATCGTCATTGTCATAATGGCCTTTGGGATTATCCAGATGAAAATGGGAACCGGAAGATTTACGAGCCGCTCGCCCGCGAAATAGAACACCAGCAACGCTATTTCGATTTGTTGCTTAAGCCAGTTAAGGAAAGAGTAGGACCATCGTACTCGGAAGAATTGATGCAAACATGAGTGGTGCCCGTCACATGTTTGTGAGATTTCAACGGCAAAACACACACGTGTAGGAAACCTCGATGGCCCAGCGAGCGATGAGCGACGAACAAAAGCCTGTTCCCCGTCCTGAGTACCCACGCCCACATTTTGTACGCAACGAATGGATCAACCTGAATGGTGAATGGGAGTTTGCGTTTGATGATAAAGAAGTCGGCTTGTCAGAAGGGTGGCAAGGCGGAAGGGAACTGCCGGGCCGCATCACGGTACCATTCGCGTATCAAACAGAACTGTCGGGTATAAACGACAAGAGCATCCACGAAGTTGTCTGGTATGCGCGCAGTTTCGAGTTCTCCGAAGATTGGTCCGGAAAGGATTTATTACTCAACTTCGGAGCCGTTGATTATGCATCTACGATTTGGGTGAACGGACACGAAGTTGGTCACAATCAAGGTGGCCATACTCCTTTTCAGTTTGACATCGCTCCATACATCAAACGCGGTAACAACCGTCTGACAGTTCGAGTTGAAGACCGTCAGGATCCGCAACAGCCACGAGGTAAACAATCCCACACGGGCGTGCCTGAAGGCATCGATTACTATTGCACCACCGGCATCTGGCAAACAGTTTGGCTGGAACCGGTGCCGCCGATCCGCATCGAGGAGATTCGCATCCTCACCTGGGCCCGCCGAAATCTGATCCAGCTCACCGTTTTTCTACACGCTCCCTCCGCACCCTGGCGAATCGAGGTTGAGGTGTCCGAGGGTGGTAGAGTTGTCGCGCGCGGAGAAGATCTGACGGCTGTCGCAACAGGCAGTATCTCTCTAGTCATTCCTTACGCAAAGCTCTGGTCACCTGACGCTCCAAATCTCTACGATTTGCAAATCCGGCTTTACTCCGAGGATCAGTTGTTGGACGACGTGAAGTCGTATGTTGGTTTGCGAGGATTGCGTTTGTTAAATGGCAAGGTGCTGTTGAATGGTAAACCGACTTACCTGAAGCTGGTTCTGGATCAAGGCTACTGGCCGGAAGGGTATTTGACTGCGCCGTCAGACGAAGCACTGCAGACAGACATCGGCTGGGTCAAGTTGTTTGGATTCAATGGCGTTCGCAAGCATCAGAAGATCGAAGACCCTCGTTGGCTTTACTGGTGCGATCGACTCGGTCTGCTAGTTTGGGAAGAAATGCCCAACGCGCGCGAGTGGTCGTCGAAAGCGGAAGATCTGCTGTCCACTGAATGGCAAACTGCAGTCAGGCGCGACTATAACCATCCCTGCATCATCACCTGGGTTCCTGTGAACGAGAGTATGGGTTTCCCGGGCCTCAATCAGGAGCACGCGGGACAATATTCATTCATTGAGCGGATGGTGAGCGTCACTCGGCGTCACGACACGACACGTCCGGTAGTTGATAACGACGGTTGGGAACATACAGACATCACCGACATCTGTGCGATTCACGATTACACGCCGACTGCGGACAAGCTTGCCGAGCGTTATCAGGAAACGCTGACGACGGGCAAACTCCCCGAGAAGGTCTGGGTTGGGGAGAAGCCGCTTTTCGCGCGCGGGTCAAATTATCGAGGGCAGCCGATTATATTGTCAGAAGTAGGTGGTTTTCTGGCGATTCCGGAAAACGTACCGCCAGAGAAGCGCGACCTGCTTTATCGATTCTACGCTTCGTTTAAGACAAACGAAGAACTCTACGAGAAGTATGTTGACCTCATGCGCGGCATTTCTTCACTGAGGTTTCTTGCCGGATTCTGCTACACACAACTCACCGATATCGAGCAGGAGGTCAACGGTTTGCTGACTTACGATCGAAAGCCCAAAGTTGATCCTGAGAGAATTGCCGAGTTGCATCGAGAACTTTTCAAGGGGCTATAGTCCAGCCTTCAGCATCAGTCAACGTCGTGGCATGAGGTGCAGTACCACCTTGCTCGCGGTAGCGGGTGGGGTGCGTAGCCGCCGTTGATAGCACTCAATCACGTGGCATGAAGTCAGTACCACCTCGCGGTAGCGGGTGGGTGCGCAGCCTTTTTCAT
>DATIBJ010000228.1:0-7359 GCA_035457565.1 Pyrinomonadaceae bacterium | reverse complement strand
AAAGATAATGCCGTCGTAGTAGCCGCGTTCGGCGAGCGTAATAAAGTTCTCGGTTGTCTTTGGTGCGTCTGACTCCAACAGTTCAAAACGGATCGTACCTTTGTTTGTTTGCAACACTGCCGTCCGGTTTCCCATGAAAGTCTCCTTTATTTAACGTTAAAGCAGATCCACAGATTTCCACCGATTACACAGATTAAAAATATTGCCGATTGTCGATTGCCAATTGCCGATTGAAAAGATCGCCAACATCCAATCGGCAATCAAAAATCGGCAATCGGCAATGTTCTTACCTCCTGTCGAGCACGCCATTCAAAATGAACTCTTCAATCGCGAGCGCCACTCCATCGTCGACATTCGACGCGGTGGGGTGCAGCCCATGAATCTCTTTTAGTGATTGTGGGGCATTAGCCATCACCACGCCAGTTCCGGCAAAGAGCAGCATCTCCAGATCGTTGTAGTTGTCGCCAATCGCCATTATCTCATCCTGCTGAATGCCGGCTTCCGCCGCGGCCGCAGCAACGCCGGCACCTTTTGATGCCGACGAGTTCACGATATCGATCAAAGTAAAGTCTTTCTCTGGGTATACAGTGCAGAAAATTCGAACTGTGTTCGCCATTTGCGCTCGAAGCAAGTCTTCGAGTTCTTTCATGCTCGCGCAACCGCCAGAGAAGGAGAGATGAATGGGATCGTGATCCAGGTATTCATCAAGCGAAGGAACTTCCTGAACTGATTTGGCGCCTTCCTCTTCACCATGAACACGACGAGACCACGCGAGGTATTGATAGAAGGCTGCATTCTCACCACTCACATGGTCGTACACGAGCACTCCGAGACCTTCGTGATCGTCGCTGACGAGGGCGTCAGCACCAAACCACTTACCAATCTCCATTGCGTGCCGTGCTGATGCGAGTGGTAACGGAAGAACGGCGACGGTCTCCAGCGTCTCCGCGTGCTTTGTCAGGGCGCCATTGTGTGAGATCACCGGAACATCAAGTCCGAGCTCAAGCGCAACGGGACGGCAGTCGCGAAACCGACGACCGGTGACAACAGCGATACGAACCCCTACCTCACGCGCCTTTTGAATCGCATCCAGATTTCGTTCTGTTATTTGGCCGCGCGGATTTAAGAGCGTCCCATCGAGATCGAGGGCCAGTAATCGTATTGCCATAGAGTGAAGAAGCAAAGTAAATCAATCGATGACAAAAGGCAAAAGCCTCCCAAAAAACTAGCCGGACGATCAGCGAAGTGATAGTATGTGCGCCCTCCCGAACAAACTGTCTGCAATTTGGAGGTCATATGAAGAGACTCTTGCTGTTTGTGTCTATAACAGCTGTTGCGGGGACGTCTGTTTTCGCGGTTACTCAGGGATTCAAAAAGATCTCAGAATTCCTGATTGGATATGAGGAGGTGCCTGCAATCTCAACCATTGCCAGCGGTGAATTCAAGGCCAGCATCAGCAAAGATGAATCGCAAATCGACTATGAGCTTTCGTATGCAGATTTGGAAGGAGTTGTGCAACAAGCTCACATTCACGTCGGTCAGAAATCGGTGAGTGGCGGAATCAGCGTCTGGTTGTGTTCAAACCTCGCGAGTCCGCCAACTCCGCCTGGAACTCAGCCGTGTCCGGCGCCACCAGCAACAATCACAGGAACGATTACGGCCGCCAACGTTGTCGGCCCGACTGCGCAGGGAGTCGCACCTGGGGAATTTGCGGAATTGATTAGCGCAATTCGCGCGGGATCAACATACGTAAACGTTCACTCGAGTAAGTTCCCCACAGGCGAGATTCGGAGCCAAATCAATCCGAACCAGGGCAGCCACAACGGCGAGCACAAATAATAACCCTCAACTCCTGAACGGGATCGAAGCGACCGCTTCAACTGATGATGCGCGTATCGTCAATTGAATTGTCGTTTTGGTCCCTTTCTGTTCGTGAAGGAATACAAAACTGACAGGTGTCGGATTTTGCCACGGTCTACCGCTTCTCCTCCCAAATTCCAATAGCCCATCTTCACTGGCGGTCGTTGCCGACTCTTCGCATAATCTGCTGTATCTTTGGTCAGTAATTAAACCAGCAGCATCAAACCTTCAGGAAAGAGACCATCACAGAATGAATGTCACCCATCTTGAATGTGCCCTCTGCGGTCTACGCCACGAGGCACAGCGGTTGCTCAATCTTTGCGCTGAATGCGGTAAGCCCCTCCTTGTTCGTTACGACTTGGATCGGGTGAAAGAGTCTTTGACAAAGGAATCGCTTCCGGCCAGACGTTCCGACATGTGGCGATACCGTGAAGTCATGCCCGTCAGGAACGACGACAACATCATTTCGCTCGGCGAAGGATGGACACCGTTAATGCCCGCGCAAAAGCTGGCGGAGAAGACTGGCATCCGCGAAGTCTATATCAAAGACGAGTCACAGAATCCCACGCAAAGTTTTAAGGCTCGAGGGATGTCAGCCGCGGTTTCAATGGCCAAGGAACTCGGTGCCAAGAAGCTCGCGGTTCCGTCAGCAGGCAACGCAGCTGGTGCCTTGTCAGCTTACGCTGCGCGTGCAGGACTCGAGTGCTTCATCTTTATGCCACGTGATACGCCGCGCGCTAACGTCGTCGAGTGCGAACAAACAGGTGCGAGCGTGACGCTGATGGATGGTTTGATAACTGATTGTGGCGCAGAGGTCGGGCGACGAAAAGAAGCAGAAGGTTGGTTCGATGTCTCCACACTGAAGGAGCCATATCGAGTCGAAGGTAAGAAGACACTGGGCTACGAATTGGCAGAGCAACTCGATTGGCAACTGCCTGATGTGATCATTTATCCAACGGGTGGCGGAACGGGATTGATCGGAATGTGGAAAGCGTTCGACGAGATGCAGCGGATGGGTTGGATCGATTCGAAGCGTCCGCGAATGGTGACGGTCCAGGCCGCCGGATGCGCTCCCATAGTTCGCGCCTTCGAAGAAGGAAAGCGCTTTGCCGAAGAGTTTCCTAACGCGGCCACCACAGCATCAGGGTTGCGAGTGCCAAAGGCGATCGGGGATTTTTTGATTCTGGACGCGATACGTGAATCCGGCGGGACCGCAGTTGCCGTAACTGACGAAGAGTTGATTGCTGCCACTGCCGAAATCGGCGCCGCCGAAGGTATCTTTTGTGCTCCCGAAGGGGCCGCGTGTTTACCGGCGTTGCGACAATTGATTCAGCAAGACCTTGTGAATAAAAACGACCGGGTAGTGTTATTCAACACGGGTGCGGGAGTGAAATACCTCGAGTCGTTCGACAGTTGATAAACCAGACTAGTCGTCTATGTTGTGTCTTAAGTCCAATTGGAGGCAGGGTGCCGTGAAAGCTTTCTTTTTTGTTCTCCTTCTAACTCTTTTTATCCTCCCCGTCAGCGCTCAACAGATGTCGCAGCCCTGGCTGACGCAAGAAGATCAGGTTCAGGTCGACAGTTTGCGGCGTAGTGGTATTGAAGCGCTCTACAATCTCGATTACGACAAAGCTCAAAAAGACTTCAAAGAGATTACGCTTCGTTACCCGAATCATCCCGCCGGCTATCAGTTACAGGCCGCGGGGGTGTGGGCCAAAACCCTGTATGAGTCTCGACGTCTGCAGGGGTCTCTCTACAGCTCCGAGTCGTTCTATACAAGCGGCGACGATAAGGTTGATCCGAAGATTATTACTGAGTTTCGCAGTCTCACGCGCGAGGCGAAGCGACTTTCTGAAGCCAAGCTGAAACAAGAGCCCAAGAACATAGACGCACTCAATTTTCTCGCTGCCACGGAAGGTTTGAAGGCTTCGTTTGAAGAAGCTGTCGAACGACGGCACTACGCCGCGTTAAAGGACGGAAACGACGCCGTCAATAGTCATCGTGAGGTTCTCAAACTAGATCCCACTTACGTTGATGCACAGCTCACAATAGGACTTTATGAATATGTCGTAGGCTCACTGCCGCTGCCGATCAAGCTCGTCGCCGGCATTGGTGGCTTCCGAGGGTCGAAAAAGCGTGGGCTGGCTTTACTTGAACAGGTTGCCAGGGACGGCCGCTGGTCGAAGGATGATGCCAAAACGTTACTGATGTTGCTCTACACCCGTGAGAAGCGGTACGCAGAAGTGATCAAGATCACGCGCGAGCTGAGCGAGAAGTATCCTCGCAACTATCTATACCGCTTGGAAACGGCAGACGCGTTAGTTGCACTCGCTGCGCAAAAGCGAAAGGCAAATGATCCGAACGGAGCCGCGCAAGCAGAGAAGGAAGCCTTTGCAACGTTCGACGAACTAGTTCGCGACCGCGCAGTGCGTGATGCAAGCGCGCGCGCGTTGGACTTGATTCACTTCAAATATGGCGAGGCATTGTCAGTCGCAGGGCTGCCTGATCGCGCTGCGAAAGAGTTCCTCGCCACAACGAAGGTGGAACGCGCGGAACCGGGGCTCGTAACGATGGCGCATCTTTACGCTGGTCGTTCGTTTGACGCAGCGGGAAAACGTCAAGAGGCGTTGGCCCAATACAATCAAGTGCTGGCGCGACCGAACGTTTACGACGCACACGATGAGGCGAAAAAAGGTTTGAAAGAGCCCTACAAGGCGGAACAGGTTATCCGTCAAGACGCGGCCAGTAATTTCCGGCCGTCAACGAGCCAATGAGCGATCTCAGGGGAAGTTTTTGTGCAAAGCCAGGGAAAACAACAAATCGATCGGCCGCGCCGTTTGTTGCTCTGTCTTGACGGCGTTCCTCACCGATTGATTCAAGTGGCACAGGAGCGCGGGCTATTTAACTTCTTCAACCGACCCACCAAACTTCTTTCACCATTCCCGACAATGACGAACGTCGCGTTGTCGGCCATGCTCTCCGCGTCGCCACCAGCCGGCTATGAGAGTTTGTATTTCGATCGCAAAACGCAACAACTCCAGGGAGGGATTAGGAAATACGTCGGCTGGCGAACGCCCGATAAGATCCCTTCGTCGTATATGGACGAGCTGGATTATCAGGAGCCGCTGGCATTCGAGTTTTTGATCTACGTCGCGGCTGAAACCGTTTGGCGCTCTGACATGCGACGATTTCGCGAGGGCTTTTTGGCGGCGCCACTGAACCGCGATTATTTCGCATTTTTGAAGGCGACCGATGGGTTACTGCATAGCCAGGGACCCGACCGTCTGGGAATTGCTCTGGAAAGCCTGGATGCGATTCTTAGAGAGATACGCAGCGTGTGTGGCGACGAAACAGAAATCGTTCTCTTCTCCGACCACGGAATGAATCTGGAAGAGAATAAGCGCGCGAACCTCGTCACCAATCTGCAGCAACATGGCTTTCAAGTGCGATCCGACTTAACCGATCAGCGCGCACGGTCTGTTTGTGTGCCGGCGTTTGGATTGTGCAGTTACGCCGCTGCGTACTGTTCATCAGACGAAATAATTCCCGAGGTTGCGAATTCGTTAATCAACGAGTCCGGTGTCGACTTTGTTGTCTACCGAGAAAGCGATGCGGTCTTTTTGACGAGCCAGGATGGCAGTGCGCGAATCGAAGAGCGCGGCACGAATGGCGGCGTTAGCTATAGATACGTTCCCGTCAGTGGCGATCCACTAAAACTGAACTCAATCATCCGAACATTGAAGATTAACGACGAAGTTGATGCGGAAGGGTTTGGTAACGACGGTGTTTGGTTTGAAAAGACTAAGGCTCACGACTATCCGGATCCGCTGCGAAACATCTATCTGTCGTTGCAGGCGCCGCGAGTGAAGCACACTGCTGACCTGCTGATAAGTCTGCATGATGGTTACTACTACGGTTGGTCACCCTTCGGTCGGTTTGTCACGTTAGCGGCGACACATGGAAACGCGCTGCGCTCAAGCTCTAATGCTTTTCTGATGAGCACTCACCGAAATTTACCTGAGTTTGTGCGCGCCGACGACGCACGCATTTTGCTGAGGGGTTAGTGCTCAAGGTGCAAAACAACAACACTCAATCTTCATCGAAACAACTCAAGTTCAGATAATGCAGGTTGGGAAGGTGGGTTTACCCCCGCTCAAGTTGCTGAACGTGGAACTCGCGATGAATCGAGCAACGTGCAAGACAACAACACTCAATCTTCATCGAAACAACTCAAGTTCAGATAATGCAGGTTGGGGAGGTGGGTCTACCCCCGCTCAAGTTGCTGAACATGGAACTCGAGATGAATCGAGCAACGTGCAATTCAACAACACTCAATCTTCATCGAACGAACTCAAATTCAGATAATGCAGGTTGGGAAGGGTGGTTTACCCCCGCTCAAGTTGCTGAACATGGAACTCGAGATGAATCGAGCAACGTGCAAAACAACAACACTCAATCTTCATCGAAACAACTCAGGTTCAGATAATGCAGGTTGGGAAGGGTGGTTTACCCCCGCTCAAGTTGCAGAACATCCAACTCCACCTGACGCTGCTTGACGCTTCACTCACAGAACACGTACAACGTTTGAGATGCTCGAGCAACCTTCTTCTTCGTCAACTTCAAAAGCCGTTCAGACGTTCTGGCTCACTCGCCAGTTCGGGGACTTTGTTGCCGTGGATCACATCAATCTCGAAGTCGCTCGCGGGAGCTTCTTTGGCTTCCTCGGACCGAACGGCGCGGGTAAATCAACGACAATCAAAATGCTAACCGGGCTTCTCGCTCCCTCCAGCGGGAAACTGCGCGTGCTCGATCGTGACATCGCAGAGCAGCCGATGGAAGTAAAACGGCGCATCGGTGTGGTTCCCGAAGATCTCAATCTGTTTGAGCGACTGACCGGTGCCGAGATGCTTTCGTTCACCGGTCGCATGTACGGTCTGACAAAAGAAGAAATTGTCCATCGTTCAAAAGAACTTTTGGACCTCATGGAATTGCAGGAAGATCCGCGGAAGCTAGTCATTGAGTATTCGCATGGCATGAAGAAGAAGTTGTCGCTCGCCTGTGCCTTGATTCATCGGCCAGAGATTCTTTTCCTCGATGAGCCGTTTGAAGGCGTCGACGCAATCGCTTCACGCACACTGAAGGATTTGCTTTCGCGTCTCACTTCGCGGGGCCTTACGGTGTTCTTAACCTCTCACGTGCTGGAGATTGTGGAGCGATTATGCAGCGACATTGCGATTATCGCGCACGGCAAGTTACTGGCTTCGGGATCTCTCAATGAGTTGCGGAAGGGAATTCGAGTCGAGGAAGATGGGCAGCGCACTGGGCCAGTATCTCTCGAAGAGTACTTCATTCATGTGGTTGGTGGCGTGCGCAGCGCTGGTGAAGAAGAAGTGCTGCAATGGCTGACGTGACAAAAAGAATGATACTCTTCTTACTTCAAAACACTCACAGTCAACTTAGAGGCATTCGCTCCCGAGTGATACACACGCTGGGTCGCTT
>DATIBJ010000227.1:0-6891 GCA_035457565.1 Pyrinomonadaceae bacterium | reverse complement strand
TGGGCGCCCCTTTGTCGCGGGTGGCGCGAGAACGCGGCGCGAGAAAAAGGGCGCCCACGGAGGGACGCCCCTACAAATTAGGGCACCAGCCCTTTTTTGGATCACGTTTGCTACTTGCTTGGGAAGTTCAATCCGGGCGGCAGACCCGGAACCGCAGAGGGCTCTTCCGCTTCCTCAATCGAATTCAGCACATCGTCATAGACCTTAATTGATCCTTCACCTTTCATGCGGCGCTGGACCCCACTAATGTAATCCTCGAAGACCTGACTTTGTCGTTCGCGCAGCATCTGTTGTCGAACGTCGTCACGGCTTTTCGCGAACTCGGCCATGTCGGCGTCTTTGCGCTTGGTTATTCCAAACACCACCCAGTTTTCACCGACTTTGACCGGACTCTTCGCTAGCTCACCAGCTTTCATATTGAAAATCGTGTCATCCAGCATTTGGCTCGCTTCCAGATTCCCGAGTGGTGAACCGATTTTAAAGTTTGGTTTCTCGTCCGCCTCAAATCCTTCTTTCTCACCGGCTGCTTTCACGCCATCTGCAGATGTCACCGACGACAGGAGGCTCCTGGCTTTTTGCTCGAGTTCGTCTTTTGCACGCTGCTTCTTAACGGTGTTAGCTAACTGAGTCTTAACTTCGTCAAACTCCGGAATGCGCGGCTCTTTCTTATCTACGAGAATCGGAATTGCGAACCCTCCTTTTATTCCGGTTGGCTCTGCTATGTCATTCGGATTGTTCAGCTGACCGACAGCGGCTTCGAACTGTTGATTAGTGCCGATGTCTTTCACGTCGTCACCGGGCTTGATGTAAGGCGTCTCACGAATCATCGTCGCGGCTGTCATGTTTGCTTCGCTTGCGACTTCCTGCGCGACTTTCTGAATGTCCTTGGTTTCCTTCAATCGCTGATAGGCCTTGGTGGCTACCTTCAACGCCTCGCTATAGCTGCGACGGTTTCTCAGGGATACCAGGATCTCTTGTTTCGCAGCCTCGAAAGTCTTCGGAACCGAGTCGCCGCGCCGCAAGATGTAAAAGTTGCCGCCATACCTGATGGGCACGTCGGTCACATCTCCGGGTTGCATATCAAGCACGCGATCGTAAAGTCCGTGAGGCTTGTTCGGATTCTTCTTAACCGGGTTGGGGAGAAAACCTCCAGCACTGGCTGTCGGCGGATCTTCGGAATTCCCGCGAGCAGCTTCCGCGAACGCTTGCTCCGTCGACTTTCCGGTAGTTCCGCGAAGTTTAGCAATCAGATCTTTTGTCTTCTGCTCGACTTGTGCATCTAGATCTTTGCGAGCGACTTTCAGAACAATCTGTTGGGCCTTAACGCCCGCTTGTTTGAATTCAGGAGCCAGCTTGTCGTACTCAGCCTTGAGGTCCTCATCTGAAATCTGCAGTTTCGAAGCTGCTTTCTCCTGGTCCACAAAGATATAGCGAACCTTTCTTTGCGGCTCGTTGTAGCGAAGTTCGTTTTTATGGCTATCGTAATAGCTGCGCAACTCAGAGTCGGATGGTTCGATCTTCTCGGCTAGTTTGTCCGCGCTGACAATCGCATAACTTATATCAAATAGCGTCTCCTGCCGTTTGTACTCTTGCTGCACCTCATCGTCAGAAACGTTGACACTCGATGTGATGAACGCGCGCAGTTTTTCCTGAGCGATCTCGTCACGCAATTCATTCTCAAACTTCTCGACGGAGCCATAACGCGGTATGACGCTTTCTTTGTATCTTTCAGAACCCACAAAAACGCCGGACGCGTCGGAAAACTGCCGCATGATCCGTTCTTTCACTTCCGCGTCGCTGGCCGAAAGTCCCAGTCGTTCGGCTTCCTGCCTGATTACATGCTTGGCGATCAGACTCTCGAGAAAACTGCGGTTGCCTCCCAACTGCGCGATGGGGATCTGTGAGCCATAACGTTGTCGAAAGCTCTCACGCACCAACATCAGGTCGGCTACGGTGATTTTGTCGGAGCCAACTTTGGCAACAACCTCAGTGCTCGTGGCGGGGTTTATTGTGGTCGCCGAGCGGTTCGGCGCGTAGAAGATGACGAGACTCACTGCCATCAAGACGGCAAAACCGAGAATGATGATGTTTCTAGTTCGTTCGAGACGTCCAAGTTGTTTGAGCATTCATTTCCCTTTCCAACAAACGGCGAATTGTACGGGAGGTCGGTGAGCCCCGCAACCCTCCATAAGTTGTCCGTAGTCCGTTGTCGGTAGTCCTTTGTTATCGGATTTCCGATGGCGTTTCCGAACTGTTTTGCCAGGGCCCCACCACTGACGACGACAGCCGACATACAGCCGACATAAGGACGAATCGTGAGTTTGCTACAGCCAAACTCGAATGCTATTGTTATTGCCCTGCATGGACGCAATTAGCGGTTCAACATGGCTCTGGATTGGATTCAGTGTCTTTATCCTCACGATGTTGAGCCTCGATCTCGGCCTCTTCAACCGTAAAAGCCACACGATTACTTACCGCGAAGCGTGGACCTGGACCGTTGTCTGGGTATCGGTGGCAATGGTATTTGCCGGGATTGTTTTTTCTTACTATGGATCCGACTTAGGTCTTAAGTTCTTAACCGGATACCTAATTGAATTATCGCTATCGGTCGATAATCTCTTTGTCTTTCTACTTATCTTTTCCTACTTCAAAGTTCCGGCAAAGTTTCAACATCGGGTCTTGTTTTGGGGCGTGATGGGCGCCCTGGTAATGCGCTTGACGATGATCTTTGTGGGCGCAGCGCTGATAAATCGGTTTCACTGGATCATCTACATCTTTGGCGCTTTTCTCGTGTACACCGGCCTCAAGATGTTCAAACAAGAAGAAGCCGAAATTCAGCCGGAACACAATCCCGTGGTCAGGCTCGTGACGCGGTTCCTTCCTATCACGCGATATTACGAGGAAAGCAAGTTCTTCACGCGTGTTGGTCGCCGTCGAACCGGAACGCTGCTGCTTTTAGTGCTAATCGTCGTCGAGGTTACTGATCTTGTCTTTGCGGTAGATTCGATCCCAGCGATCTTCGCTATCACAACCAACACCTTTATCGTCTACACATCGAATGTGTTTGCTATCCTCGGGCTCCGCTCGATGTACTTTTTGCTGGCTGGAGTAATAGATAAGTTCCACTATCTCCGCACTGGACTTGCGATCGTCCTCACTTTCATTGGCGTGAAAATGCTGTTGGTAGCCGTGCACATCGAGATTCCCATTTGGGCCTCACTGATCTTCGTCGCCGTTGTTCTGGCTGGTTCAGTAGTAGCGTCGTTATTGAGAAAACCAGACAAGGTACTTGCCATCGATGTCGATCTACCTCCCGGATTCGACGATGCGCCCGCTGATGAACCCGAAAAGTTGTCCGAGGCGCTAGGTGCTGATGAAGAGGAAAGTGCCCAAAATGTCGCGCCCGAAGCCGTCAAATCCACCTTTGGTTCCGACGGCAGACCTCGCCTGGAGAGGGATCCTGCAGAGAAAGTTCACTAAATCCCACAAAAACGCTACGGCAGGGTGATAAACAGTCTTGAACCACCCTCTGTCGCTATGTTAGATTTCCTACCGGCAGTTGATCGCTGCCCTCCGCATTTGCCGCCCACGCCGCGGCAACCGTAATTAGACTTCGCTGTGCGGATAAGGGTCGATAGCCAGTCGCGCTTAGGCCGTCCCAATCAACTCAAAAACTCTGCCCCTCAAAAGAAGTACCGACCGCCCCATGCCCAATAAAACCAGTCGTTTCGCCTTTGATTGGTGGATCATTCAGAAGCGCTTCGTCTATCTGATGGTCGCCTTCTTCATGCTCTGCGGCATCGCCGCCGGCGCTGCCCTCTACGTGTGGAAGTATGGCAATCCGCTAAAGCACGTAGCTGAAGTGAAATCGTCGGCCGGCGCGCGATTCATCTCGTTCGAAGGAGATGTTCGTGTCGTCAGAGCCGCAACTCGAGAGACCATCCAGGCTGGCGCGGACACAGAGCTCTATCCCGGTGATACGGTCCAAACGCAAGCGAGTGGACGCGCTCGAATAAGTCTCGCAGACGGATCAGTGTTAGTGGTTAAGCCGAACAGTACGATCATCGTGCGCGACAATGCTCGCGCGGATGACGGAAAGAAAAGCAACGTGCACGTTGTTGTCGACAGCGGACAACTTTACGTTAAGACGGAAGTGCAAGGCGAAGGGACCACCAACGTAGTCGAAACGCCGAAGACGAAGAACAAACTCGGCGAGCAAACCGGTGCAAGCTTCGGAGTCAATCCCGAGGGAACTGAAGAAATTCGAGTCAATGCCGGTGCGGTTGAAACAACAAACCGTGCGGGAGAAAAAACTTCAATTCACGCTAACGAGTACGTCTCAGTTAACAATCAGGGCACTATCTCGCGTCCCCAGAGATTGTTGGACATTCCGATGCCTTCTGAACCCCACGATCTGCAGAAAGTTTTCGTGGGTGACAATGGATCCGCCGGAGTTGGTCTCAAGTGGCAACGACCTCAATCAGGTGTCGCGGCTTATTATCGTGTTGAGGTCGCAACTTCACCGTTCTTCGTTGCAGATGGAAAAGTTATCGAACGCGATCAGTTAGTCGCAACGGAATTCGGCGCCAGCGATTTGCGACCAGGCGTTTACTTCTGGCGTGTACGAGCCACAGCACCAAGTGGCCAAACCAGTGATTGGAGCGAACCGCGAAAATTTGTGGTTGCGACCCGTGGCACGGGCTCGCAAGTAGCGGTTTCGAATCTCACTGCAGAGTTTCTCGGCGGCAATATCTATTTGGTTCGCGGTCGTGCCGAACCTGGCACGACTGTTCGCGTCGGGGGGCGAGAGGCACTCGTTCCCAGTGATGGAACCTTTCAAATACAGATCTCGGTTGCAGGATCACGTGACGTCGTAGTCGACGCGCAAGACGCGCAAGGCAACACCAGCCAGTACAAACTGCCGCTTTCAAACCGGTCGGCACGAAAAGGTTGAACATCAAGGCAAGGGAACGATGGCGAGTCACGTAGTCTTACTAACTGATGCTCACGAAGCGCCTGCGTACGAGTTAATCGAGGCGTTGAGGTCAGCTGGTGTGAAAACTCTGATCGAGGGACTGCGTGAGGTTGAAGTGGAAGTCGCACTCGCACTTGAGCGGGAATCGCAGCCGAGCTCAGAAGCCCTTGGACCACCGCCACTGGCCGTACTGTACGAAGTAGTTCCGGGTGCCGACATGGTTGAGTTACACACAGCGATCGAGCACGCGAAAGCCTTTTGGCCCGGTGCGCCACTGATTGCCTGCCGTCGCCATGTTTACGGTTTTCAAAGCCATAATCTTCGCAGTCTTGACGGTGCTACCCTGAAAAGACTGGGGTTTCGGGCCATCGCCGACAAAGCAGCACAACTCCCTGCCCTGTTGCGAGAGATCGAAGGACAGGGCAGCGGTGAACTTCATCTTCCGGCCACTGTCGATAAGCCAGTTTCTTCCGGATCGCTTTCGTTGCCAAAGCGACTGAACAGCCGCGGTCTCCGCTCGGCGTTTGATCTCGTCTCTTCGCTTCACTTCATCGGTGATCAAAACGACGCAGCGAACAGTGCCCTCAAGGGATTGCAAAAACTGATAACGGCCGATCGTTGGACCATCTACCTCGTATCAGAGTCAAAAGGACTTGACGGTTCAGCTTTGGAAGCGATCGCTGTCAGAACATCGGATCAAACTGACGAGGTTGAGAACGACGAACATTGGCGTCGAGCTCTTACGGGAGACTCCGGTGTACCGCTCGGTTCTGAATCCAAAGCGGTGAAGCTGGCGGCCAACGGAATGGGGACCATCAAGCGGAAAGAGCGGGGAAACTTTCTTCTCGCAGTGCCACTAATCTGCGGCGAACGCATTCTCGGCGTGATCGAAGGCGTGCGCGAAACTGCGAATGGACGAAGTTTCAAACACTCAGAAGTAGAGTTGCTCGATTCTTTGGCCCACCCGATCGCATCCGCGTTAGCCAATGCGGTTCGGATCGCTGAGGCCGAGCGCCTGTCTCAAACAGACGATCTGACAAAACTGCACAATGCCCGCTACCTGCGACAGTTTTTACTCAACGAGATTCGGCGTGCCAGACGCTATGGTTCGAGTGTCGCTGCGCTGTTTCTTGATCTCGATGATTTCAAGCGAATTAACGACGAACATGGCCATCTCGTCGGCTCTCACGTACTGATGGAAATGGCCGCGGTTATTCTTTCTTCGATCCGCGACACCGATGCCGTTGCTCGTTACGGCGGCGATGAATTCGTAATAGTCTTGCCCGACACCGGGACCGAACTAGCCGGTGCGGTAGCGGAACGAATTCGGCAAAAGATATGCAGATATCAGTTCACCGGCGGACGCCGTCTGCATCTTTCCCTTACCGCAAGTTTTGGCGTTGCCGCCTTTCCCCTGCACGCTTCATCCCCACAACAATTGATAGCCTGCGCTGACACCGCGATGTACGAAGCTAAAGCAGCTAGTAAGAACTGCGTGAGGTTCGCGGCTGGAGTTGCTTCAGGCCAGTCAAGTCATGCGGAGGCGCTCAATGCGCAAACCGAAACTGCTGACGCGAGTGTTAAACCTGAAACGATCAATTGAGATCTGTCTCAAATAGGCAAATCCTTTAGAAGTTTCCGGTTTACGGTTAAACGTTCACAGTGTATCTTAGGTAGTTCGGACGTGTTTGGTGCGTCTAAGACAGTAAGGAGCTGCCCGACATCCCCGGAGCAATGGCCCAGGTCGTAAAAGCCGGGTAATTGGGATTCGCTAGTTACTAACATTACCGCCGATCCCACCCGAAGTTTCATTCTAAAACCGGGAAGTGAACCTAATATAGATGGCTTTGAAATCGATCTTTAGTCTGTTTTCGAGCGACCTGGCGATTGATCTGGGAACGGCAAATACGCTGGTT
>DATIBJ010000226.1:0-15687 GCA_035457565.1 Pyrinomonadaceae bacterium | reverse complement strand
ATTACCCGGTGCGAAGCACCGGGCGACGCACCCACCCGCTACGGCGAGGTGGTACTGACTCCACACCACGCGAAAACCGACTCCTGAGACTGGCGAATTCCGAGCTGAGAGGTTTGATCACCATGAAACAAGCGGTTCACTCAAAGACAATTGCTTTGCTCTTTGGTCTCTTCACTGTTGCCGGAGTAATTGCGGCCCAACAATCCGATCTTAACTTACCCTCCGAGCCGTTAAAGTTCGGTGTCTTCGTCGCCCAGTTTGATGCCGCCGGCACGTTCAGTATTCAAGGTGATCGTTGGCCCAAACTCGCGGGCAACTGGAAAACTGTTGGTAGTGAGATTGAATTGACAATCGCTCCCGCGCCGCCCGGCTGTGCAGGCGCAGGACGATATAAAGTTAGAAAAGACGGCGATCACATCGGCTTTGATCTTGTCTCTGACGACTGTCAAATTCGCCGAATGATCATCGATGGCAGCACATGGGCGCCTGCAACAGAGACGAAGGCTATTCCTGCAAGAAACATCGCCACGACTCCCGGTGCAAAGGCTCCATCAACAGCAATGAAGGCTTCCCCGAAGGCGAACTGGCCCTCGTTTCGTGGCACACACGCATCGGGCATTTCAGATGGTCAAAATCTTCCGGACCGTTGGGATCCGAAAACCGGAGAGAACATCTTGTGGCGCACGCCGATTCCCGGCCTGGCTCATTCAAGCCCTGTTGTTTGGGGCGACCGCATCTTCGTAACCACTGCCGTCAGCACGGATCCGAAGGCGACTTTCCGTCCTGGCCTGTATGGAGACGGCGATGCTTCAAAGGACCGATCCGTTCATCGTTGGATGCTCTACGCCATCGACAAGAAGACGGGCAAGATTGTCTGGGAGCGGTTGGCCCATCAGGGTGAACCGATTGAGAAACGTCACATCAAATCCACCTACGCCAACTCGACGCCTGCTACTGACGGTCGCATAGTCGTCTCGTGGTTTGGTTCACAAGGCGTGTATGCCTACGACTTCAAAGGCCGGCAACTGTGGAAGGTCGATATTGGACGTGTCGACATGGGCGCATACGACATTCCGACCTACGAATGGGGCCCTGCAAGTTCCCCAATCATCTGGAATAACCTGGTGATATTGCAGGTCGATACGCAGGCAGATTCGTTCCTGCTCGCGCTCGATGCATCAACTGGTAAAACGGTTTGGAAAACAGATCGACAAGAGATTCCATCCTGGGGAACTCCAACGATTGCAAACACATCGGCTGGTCCAGTACTCGTCACAAACTCGTCTAACTACATTCGTGGTTATGATCCGAAGACAGGCAAAGAGCTCTGGAGACTCGGCGGGAGTTCCAAGATCACAGCGCCGACACCGATCTTCGCTGACGACTTAATTGTGGTTGTAAGTGGGCGCGGTCCTGAACGTCCGATATTTGTAGTGCGCCCAAATGCGCGCGGCGATCTCACACTGCCAAGCGGGCAGAAGAGCAGCGATGCAATCGTGTGGAGTATGACCGGCCGCGGCTCGTATATGCCCAGTCCACTCGCTTACAACGGCACTCTTTATATTCTCAATAACAATGGGTTGTTTGATGCTTACAACCTGAAGACAGGCGCGGAAGTTTATCGCCAGCGACTGCCGAATGTCGGCAGTGGTTTTAGCGCTTCACCCATAGCGGCTGACGGCAAGATCTATCTCTCAAGTGAAGATGGTGAGATTCTGGTCATCGCAGCAGGTGAGAAGTTCAATCAGATCTCAACCAACTCGATGGGTGAACTGTTGATGGCGACGCCGGCGTTATCTGACGGAGTGCTGTACGTGCGGTCGTCATCCAGTTTGTTTGCAATCGGCCAAAAACGATAACCAATTTGGAGCGCGGTGACCTGTCACCGCTTTGGTCGTCGCGACTTGTCGCGACAGCTTTCATGCACACCAGATGCTTACCGATGACCTGAATTCGATTGTAAATCGTCTTGATCGTGACATCCCTCGAGACAACGCGAAGATCACCATTCAGAGGTACGGCGGGGATCTAAGTGAAGCTTTTGTTGTAGGAACTCCGAATGGCTATCTTCGACTGGGTGTCGAATTCCTCAAAGCTGGTCTCGCACCCCACGCCTCGCCGGGGAACTCGGCAATTGATGTTGACGTTGAATACTTGATCGATGACGACTCAGACGTCCAATTTGATTACTTTGAGCGCAAGGATCAGCTAGCGATCAAGACCTACCAGCGATCCTTTGTTGATAAACTGATTCCTTGGGTGCTTCTCGCTATAGTCGGGTCAGTCCTCGTGTTGGCCATAGTGGGTGTGCGAACTGTCCTCAAAGCAATCTTTTGAAAAATCTGTTTCACCGTCCGCACGCCGTTCGTCGTAGTCGGAGGATCTCTATGTTTTGTCCGCAATGCGCAACAGCTCAATGAGTAGCGCCTCCGCAACTGGATTTCTGTAACCTGGATAAGATCACATCGTTTCGATTGTCTGGCTTTGTCGAAGATAACTTCAATGAAAGTCGTCATTTCTTTCCTACTCGCTCTTACACTGCTGTCTACGTCTCATGCCTCGTCGCAAACTTCATCGACCGGCGAGTACCATGCTCCCCTGGGGCTCAACGATGGATGGAAAGTTGCCAATGCGGACTCGGTGGGAGTCGATTCCGCACAACTCGCCGCGCTGACGCGATCGATTCGTTCGTGGCCGGAGCTTGGCGCTCACGCAATTCTGATCGAACGAAACGGTAAGCTGATTTACGAGGAATACTTCGACGGCTTCGATGAACGCTGGGGGATTCCGCTTGGCTGGACTTCGATGAAGCTGGATACGAAGCACGATCTTCGGTCCGTGACCAAGAGTGTGGTGAGCGCTTTAGTTGGTATTGCCCTTGCCGATGGTACGATTCCATCGCTGGATCAGCCTCTTATCAAGTGGTTTCCCGAGTATGCTGAACTTGATACGCCGGAACGCCGCCGCGTCACACTGGCTCACGTGCTGTCGATGACTTCCGGGTTTAAGTGGAACGAAGAGGTTCCTTACACCAATCCACTGAATGACGAAATCCGAATGACACGAGATAAGGAGCCGCTACGGTATGCGTTGTCACCTTCGTTCGCTCACGATCCGGGCACTGAATTCAACTACAACGGCGGGCTCACCCAGGTAATGGCGGCTGTTCTCGAACGCGCCACCAAGAGTTCGCTTGAGGATTACGCACGAACTAAACTCTTCGAACCGCTTGGCATCACCGACGTCGAGTGGGTCGGCGATCTTGCGGGAATGCCGGCTGCCGCTTCGGGCCTTAGATTACGGGCGCGAGATGCTGCAAAGTTTGGTTCGCTGTATTTGCACGGCGGTAAGTGGAACGGAAAGGAAGTGATTCCAGCGAAGTGGGTCGATCTTTCCACGCGCCGTCACTTCCGCTTTGCGCCACGCACAGGACCCGACGCTGGCGGATCTTTCGGTTATTCGTATTTTTGGTGGTACTCCTGCTATCCAACGCCGAAAGGTTTGATCGAAGCGCGCGCAGCAGTTGGCAATGGTCAACAGCGCATATACGTGCTCAAGGAACTAGACATGGTTGTGACGATCTTTGCCGGTCGTTATAACGACTTCCAAATTGGTTCGACGCTGGGTTCACGAATTCTCCGCGAACATGTGCTTCCTGCTGTTAAGACTGGTGTTCGCACCGGCTGTCCAGGAGCGTAGCTGGTGCACAGTTTTGCCTGAAGAGTCGACTTCGATGGTAACGAGTTTCGTGTTTAGTTCGTGTGACTTCGTGGATCGTTTCGTTTGTCCAGAAAAACAAGGACGATCCACGAAGTCACACGAACCAACACGAACCAAAATAATTCCGACTCGAGCTAGGAGTGACTTTTGCGGCAAAGCCATCCAGGGCTGTTGCCGACTTCGCCAGCTATTCATTTCTCAGCGCCGTTGTTGGATCCAATCGTGCCGCTCGAAGAGCTGGCAGCCACGACGCCATTGCCGCGATGGCGATGAACAGCACCGCGACTGAGACAAACGTCACTGGATCGGTCGGCTTCACTTCCACGAGCATGCTCGCCAGTAGGCGCGTGAGTGCGAACGCTCCGATCACACCGATCGCAATACCAATCACGCTGAGCCCGAGTCCTTTTCCTACCATCAAACGGAAGATACGTGTTGGTGCTGCGCCCAATGCCATACGCACGCCTATCTCCGCGGTTCGCTGACGCACAGAAGTAGCAAGCACGCCGTACAAACCGACGCCCGCAAGCAGCGCTGCAATCGTCGAGAACACACCTATCAGCAAAAGCGAGAAGCGTGTTTGTGCCTGAGCTGCGGTCACCAGCGTGTCCATCGGCTGCAGCTGGTTGATGAAGGTGTCCTTGCCACTTCTTTTCACTACATCGCGCACGGCTCCCGCAATGTTGTTCGGATCTCCGTCCGTACGCAGCGCCCACCAGGACGCGGCGCCGTGGTTCACATAGCCATCGGTGATGAAGAGTTGTTCGCGGCCTGCTTCGACCAGAGAGGTGTTGCGCTGATGGGCCACGACACCGATGATCTCTCCCCATTGAGCCTCAGGCGTGCGAACGCGAAAGAGAATCTTTTTGCCTACAGCAGACTCGTTTGGAAAGGCCTTTGCCGCGAGCGCTTGATCGATTATGAGCATGTTCCGATCAGGCGTGCTATCTTCCTGCGTAAAGGTGCGTCCCGCCAAGAGCTGCGTGCCCATCGCCTCGAAATACCCGGGAAGAACTATCTGAAGATCCGCAGCTTGAAACTTGGTGGGATCCTGGAGAGCTTCTTCTTTGCCCCAGCGCACAGGACTAAACCCGCCAGCGAGCGGCAATGGAAATGATGCGGTAACGCTGTTGACACCGGGTATCGCATCGAGCTGCTCGCGAAGCTGACGCTTAAAATTGTCCCGTTCCTGAGGTGTGTTGCCGACGTTGCCGAGAAGTTGAAACGTTAGCAGCCCACGTGGTTCAAATCCCAAGTTCACACGTTGAATGTTGAGGAAAGTCCGGAACATCAAGCCCGATCCAATCAGGAGCACAAAAGCAAGTGCGACTTCCAGAACCACGACAGCATTACGTAGTCCGGCAGCACCGAGTGCGGCAGTTCGACCACTCGCGCGCAGTGTTTCCATGAGGTTTGGTTTCGCCGTGCGAAGAGCCGGAAGCACACCAAACAGAACTGCAGAAAATAATCCGGCTGATATCGAAAACGCCAACACCTGCGTATCGATGCTGATCGCATTTAGACGCGGCAAATTTTCAGGCGCGATTGCGAGCAACTGGCGAATACCTAAATACGCAAGTCCGACCCCGAGCGCTGTTCCGATGGCGGCTATCACAAGCGCTTCTGCAAGTGTCTGTCGAACCAGCTTCCACCAACCCGCACCGAGTGCGGCTCGAACCGCGAGCTCTCGTTCGCGCGACGAAGCTCTCACTAGCATCAGGTTCGCCACATTCGCAGAGGCGATCAGCAGCAGGAAAACAACCGCACCCATGAGCGCGAGAATCGTAGGTCGAACTTCGTCCACGAGATGCTGCTTCATTGGCACGAGCTGGAAAAACTGTCCGGCTGTTTTCGCGATAGTATTTTCGTCGCGAATTTTTTGCGCGATAGTTTCAGCTTCGGCCTGCGCCTGAAAGAGTGTAGTACCAGGCTTCATTCGCCCAATCACGCGCCACTGCACGTTGTTGCGATTGGCAACGTCGTAAGGAATGCGCGCCGCTATCCAGACACTCGGAAACTGTTCGAGGTTAGCTTTCGGCGGAAACAGCAATTCAAAACCTGGGGCGAGCACGCCGACGATGATTGGCGGTGGTCCAAACGCGGCGTTCACGGGAAGAGTCTTGCCGATTACTGATCGATCGCCACCAAAGCGCGTTTGGAAGTATTCATTGCTCAGAATCACGGTGTTCGGCGGCCCGGGTGGTGGGTTAGCAGGGGCATTGCCTCCCCCTGGCGCTGGCGGGGGTGGTGGCGGAGTTCCATCAGACTCCTCAAAATCTCGGCCCGCGATGATCGACCCTCCCATCATTTTGAAGAAGTTCGTCGATACCAACGCGACACGGACTCGCTCAGGAGTACCATCCAAACCAGGCATTGTGAAGCGGAAGGTACTGACGGCAACGAAATCGTCGAAATTGTTTTTCGCGCCGTTTTTTAGATCGAGATAGTCTGCGTTAGAAAGAGGGAAGTCTTTGACGTTTCGTTTCTGGAGATCGCCGCGGGCAAGCACCAGCCGCTCCGGATCCTTGTAAGGAAGTTTCCGCAACAATACGCCGTTAGTGACACTGAAGATCGCGGTACTCGCACCAATGGCGAGTGCGATTGTAACGACTACTGTGATCGTGAATATCGGACTCTTGCGCAGCGTGCGAACCGCGTAGGAGAAATCATTCAACATAGTGGCGGCAGTGTAGACGCTATGCAATTATCGGCCAAGCGAAATCGTTGGTACGTCCGAAAATGCGGAGGGAGCGTTCAGATTTTTTACTCGTTGCAAAGCAGCCAGCATCCGTACGCCTTTCCCTGGAAGTTGAATCTATCCCCGCTTGCCCCTTCCCTATACTGCACCTATCCGACTCCCGCTAACTCCTTCCTGACTGCACCTAGTATTGCTTCACACCCGCAATCGCCTGCAACCGCTCTTCAATGGTCGGAATGGATCGAATCTGAAACTCCGGTTCAATCGTCTTCGCAAGCTGAAGCGCCCTTTCATAGCTCGCTCTCGCCTGTTGAAGTTCGCCCATCTCACGAAGAATGTCTCCCAATGCCAGTTGCGTTTGGATTGAGTCGGGCGCCAATGCGACCGCCGACCGGGCTTCCTGTAAGGCCTCTTCGAGCTGCTTGGCTTGAGCGAGATTCTGCGCTTTCTGTACCTTGCTGATGGCTGCGGCGAGCGGCAACTCAAACTTACCATCAAAGACGAACACACCTCGATCAATTACCGCCGTAGGTGTAAGCGACTTGAACTGACCGTAGGGATCAAGCGAGCCCGGCCCGAATTCGACACCTGACAAATTGCTGGCGCTAATCAGCACAGGTCCATCGATCGAGTTTGGGACATCAATCTGATCGTTTAGCCACAAGGTGCTAATCGTTGGCAAAGGCTTACATGGGATTCCGTAGTAGCTCGGCTCAGCGACACCTTCGGCGAAGTATAAAAACCAGCAGTCTTTCACGCGTCGCTGATCCAGATACTGCTTCACACTCTTTAGTTGTTGACCCCAATCAGAATTTGAGTCAGTTAAGTATCTATGGGTTTGGGATGGTCCGCCCCAAAGTTCATTTGCGTATGCGAGGTAATTTGGAAAAGTCATGAGCGATGAAGCCGCATGCACAGCCAACAACAAGCCAACCGCATAGGCCCACTTTCGACTCCGTCGGATTAAAGCCCAGGTAGCGCCTCCAATAAGTACATACAGAAAAACGTAAACAATGAGAATGTGTCGAACACCAATGTTCATGCCTACGGTCAATGCAACTATCAGGTAGAAGATCACCGGCACAAGAAGAAAGAGGATTTCTCGCCAGCGATTAAGCCGTTGAGTTGCAATGACAGCGAGAGTTAACACAAGGAGCGCCAGGACACCCAGAGTTGATTTGATCAGAAAGGCAACAGGGAAGTAGAACCACACGCCATGCGCATACACCTTGCCAAGCAGGTAGCTCGTATAGTAATTCGCGGTGAGTCGCACATCCACCAAGCCGTAGAGATACGACTCAGGCAGTAACCGGAATCGAGCCATTATCGAAATCGGCCATGCTTCGTGAGTTTTCAACTCTTTGACATACTCCACCAGTGGCGGATTCATTTGCAGGTTGTTTGGACGTGCGTGGTAGCGAAATCTGTAAAAGGACCATAAGACCACCCAACCGATTAGCGCGATGAGCACTACCGATCCTACGAGCTTGATCGCATGGCGCCCGATCTCTTTGCGATCAATTCCGAACCGGTAAACGACTTCGCAGAGCGCGAGTAAAAAGAGAATTGGAAGCACGAGGAGACCGGTGTGCTTGACTGCCAATACGAGTCCCGCCGCGACTCCCGCCCCGATTAGCCGTAA
This sequence comes from Pyrinomonadaceae bacterium, assembly GCA_035457565.1. Lineage (GTDB taxonomy): Bacteria > Acidobacteriota > Blastocatellia > Pyrinomonadales > Pyrinomonadaceae > PSRF01. The sequence continues at coordinate 7,627 of DATIBJ010000226.1, read as the reverse complement.
AGCAGACGGAGTCTTAACGAAGCGATAAAACATGTAAACGCTCAGAAACATGAAGCAGGCGAGTCCTACATCGGTTGTGACCAGAGCGCCGTGTGCTAACAGATTTGGATCGAAAGCCAGGAGAGCGAGGGCGATTAAAGCCGCGCTGCTTCCAAACATCTCTCTGGTTGCGACGAAGATAATCAACGCGGTGAGCAGTGTGAGAATTGCAGCCGCGGCGCGCGTTTGCGAGAGGATCTTGTCAGGATTATTCTGATAGAGAAATTCCTTACCCCGGAGAAATGCATCCTCTTTAAAAGAACGTTCTTCAAGTGGAGGTGTTGTGGGTTGCGACCACAATAACGGGGCCGTCGCGAGCAGTTTCACAAGCGGGGGGTGTTCAGGATTGAGACCAAAGTCGCCGTGGGTCCAGCTTCGATAGCCGGTAAAGATGTGATTCGCCTCGTCCCACGTCTGAGATTCCCTTCGTACCGACAAAAACAGTTGAAGGCTCAGAACGATTAGCAAGAGACAGACACTGGAAATCTCGAGCGCAGTTTGCCGGGTTCCGGAATGCGGATTCACGCAACCTCCGAGCTTCGTAGTGGTTAGAGTAGCGCTAGCAGAATACCTGATCTATTTCTGTAAAGTTTCGGTTTTTACGTTTTAGAATAAAGCGTCGGCAGCCAATCGCGTCTACGGAGGTGACGAGATATGAACTTCCATCTATTTGAGTCCTTGCCTCTGTGGGCAATCTTCATCGGTATCGTACTAATCGTTTTATTATCGGCCGGGTTGGGAATTTACCTCGCACGATCCAGAAAACGACGTTTGAAATCAGAAGAGGACGCCGGGCCGATCGGTATGGCCGGCAGCGCCACGCTCGGTCTGTTGGCTTTCATATTAGCGTTCACGTTCGGACTGACCGCGTCGCGCTTCGACAGTCGAAAACAATTATTCCTCGACGAGGTTACGGCGATCGAAACAACGGCCATGCGTTCAGATCTGATTCCTGAGCCTCATCGAACTGAAGTGCGGGAGTTGCTGCACAAGTATATTGAGTTGAGACTGAACTTTCCCCAGACTAAAGAAGCCGCTCTGGAGCGCGTAAAGCAATCGGAGGAAGTCCAGCGACAATTATGGCCCCACGCTGCGGCACTCGCGGATTCCGACCTGAAGAATGCCGATATCGTCTCCCTCTTCGTCGATTCCGTTAACCAGATGATTAATCTGCAAACACGCCGCATAACGATCGGTTCTCAACACATTCCTCTGCTTGTATGGTTTGTTCTCTTCGGAGTGATGATCCTGTCGATGATCGAGGTTGGATACTTGTTTGGCAGATCACAAAACGTGAACTGGTTGTTTCTCGTTGCGCTCTCACTTGCGTTTTCAGCAGTGATGGTTCTCATAGCGGACTTGGATCGCAGTGGGGCAGGGACGACCAGCGCGATTACAGTTAACCAACAGCCCCTGATAGATATGCATCGAAGGCTGTACGGCGACCACGCGAAATAGCGGTGAACTGAAGTACCAGAGTTGAGGCGCCAACGGCGAACAGCGAAGCACGAGTGTAAGACCGCACCACGATTGCAGCAGTAGTCAACATGGCATACGCGGTAAGTGGAAGCGCCGCATGAAACAACCAGTCTTCGAACACGGGCCGATACACCGTTTGTATTTGCAGACGGCGGGCGGTGATAACGGCGTACGTTAATCCCGCAAGACCCACCAATCCCCAAAACAACGAGACGATTCCGATAGCGTGCCATGGCGCACTCAGGATGGCTGATAACAGGAGGACCACTGCGAAGTGGACCACGCTTGGTGTAGCGAAAGCAGCTCCGGCCTGCGCCATACGTTTCGGTAATGGTGTTTGAGCAATGAGGGTCAGAACAACAAACTGTAATCCGATTAGCGCGCCGGCAGACCCGCCAACGATAAGGTAGAAGTTTCCCCATCCATCGAGTGTGTTCATGTGATCTGATGTTCGATAAACTTCAAGAAGATCACTTCGCCGGAAGGCGATTAGTGATGAAGTCTGCGACACGGCTTGCTGCCGGTGGATCCAGGTTTGACAGCACCGCAATTACATAGCCTGGACCCGGGCAGATTTTTAATTCGCCATTCATCCCCGGTGCGCCACCACCATGGCCGAAACAACGTGTGCCGTTAACCATCGCGTCCCCAAATCCATAGGCGTATTTACTACCTCCGGGTGTGTCGACCTTTCCGGTGGTCAGCATCTCCGTGTATTGCGCATTGAGGAGTTTGTGTGTTTGCAGAGCCGTCGCAAACTTCAATAGGTCTTCCACCGTGGAGTAGCCACCGCCAGCGGAAGTTCCGCGGTAAGGAAGAGTGTCTGTGTTAGGCTGCAAAGCACTGCCCGTAAGTCTCGTGTAGCCGATGCTTCGCTCAGCGACCGTTTGCTCCTCTGGCTCCGACGCAGTTCCGGTCATGCCGGCGGGCTTATAGATGTGATCACGAACGTAGTCGTAATAAGTCTGACCACTAACTTTCTCTATCAGCACACCCAGCAGAAGAAATCCGTAGTTGCTGTAAGACCAACGACTGCCTGGCTCGAAGTCCAGTCCGCGACCACCGTAGAGAGTTACGTAGTCTTGCAGCGTCTTTAACTCAAGACGTCTCTTGTCGAACTCGGGACCAAAGATGTCGCCAGTACCGCCCGTGTGCGATAGCAATTGCTCAATCGTCACCTTTGACGCAGCGTCTTTATTTGGATAGTCAGTCAGGTACTTGCCGAATGGTGCTTTCAGATCAAGTTTGCCACTTTGCACCAATTGAAGAGTGGCAACCGCCGTGAACATTTTGTTCATCGATCCGAGGCGAAAGCGTGTCTTCAGCGTGTTCGGCGCTTTCTTTTCGCGGTCCGCAAATCCATAAGCTTGTGCGAAGACAGTCTTGCCATTTCTGGCGACGAGCGTCGCACCTGAAAAACGATCAGCAGCAGCCACCTCATCAAGCTTCTTTCGTACCGCAGTGATCAATTCACTCTCGGGTAGGTGAGGAAGAGCAAAATCCGCGGGACGCGCAGTGCCTTGCAAACTGAGCCTGGTAATCTGGTGTGGCTCATTCGGGTCAACCTCTATAGTGAAACGAACAAACTGATCGGACCCGCGTTCCTGGACCAGAGCTACGAGCTTTGTGGGCGTCGACTCCTCGAGTTTCTTCAGGTCGAAGCCGCCAGACATCTCGCGTAATCCCATTTCGCGATCTGCACGCTCGAGGCGAGTAGGAGCATTCCTGCGGAGAAACTCTTTATGTTTTTCCGCATCGCCGGCATTGAACGAGTCCAACCAGACTTTTGCCTGATTGCCAGCGGGCGTGTCGGGAAATTGTGTTTGTGCCACGCAGACTGGCGCGATTAACAGAAGCAGAAGTGCAACTATCGTCAGGTGATGTTTCATGGTTTCCTCGATCTTTTAACGATTACGCGATTGCAAGATTATAGGTTTTCTAATCTCAACGCGCACTTGAGCTCACATGTGGGATCATGGAATGCCACTCGAACGGTATCTACGATGTAGGCTTGACCCAACTGAGCAGCATGTACTGTGGGGCTCGCGAGATGCACTGTTTGCTTGCGGGATGTCGGAACTGGGAACTTGCTTGAAGAAATCACACGCTTCAAGTGATATGGGCTTTCGCCGTTGCTAACTGCAAACCAAGGTCGGGTAAGATTATCAGAAGGATCTCAGCTGATTGGCGGAGTGGCGAATCTTTCTGGTGTCTTTTGCCGATAACACGAGCGCGCTGATGAGAAATAGTAAAAGCAAACTCGACGACGAGGTCGACTCTTTGTTTACGCTTCCGTTAGGAGAGTTCATCGCTGCGCGCAAGGCACTCGCTGTACAACTGAAGAAGGATAAGCGTGCTAACGAAGCCGAGTACGTAAACACACTTACCAAACCTTCGATATCCGCCTGGACCGTCAATCAACTTTATTGGAACTACCGTGATGAATTCGATGATCTGATAGAAGCAGGTCAACGCTTTCGAAAAGCGCAGTCTTCCAGAAGCAGCGGGAAAGTCGCGGAAATGAGAGACGCGCTCGACGCGCGACGAGAGGCGCTCGCTGAACTCTCGGATCTAGCGACGATGTTGTTGACTGATGCCGGTCACAACCCATCGTTAGATACGATTCGACGCATCACTACGACATTAGAAGCGGTGTCTGCCTACGCATCCTCTGATGATGGTCCGACTCCTGGGCGCCTCACCAAAGACATCGACCCACCGGGTTTTGAGTCGCTCGCTTCCTTCGTTCCAGGTGCAGGCACAACGAAACGAGGTGACGAACCTTTGCAAGTTACTTCAAAAAGGACGGCTTCACGTGATGTGAATCGGGTTGAAGAGACGCGGCAGGCCAAGATCGCCGCCGCTAAAGTGGCGTTACAGGAACTGAAGAAATCGCTCGCTAACGCACGGGCAAGGACTCAGGCATTGGAAGCGTCGCTGAAGAAAACTGACGCAGAGGCAAAGTTGGCAGAGAACCACAGGCGCGAAGCAGAGAAGCAAAGACGCGAAGCGGAACAGCGATTCAGGAAAGCAAGCATGCTCTCAGAAGAGGCGACTCGTCGGGCGCGAACTATGAAGGCTGAGATAGCGGAGTCGACGAAAGCGGTGGAAGATGCGAAGCGTGCTGTCGAAAAAGCAACCAAGGAGCTTGAATTACTGTTTCGACAATCGAAGTAACAAGCTGCGAGGACCTGGCAGAATCAGGTGATGTGTCTAGCGCAAGGCGTTATCGATCGCATCTCTTAATCGATTGCCGCCTTCTTTTGGTGAATAGCCCGCCCAATGGTTGACGATATTTCCTCCGGCGTCGACGACGAGCGTTTGAGGAATAGCACGCTTGGTCCCCATTAGCTGGCGGGCCGTTTCCTTATCGGCCCAACCGAGGATAAATCCAAAACCGGTGTCTTGAACGAATTTGGCGACCTGCCGGTATGCACCCGCTTCATCGACAGTTAATCCAACGAATTCGACGTTGCGATTCAGGTAGTCTTTCCGAACTTTGTCGTACTCAGGTATCTCTTTGCGGCAGGGCCCACACCACGACGCCCACAGATTAATGACCAGCACCTTCCCAGAAAAATCCGCGAGCCGAAAGCTGTTGTCGTCGAGTGATCTGATACGGCGCTCGAGTAACGTCTCAGGAAGAAAAAGCAGCGTCGTTGGTGGTGGTGGCGTCACCGTCTTCCGTTCAGGTTCCGGGTTTGCGGGCGGTTGGACCGGCGGCGGTGGGGCAGACTTCATGGTGTTTATTCTCCTGCCGGATTGAGAAAACGCCACACCAGCGCAAAGCGTTATTAGGAGAATTAGGGGAAGGAAGAACTTCCTCACTGTCGTTAGCTCCGAGTTGGACAATGCGAACCGCCCAGTTGGGCCGCCTAAGAATAACGCTTCTTTCGATGACAAGAAAAGTCTTAGACCCTAAAGCAGGTAGCTCTGATTTGGAGTGTGCGGTGACTGATCACCGCTTGCAGGCGCCAAACTGCATCACGACAAAAAGCAGCAACAAGTCGCCGCACTCCAAACTAAGCCGCGGTCCCAGCAAAACTTTCAGTTGACATGATTCTACTGATAGGAGTATTTGTGCATCACTTCTGCGCTGCCGAACGGCACGAAAAATTTAATTCCGCACAATGATTTTGAAGTAAGGAGACATCTGGAATGTCCTGGTTGAATGCTGTCCGGCTCACAAGCGTTCTCACACGAGGCGTTCTCAGCGTTTTCATTCTTTCTTCTGTGTTCTGTGTGACGGTCGCAGCGCAAGAGAAAGCTGGGACTCTCAAACTCAAGCCTTATATATTTGAGAACGCTAAACGTGAGAAAACACCGGCCGAATTCGGAACTCTCTTCGTGCCGGAAAAACGTAGCGATCCTGACAGTAACTTGATTGAGGTCGTATTTGTTCGCTTCAAGAGCACAGCAAAGACTCCGGGACCTCCGATCGTGTATCTGGCTGGCGGACCAGGCGGTTCGGGAATCGACGCCGCAGCTGGTTCGCGCTTCCCAATGTTTATGGCCTTGCGTGAGATAGGAGATGTCATCGCGTTCGATCAGCGAGGAACTGGCTATTCGAAACCTAACCTTGGCTGTTACGAGAGGATGTCGATTCCACTCGACGCGGTACCCTCAAAAGAAGTGGCGATTAAAGAGTTAGGTAGAAACGCGGCGGGCTGTGCGACGTACTGGCGGGAGGTTCAGCGCGTCGACCTGACGGGCTACAACACCAATGAAAGCGCGGATGATTTGGAAGACCCGAGGAAAGCTCTGGGTGTACCAAAGATCAGTTTAGTGTCGATCAGCTATGGAACGCATCTGGCCTTTGCAACGATGCGAAGACATCCAAAGAGCATTAGCCAGGCAATTCTCGCCGGAACCGAAGGGCCGGATCATACCTATAAACTTCTCAGCAACATCCAAAAGCATCTCGAAGATCTTGCAGCTCTTCATTAGCGGCAGCCTCGACGCGCGTACCCCAGTAAGCAACGCCGAGGAATACCGAAAGGGATTCTCCAACAGCGCGCACATAATCATCGAAGGCGCGGTGCATAGCGACCCGCTGTTTCTTTCGTCGCCGAAAATCCAGGAAGGAATAATGGAGTTACTGCGCGGTCAGCCAGTGACGACAACAAAAATCACACTGCCGCCGATGAAGTTCGCGCCGCTCCTCCCGCCGCCAAAATAGCACGAAAGCCAACAATGAAAAAAGATGTTGCACCAAAAACGTCAAATGGTGTAACTTGGACCATGCTGACTGCCGTTGATGGCGGTTGGCAGTCGCTTTAGAGCCTCGCGTTTTCCCATCTCAGAACCCCGGTAAAGTCCCATTCAGAACGTTTAGAGCTGAACCCAACAGCTACCGAGCCCGCTCGCTGACTTCAAGCCACAAGTCACCCGACGAAATTGACAGCCGTCGCCACGGCCGCAACGCTCGACCCAACATCCCACTCCCAACGTGGCTCGCTCGCAGGAGATGCTATGGGTTTTTTCGACCGATTTTCTAAGACCTTCCTCGGCAAGAAAGACTCCGAAACTTCAAGTTCCGGCCAAACCGGTTCGTATTCCACGCTCTCGCTCTTTACGACCGAAGTGAATGCAGCGCCCGCCGGCTCGACCGAATTTGAGAAATCAGCGGGCAATGGCGGAGTGGCGGTCGCCGAAATGCCTGAATTTGGCGACGCTTCACCCATCAACTCCGGTAACGATAGGGCAGCCGCCACGATCGATTACTTTGATGCCGATTTCGACCATGATCTTGATGCGGTGTTCGCGTCGCTTGAAAACCAGAGCGCCGAGCAGGCTGACGGTCTCGAAGCGGAAACTGAAGTTGCTGAAGAGATGACTTCCGACGATCAGGTGATCGTCGAACAACTTTTTGCCGATATCGCTGCGAACTACGCGCGACCAATCAAGAATTTTATGTTCGAACTCAAACGCGGCACAGCGACAAAAGATTGGATAGAGATTTGCCGTCCCGCGATGCAGGGAATTACGCGCGCGGCCGAGGGCATGGGTCTTCGACAAGCGGCGCAGAGAATGATGGATTTCGAAGCTGCGTTATCTCTAGCGCAGCAGAATGAGCAGCGCGTTCTCGCCGGTGAAGTTCGCGACCTGC
>DATIBJ010000225.1:0-6635 GCA_035457565.1 Pyrinomonadaceae bacterium | reverse complement strand
TGCGAAGCGCTCTTGGTCCATCACACCGACCTGAACTGCAAACTGATTGGCTCCGCACCCGCCCGCTACCGCGCGGTGGTACTGACTGCGAGCCACGGAATACCCGTTTTTGACGCTGACGCGTGGGGAGAATGAGAAGGTGATGGCTCACAGATTTGCCTTTATTGTGGATGATCCTGTAGTTAGCTTCGCCGCGCTAGTTTTGCCAATCGCTCTGATGCAAGGTTGAGCGTTTCATCCTTCTTGCAGAAACAGAACCTGACTTGCTGTGAACCTCTTTCTGAAACGCTGTAGAAACTCGAGCCTGGCACACATGCGACGCCGATCTCTCGTATCAAATGACGCGTGAACTCTACATCATTGCTAAATCCAAAATTCGAGATGTCAGTCATGATGTAGTAAGCCCCATCTGGAGAAAAGGTCCCGAATCCAGCTTGCTCCAACGCAGGTAACAGCATATCCCGCCGCGCCTGATAATCCCGCTGCAACCGATCGTAGTACTCAGCAGGCAACGACAGCGCATATGCACCTGCGGCTTGTAACGGAGCAGCTGCCCCCACAGTAAGAAAGTCATGAACCTTACGAATGCCGCTGGTGATCTCCGGCGGCGCAATGCAATAGCCCACGCGCCAGCCGGTCACTGAATAAGTCTTTGACATCGAGTTGACGATCACTGTTCGCTCACGCATGCCATCGATCTGAGCCATTGAGATATGACCGATCTCTACGCCGTCGCGCGGATACAGGATGTGTTCGTAGATCTCGTCGGTAAAGCAGAGCGCATCAAACTCCTGACAGAGACCCGCAATGAACTGCATCTCCCAGCGCGTGAAGACTTTTCCAGTGGGATTATTGGGATTGCAGACGATGATGGCCTTCGTCTTTTCATTGAAGGCTGCTCTTAGTTCATCTGGATCGAAGGTCCAGTCGGGCGCGCGCAAAGGGACATAGCGAGGGCGGGCGTCGGAGAGAATAGCGTCGGGCGCGTAGTTTTCATAGAACGGCTCAAAGACAATTACCTCGTCACCCGGATCGACGGTGGCCATCATCGCCGCGATCATTCCTTCAGTTGAACCACACGTGACAGTGATCTCGGTTTCAGGATCGATATCCAAGCCCAGGTACCACGCGGTCTTCCTGGCGATCGCGTCGCGAAAATCCTTCGAACCCCACGTGATGGCATATTGATTTATGTCTGCATCGATAGCTTCCATCGCGCGACGCTTGATGTCAGCAGGTGCGGCAAAATCAGGAAATCCCTGCGACAGGTTCACAGCCCCATGCTTCAATGCCTCGCGCGTCATCTCGCGAATTACAGATTCGGTAAATGAACTCGCCTTTTTTGAAATGCGCCGCTTACTTGAAACGGAGGGAGTGGTCATCGGTGGGCGGTATGCTCTCACAGCAAGAGAATCGATGTCTATGGATGAAGCAGGTCCACAGATTAGACAGATTACACAGATTAAATTATAGATAGCGCCGTTGAGTGATCGGCTGTTGCATTGTCTTTCAGTAGCTCCAACGGTAAACGCCGCTGTCTAAAACTAATCTGTGTAATCTGCGTAATCTGTGGATACTCTTCCAGCTTACGGAATGATTTGTTCACCGGCGGCTTCGCGTTTTAGTTGATCTAAGATCGAGCGAATCGCGGAGGCATAGCTGCCGTTGGGGGCGAGTTCTAAATACTTTTCGTAAGCGGCTACCGCTTCTTTTGGTTTCTGAACCTTCTCGTACGCGGCGCCGAGCATTTGATAGATCACTGGCTCGCTATCTGACAACTGGTCGAGCGCCTTTCGTAATTCCACTATCGCTTCATTGAAATCACCATTGTCTTCATAAACTCGCGCTAGTCCAACGTGTGCTTCAGGTTGGAAGCCCGCAGCTTCTCGAATCGACCGCCGGTATGCGCGAATCGCGTCCTGGTTCAACGCCTGTTCGCGATAGATGCGACCATCAACCGCCGAAGCTTCCGCATAACTTGGTCTCAGTTTGCGAGCAGCGTCGATCTCATCGTGCGCCTTATCAAACTGGTTCATGTCCAGGTAGAGCCGCGCCAAACCGACGTGAGCAGCCGGCAGCGCGGGCTTGAGCTTAAGCGCCTGCTCGTAAAGCTCGACTGCCTTTTGTTTGTCTTTGTCTTCGCGGGCTTTCTCTCTCGCCGTTTCCGCCTGCTGAAATAACAACTCTCCCTGGTCGGTCGTTGGAACGAGCTTCACAGCCAACGTTCGTCGACCGGGTAGTAAAGCCACAGTTGCTTCTTTGAATCCTATGGCGCGAACGCGAACTGTGTGGCGGCGATTTGCCACGTTCTTGAGTGAGAGCTTGCCGGAGGCGTCAGAAGTTCCGCGACGAATCTCGTCTATCCAAACCGCCGCGTTTGGTTCTGTCGTGATTACAAGCGCGGGTGCGGAACTCTGCTGAGCGCGCTGCTGTGATCGAACATCTGATAGGAAAAGTGCAGGGACGAGAGCCGCAGACAAAACAACGAGGGTAGGTAAACTTATAAATCTCATACTTGCCCTCCGATGACCGATAAACTTTTAGTTTGTCGTTGAGATGCGATGGATTCACTGCCTTCAGGAACATGCGTAGTTTCGAAACCCAGTTGAACGAATCTCAATAGACGACAAACTGAAGTTTATCGGACATTCATTCCTCAGCTGATCCGCCACTAACTCTTCGCTTGCGCACATTCGGATTCGCCTGTGTCGGGCTCGCACCGGGCGCAGTGGGCGGTGCTGAGACGGCGCGTGTTCCCACTTCAGGGCGGAAGTTTCCTTTGTCGTCGTAAAGGCGCATGTACTGCAATCGATTTCTAACGACGCCTTGAACGTAACCGCGCGTTTCCTTAATCGGAACCGCCTCAGCCCACTCGTCCATCTCGAACGGCAGCGACGCTCTCCACTGCACTGCTCGGCCTGGCCCGGCATTGTAGGCCGCTGCGACGTATTCGATCCTTCCAAACTTGTCGATTTGATCGCGCAGATAAGCGGTGCCCAGTTGAATGTTCAAGCGAGGCTCATAAAGCGACTCGGCCGTAATCTCACGGTTCACACCATACTTCTTTGCGGTAAGCCGCCCCGTCGGCACGATCACCTGCATCAATCCGTACGCGTTGGCTACCGAACGCGCGCGTGAACTAAAGATCGTCTCCTGTCGAATCAATCCGGCGACTTGATACGGATCGAGATTCCGGTTTTTTGATTCCTGAACGATGATGTCCCAATATGCGAGTGGGTAAAAAACATCCCACTCTTCGCGTGTAAGCTCTTCAGGTTTCATCTGCGAATAATCGGGATAGCTGCGCTTGAGTGTGTTCAGCGCGCGTACGTTGTCCTCCTGGTAACGGTAGACGCGTGCAATAGCGAGATTTACCTTGGGACTGTCGTCGTGGTTCTCGCCGGCCTTCGCAAGTTCTTTGAGTGCCCACTCGTCGAAGCCGATATTTGAAAGTTGATCGGCTTTAACGATGCGCGCGTCAACCTCCGCTCCTGCCGTCTCTTCTGCGACCGTTATGATCTGCAGATTCGCCACGGCTCTGCCGATCAAAGAATCCGCAGCGAACGACTTGGCCTGAACCTTATTCCGAATTGCATCAAGACGTTGCTTTGCGAGATAGCCATACCAGTTTGCGTCGTAGCGAGCGATCACAGCTTCATATAGAGCGCGGGCCTCAGCAAGTTTTCCCGCGCGCTCGGAATCGCGCGCCGCCCAGTATCCAGCGCGGCCGCGATTGTCGGTATTCCTATCTGCGTACTGCGCGAGATGCTCTGTCAGCATGCGCGAAGACTCGCTGAAGTTCTTTGCTTGATGAGTCTCCCACGCAAGATCGAATTGAGCTTGCGCCACTTCAAGTGAATTCGGATACGAACTAACCGCAGTGCGGAAGAAGTAGCTTGAATCCGCAGAATTCTTTTGGTCGTCAGCGATTTGTCCAAGCGCAACGAGTGTACGCGGCGTAAATCTGCTGTCAGGGAACGCTCGCCGCATCGCTTCAACCGTTGCTCGTGCTTGTTCCCACTGCCGCTGCCGAGCATAAGCCTGCGCTAAATAAGATTGCGCCTCGGCCCGAGTTTCTCCGGTGCCAGCAGGCACACTCGTCAGCGCACTAACCGCCTCGCCGAACTTTCTTACGTTATAGGCAGCGATTCCTCGCCGCAGTTGATTCGCTGGCGTTGCAGTTACCGGAAACGCACTGAAGCTTTCGGTGAACGCAGTGTAGGCATCAGTAAATCTGCGGGCGTTGTACAGCTTGTCTGCCCGAGTCAGGGCTTCTTCTGCTGAACCCGGAGACGTTGAAGATCCAAGTCTTGGTAACGATGTAGCCGCTTCGCTGCTCAATTCTGATTCCGGAGCAAAGAAGTACAAACGCCGATACATTGCGAGTGCGTGGCTCGGATCAGACATTTGTTCATAGGCCTTCGCGCTGGTTAACAACGCTTGTGCGTCGTCCAACTTAACCAGGTCTTTGAGCAGCAACGGAATCGCGGATGATTCACCGCTCTTGCCCATCGACGCAGCAACACGCAGAGCACTTTCGCGAGCGCGTAGTGAATCAGGATAGTCGTTGATTAATTGAAGAAAGGTGGCTCGAGCTTCTGCATTACGACCTGCTTGTTCGAATGCGTCAGCACGGAGAAACAATGCGTAGTCGGCGATAAAACTCTGCTCGCGGATAACTGCGGCATCAAGCAGTTGAGCTGCACCGGCATAATCTTTTGCGTTTAGTTTGATTCTTGCGCGGACAATTCGCGCGAGAGCCGCAGCCTTCGATCGCGGAAACTGCGACTCTATCGCTGCCACAGCGTCCTCTGCCGGCAGCACGTCTCCGCGCGTCATGTTACGCAGATTTGTGAGCGCGTTTTGTTCCGCTGAGGTTTGCTGCCGCGTGAGGCAGCTGGCAGACATTAAGAAGGGAAACGACGCTCCGATAACAATCGTCAGGCTTATAACAATCAGCAGTAATCGACGTCTACGCAACTTGCGATACATCATGCCCCCTGTTCAATGCGGCGCAAGACAACGTCGGTTAGTGTCTTATCAAGCCGTGACGGTTGCTCCCGGATAATTTGAGCCGAGTTTTGAAACATCGCCCTCGGCAAGCGTGTTGACGAGTTCGCCGTGGAAGTAGTCGTAACGAGCCGCGACTTCTGCGCGAACTCGCTTGTCGTACATTTCACGCGAACGATCGATATACTCGCGCAGGCGATCGTAGAGATCGTGTTGCGAACGACCTTCGGCAACTTTCTGTTCGTTGTAGAGTTTGATTTCTGAAATCAGCAGTCGAGCAAATCTGCGCGCGTCGTTATGCAAGCGTCGTTCTTCGTCGCTCGCGACTTCGACCGGCAGATCCTGGTCCTGACCATATCTGCGTCTCGTTGGTGACGGTGCCTGCTCTTGAACTTCGGGAGCTGGCTCCGGCTCCATCGTCATACTTCCTTCGTAGGCCGGTTCGGCCATCTCCGGCTGGACTGGAGCTTCAACCGGCGGCGCAGCTTCGGCTTCCACGTACGACGGGCGGAGCGTGTCAGCCATGGCCTCAGGCGATTGGGCTTGCGGTGGTTCTTCGTACTCTCTTTCAGGCGTGTAGGCAGGTGCTGCTTCAGGCGCAACCGCTGCTGGTGGTTGTTCTTCGCGCCTCGGCGCCCTAGCAACCGATAGAAGTTCGACGGCCATGCCAGAAACAGCTACTAAGGTTTCGAGAGCTTCAAGGTTTATCGACTCCGAATCCAGACCAGCGGAATCTGCATACAGTACCGCTACTGCACGCTTTCTAACGATCAACGGAATCGCCACGATTCTTTGTGGCGGCTCTTCGCCTAAGCGGTCGACAAGCATGTAGTCATCCGGGTGCGATCCGGGACCACCACTCCACGTGGTCAGCGACTTAGCGACATTGCCGATCACAGTTTCCGCATTGAGCGACATCGCAATGTCCTGAATCGCTTGATCGCCGACCGAACCTTCGAATCCACGTGCACGCCAGCCTGAGGCCCGATCTCCCTTGATGACAAAGAAAGCGATGCGCGGAGCAAAAGATGACCCACGATTGATCAGTGTCTTGAGAATGTCAGCCTGCGATTGTTGTTCACCTATCTCACTGATGGCGGCTTTGACGATCGCCATATCGCTGGAGGCTTTGGCTCGCGAAGATTCGGCCGCAGCGAACTCAACGCCGCGTTCATGAGCCGCGCGCAAGTACTCGGCGATGGAAGTAGACAAACTTCCTTCGGTTTGCACGTCACCTTGCCGGTCAAACAAGGTCGCCAGCGATTCATTGAACTGGGACTGAAGTAAGGCGATTTCCTGCTTTATGGCGCTTAGCCGGCCCTCGAAGTAATGCTCTATCTCCTGGCGCAAGCTGTCTTCCAAATGTCCGTCGGCCACAGGCTGCTCCTCCATCTGTGATTTGTAGGTCGTCGGTCGTTCTAGGTAGGTATCCGAACCCAGGGTTTACTGAGAGACCAGGGGACAGCGGGGTCTCTGATCTGATTATGGACATTAGGTATTCTGCTAGTCAAGAAATCGTTTTGGAGGCGCCCTAATTTGTAGGGGCGTCCCACCGTGGGCGCCCTAATCTTCTCCGCGTCGTGTATGAAAATGGGCGCCCACGGAGGGACGCCCACTACAAATTC
>DATIBJ010000224.1:0-12385 GCA_035457565.1 Pyrinomonadaceae bacterium | reverse complement strand
CCCAACCTCAGGATCAGAATGCGACGTGCAAAATCATCAGCTCTCAACACTAATTGAAATAGGAGTTGGAGGTTATGCAACTTGAGCGGGGGTAAACCACCCTTCCTGACCTGCAATTTATTCACTTGAGTTATTTCAGTGAGGATTGAGTGCTGATTGTTTTGTACGTCGCATTGTCTGGTTGAAGTTGAATGTTATGAGTCTTGAGCGGGGGTAAACCGCCCTTCCTAACTTGCCTTCATGTCGGTCAACTTCAGGATCAGAGTGCGACGTGCGAAATCATGAGCGCTCAAGCCTAAATGAAATAGTTCAAGCTTAGTTAATCGCAGTCAGGAAGGGCGGTTTACCCCCGCTCAAGATCCACAACACCCAACTTCAGGATCAGAGTGCGACGTGCAAAATCATCAGCTCAAGCCTAAATGAAATGGTTCAAGCTTAGTTAATCGCAGTCAGGAAGGGCGGTTTACCCCCGCTCAACTTGCTTTCATGTCAGCTTGAGTTGTTTTGATGAGCTCGAGTGCTGATTGTTTGGTACGTCGCTCGTTTCAGCGGAGCCGGATCGCCAATCAATCGGGTCCAATCATCAATCATCAATCATCAATCTTCAATCATCAATCTTCAATCTCTTATCTTCCCGCTCGCGACAATTCTCTCGCCTGTGGCACCAGCTCGATCGCTTTCAAAACCTGTGGGTCGTCGCTGATGAACACGCGCTGTGCTCGCACGATCCCATACCACGCAACTGCCAGGTCGTACCGAATCTGGCGCTTAAGGAAATCACGCTGCCGCTCCAACTGCGCGTCTGCGAACTTGAACGTCCCTCTGTTCTTCGCAACATACTCTTTGAACAGATCAAACAGCCGGTTGTCGACAATCAGATCCGACGATTCAAGCCCGTGTGTGAAATCAGGCATGCGTGTGAGCTTCAGACTCTCAAAGCCCTGAAGTCGCCCGGCGATCGCTTCACGAACAAAACCAAAGACCGGATGAATCAATCGTTGTTGCAAGGGAGTGAATACCCTTGGTTCCACCAATCCAACCTGATCAGGCGTGATGCCGCCTCCGTACACCAAACGTCCACCGGCAGTAAGACTCGCAGGTCCTTTCGGCGCATTCGCCTTGCGGTCGTTCCGAGCGCCAACGCCTCCCTGCGAGTAGTAGTCGTACAGACTCATGTTTCCGTAATCACGCTGAATGACTCGTCCTGAAGGTGTGTGATAGCGTGCGGTCGTCAACGTTAACCCGCCGCCATACTCGAGCGGATAAATAGTTTGGACCAATCCTTTACCGAAACTCGTCTCGCCAACGATCAGCGCACGATCCTGATCCTGCAAAGCGCCCGCGAGAATCTCTGCCGCGGAGGCACTCGCACGGTTTATCAGAACTGTAACCGGGAGTGTTTCAGGATTACGATTTGTCGAATTGTAGACGCGCGCACCGCCACTCATTGGACCAGTGCCGCGCTGATCGACAACGCGTTGACCACTTCCCAAGAAACGCTCCGCAACTTTGACTGCTTCGACGATGAAGCCACCGCTGTTGTTGCGCAGATCGAGAATGATCGACGTCGCACCCAGCGCTTTGAGTTCCTGTAATGCAGCGATGAATTCATCCCCGGTTGACCGATTGAAACCGCGCGTCATGTCGATGTAGCCGATTCCGGGTCGCAACACATACACATCGGGAACAGTCGGCTGCGGAACTGCATCGCGCATTATTTCAAAGGCCTCGCGCGCACCGTTCGCTGCACGCTCGACGGTAACGCGCACCTTTGTACCACGGGGTCCTCTTAATTGATCGCGAACTTCAGCGGAGGATTGTCCGATCGTAGAGTTGTCGTTGACGGCGACGATTCGATCGCCGTAGCGAAGTCCCGCACGAAAAGCTGGCGATTGATCGAAGGTGGCGAGAATGTAGGTATCATTCTTGTCGCCGCTCATGCGACGCTCAGCAATGCTGGCGCCAATCCCGTAATACTCCGAACGCGACCAGGCGGCCTGCTGCTCGTCAAACTCTTTTTTGTCGAAGTAGGTCGAATGCGGATCGAGCGCGCGCAACATTCCCTGCACCGACGACTTGAACATTTCGTTGTAATCGAGGCGATGTCCGACGTAGTTCTGTTGAATGACGGTCAGCGCTTCCGTCAGATCCTGTTTTATTCGGGTGTCGGGCCGTGGACGAGGCCGGCGAACGGAATCCTCAAGCGCGCCCGGATCAGACGACTGTCCGATGGCAGCGAGAGACGCGAAAACTATACAGAGAAGAACGGCAACTGATCGTTTCATTGCTCGCAAGACCTCGGTAAGGGGATGGTAGCGAGATATAACATTGCTTGTGGTCGCTTGCCAACGGCGGAACACTGAAGATTGAAGATTTTAGATTGTTGATTGTCGATTGTTGATTAGTGGATTCCTGAATGGCGCTTGAAACCCGGCTAAGAGTTCGGGGCACAAAGCATTGTTGATCTTTGAACCCCATCAAGTCATCCGGCTAGGTTCAAAACATCAACACTCAAGCGTAACTGAGGTAACTCAAGCTCCAACAAATCATGTTTTGCACCTTGAACTGTGAGACTGACGCTTTAATGTGATGCAGCTTGAGCAGTGGTGAGCCGGCAACCTGTTCTATCTCAACAACTCTTTCGCATGTCGTCGGGCGCTGTCAGTGATTTCTGCGCCCGTCAACATTCGCGCAATCTCCTCTACTTGTCCGCGGCGGTCCAGCTTAGTCACACTCACGCGTGTTCGACCTTTTGCCGCTTCCTTCGCGACAACCAGGTGATGATCCGCAAACCCGGCAATCTGCGCCTGATGCGTCACACACAACACCTGATTTGTCAGCGATACGGTTTTCAGTTTCGCGCCGACCGCCTCACTGACTCGACCGCCAATTCCAGCATCGACTTCATCGAATACGATCGTTCGCGGAAACTCTGCAGCCCTCGCCGCCGTCTTCAAAACCAACATCAGACGCGACGCTTCACCGCCCGACGCCACGTTCGCCAGTGGCTTCAACTCTTCGCCAACGTTTGCTGAAAAGTGAAACTCGACCGTGTCGAATCCAGAAATATCGAAGCGGTAGTCAGTTGCTTCCAGCTCTTCTGGAGACGGCGAGGTGATTCGAACTTCGAAACGACCGTTCTCCATTGCCACTTCCTTAATCCCCTTCTCGACGTCCTGCTCGAGTTTTCGTGCCGCACGCACCCGCTCTTTATGGAGCTTCGTGGCGCTTTCAGAATACTTCTTCCGGGCAGCAGACACTTCCTTTTCCAACTCAGTCGCACGCTCGTCAGATCGTTCCAAGCCTCGTAGACGATCTTGCGATTGGGCCAGATGCTCCAGCGCGGAGTTCAATGAACCGCCATACTTTCGCTTCCAGCGCGACAGATCGTTCAAGCGGTCTTCGATCTCAGCGAGCCGCGTCGGCGAGAATTCGAGATGATCAGCAAAGTCGCGCAAGGTGAAGGCGAGATCTTCAAGGGTCGCTCGCGTTGATTCCAAAGGCTCGACGTAGTCACGGAAGGCGATATCGTAATCGGCGAGTTCTGTTACATCGGCGATCGTCTGTCGCAAACGCGCTAACGCCGCGTCATCATCTTCGTAGATGCGCGCGTAACTCGACTGGCTGAGGCTCGTCAGTCTCTCAACGTTCATCAGCCGCCGGCGCTCCTCTTCAATCTGCTCATCCTCACCGACGACGAGTTGCGCGCGTTCGAGTTCATCGATTTGATACTTCAACGTGTCGAGCAGCTGAAATCTCTTAGCCTCATCAGTAACCAGGTAATCGAGTTGTTGTTGTAAGGCTTCCCACTTCTTAAAGTCGTCACTGACTAGGTCGCGTAATTTTTCATTACCGGCGAAATCGTCAAGCAGTTCGAGATGGGTCGCAGGATTGAACAACGACTGCTGATCGCCCTGACCGTGAATATCAACCAGAAATGGTCTTAGCTCTTTGAGCAACGCTTGGGTCGCCAGTTGATGGTTGAGGAAGATCTTGTTGCGCCCTCCGGTTGAGAGTTCGCGCCGGACGATTAGTTCGAAGGGGCGATTAGAATCTGTCTCGTCTGAATCAATACCTGCGCCTTGCAGAAGAGCTGTGAGTTGCGGATGAGGCGAAACGAGAAAAAGTCCTTCGACGAATGCGCGGTCAGCGCCAGACTTGAGCAAGTCGGCACTGAATCTGCCGCCTATCAAAAGGCCGAGTGCGTCGACGATGATCGATTTGCCTGAACCGGTCTCGCCAGTCAGGAGGTTGAGGCCTTTGTCGAAGTCAACGCGCAGGCTATCGATCAGGGCAATGTTGTTGATATTGAGCAGCTGAAGCATCGCGAAGATTGTTGATTGAAGATTGTAGATTGAAGATTGGCGATTTCCAACGGCGATTGAAAGATAGTGGAACTTTAACTGGGCTCTCAATCTTCAATCTTCAATCTTCAATGTCTTCAATCTACAATGTATTTTTCAGTTGCGCGCTATCTTCAATCGCTTGAAGTAGAAGACTGGCTCGCCGCGTGCTGTATTGGTAACGGAAACCAGCTCCCAACCATCGGCACCGATCTTGTCCATGTGTTGTTCCAGAACGAAAGCTTCAATGCCGAATCCGCCCATCTCTAGCTTTCGCATGCGAGTATTACCCGTAGCACTAAAGTTTGTATTGCTCGGCGCGGCAACGACCAGGTATTCCCATTTTTCTCTCACGTCATCCTGTGTCGCCCGCGGTTCGCTGGTTTTCACGGAACGCAGAAAGAATGGACTTACGAGAAGCAGCAGCGCAACGGCGATGACAACTACGGCTTTGTGTTGAAGCATTGGACTCTCCTCGAATGTGGTTTCTGAATAGCTGAAACGCGGCAACAATGCTTTGGTTCCAAAGGCTGTTTATGAACCTAAGGTCGTACAGGTTCTATCCGGCCGATAACTCATTCCTCACTTGCCGAACTCCAGTTTCGCCATTGTTCCGTTAGCACCAGCACCAAAAGCGACGGCTGCATCCTTTCGCAGAGATGGAATGAAGCTCAATGTATCGAATCCCGGCCCAGCGATGGGCTTCCAGTTCTGCCCATCATCTTCAGAAAAATCAGCTCCACTCGGTCCGACGGCAACAACCCACTTTGTGCCCGGCACGTATGCCACTGCCGATCGATAACCAGACAAGCCTTTGACCAAGGTCCAGGTCACTCCACCGTTGATCGTGATGGCTGCGTTATCGACCGCGGCTTTCTCTTCCTTGTAATCACCGCCTACAACGATTCCATGCTGAGCGTCTCGAAACGCAATCGAGAATATTCCACTTGATTGACCAGCTTTTATTGGCGTTTCAGCAATTCTCCATGTTTGACCACCGTCGGCGGTATGCAGCACGCGCGACTTGGCCGCGCCGCCTGTCGCGATCCACGCATGGGTTTTTCCAAACAGTGCGACATTCGATCCACTCGCTGCAAATGCGCCTTCGTTCTCGAGCGCACGCGGTAAAGCTGACACTGGAACCCGGTTCCAATCGCGACCATTCGTCGTCGTCATGATGCAAAATTGTCCGTCGATAGAATCGCCAATCACCATTCCATGTGACGCATCCCAAAAAGACATTGCATCGTAGAACGCTCTCGGGTCCTGGTTCTTATACTGCAACTGCCAGATCACACCGGCGTTGGTTGTCTTGTAGATTCGCGACGCCCCGCCATTGCCGATACTCAAGACGTAAACCGTGTTCTCATCAATTGCATCGATATCGCGAAAATCCACTTCGTCGGTCGCGACGGCGAACGTCTGCCAGGCAAACCCGCCATCGATACTGCGGAGAACTGTGCTGTTCGAGCCGCTCGCCCAGACGACCTTGTCAGAAACAGCGCTGATGCCGCGCAGCCGTACTTTTACCCCGCTTTGCAGCGTGGTCCAACGAGGGGTCGCAGCGGCTGTTAAGATTATGAGTGTGGAGAGTAGGAGCTTGGGCATTGTTGATTGTTGATTTTTGATGTTGATTGTTGATTGTTGATTTGTGATTATTCGACTCTTAGTTCCCGATGGATGCTTGCACCGGATCAATCATCAATCTTCAATCTACAATCTTCAATCATCAATGACCTCACGATTTTCTGGCGAGATATCTGTGGTCCACCATCAGGCACCGATCCTGGACCACCTTGATACCCGCCTTCGCTAGCTTTTCAGCGACTTTATCGTGTCGAATGCCTGACTGCATCCACACTGCTTTTGGACCAGTGCCGAGTATGTCGTCGAGATGAGGCTCGACGTCTTGCGAACGGCGAAACACGTTTATGAGATCTACTGGAAATGGAATCTCCTTCAATCTTCGATAGACCGGTTGACCGAGAATCTGGGTGACCTCGGGATAGTAGACCGGCACCGGCACAACTTGAAAACCCGCGCGCTGGAGATACTGCGGAACGTAAAAAGCCGGTTGGCCTGACTGGGCTTCAGTTTTGATGCCAAGCACTGCGATGGTCTTCGTCGCAGCTAAGAGATTGCGAAGCCCATTTTGATCGTCGATGAGATTGTCTTCCCAGTTCATAACGTTGGAAGTAGTTGGCAGTGAGGCTTTGCCTCAAAAGTTTCGTGTTGGTTCGAACTAAACACGAACCAATCCTGCGACTCACGCTAGATGACCTTTGAGGCAAAGCAGCAGTAAGCGATAAGCGCCTTCTGCATTCTACCTACTGGCCTATTGCCTCCTTTGTGTCACCGCGTCGATTCAAGCAACTCGTCAATTCCTTCGTTTGCGTCCAGCCACATTCTCCATTCGCCTGGCGCTCACATTTAGCGCGCTGGTAACACGCATACTCACTTCGATACTCGCATGTTGTAATCACTTCCTGATCAGAACACACTTGCCCCGAACATCCTGTCTTTATGCATGGCTTTGTGGAAGCTGTCTGTCCTTGCGCGCGAAGATAGAATTGCGAAGCTATTAGAGCTTCGGCAGTGCCCGCCGGGCCTCGTTCAGTCCGGTGCGTGCCTCTGACGAGGATTCCTTCCTCGCTTTGCATGGCCTTCACAGCTTCCTGAATCAGGGAATCCGCAGCTCCCACGCTGTTTAGTTCAACTCCCGCGATGTCGCGTTCGAATGTAGAGTTCAGTCGCGCTTCATGGTGCGTCATACACGGATGCGTGATGCAATTGATACGTAAATCGCGAACACGGTAAAACTCGCCGGTTGCATTCTTGCTGCCGGCACCTTGCCAACTCTCCTGAACACGAAAGCGATCGAACTTGCCCGCGCGTGACTTAACGCCAGCAACGATCTCGCCACGCAACAGGGCTCTGTTTGGTTCGACCTTCGCATTTCCATTCCAATCGATCTCAGCAACATAGCAATCAAGCGCGTCACGTTGATTCGAGCACTTCATGCGTTGGTTATTCGCTCGGCGAACGAAGTAACCGCCGCACATTGGGGAGGCGCATCGACGAACATCCTTGCGAATCGTGAAATACGTTGACTTGTCGGCCAGCGGGGCAACAGGCGCAGCAGATGAAGGGGAGACATCGGTTGTCCCTGTGATTGAGCGGTCAACTTCTGTACGCGGAACTGTGAGCGCCAGAATTAATGTAATGATCGCAACTGTACCCAATGCGACTGTGATCCAGGTGGTTTTCGACATTTGACTCATCCCCCATCGCAAATTGTCCTCTGTGTTTTTCATGCAAATCCTACAACGACCTCACAGGCATTTACAGTACCGGGAGCGAAGCGACTGGCTGCGGCACCCGCCCTATGGAGCGAGTGTCCGCCAGCCGGTCGCTTCGCTCCCGGTATCGTATTGATGTAAGGTATCGCCGCACGCCATAATTAATTCCCGCTGCGCCGTTGCGCCGAACGAAAGGACATCCATGAATCGCAGTCGAATTCTCCTGATTTCACTAGTACTCGTAACGATCACTTCACTCACGACTCCCGTTTTCTCGCAACAGCCAAAGACGAAACGCGCTCCCGCCAACGCCGCGACGCAACCCGTCAAGGAATACACGATAGAACAATTCATGAACACGACTCGCATCGGTGGCAGCTCCTTTTCTGCCGATGAGAAGTCGATCCTCTTTCATAGCAACAAGACCGGCATCTTTAACGTCTACTCGGTTTCAGTGAGCGGTGGCGCGCCGACGCAGCTGACCAACTCAACCAGGGAAAGCACGTTCGCCGTCTCCTATTTTCCACACGACGCCCGTGTGCTTTACACGTACGACCGAGGTGGGAACGAGAACAGTCACCTTTTCTTGCGTGAACTCAATGGAACGGAGCGTGACCTTACGCCCGGCGATAAAGTTAAAGCGAACTTCATTGGTTGGAGCTTCGATCGGAAGTCGTTCTTCTTTTCGACGAATGAACGCGATGCTCGCTTCTTCGATATCTATGAGATGCCTATCGATACCTTCAAACCGACGCTGATCTACAAAGATGAAGCGGGACTGGACTTCGGTGACATTTCAAACGATAAGAACTACATCGCCTTCCAAAAGAACGGCGCGTCGACGAGCGATTCTGACGTGTACCTCTACAACGTCGGGACAAAGGAATTGAAGAACCTCACTGAGCATACCGGCGACATGGCAAATAGTCCGCAGACGTTCGATGTCAACTCAAAGCACCTTTATTACCTGACGGACGACAAGAGCGAGTTCGCCTACGTTGCGCGCTACAACCTGGCCACCGGTCAGAAGGAAACTGTCGAAAAGTCGCCGTGGGATATCTCTTACACCTACTTTTCGCGGAACGGTAAGTATCGAGTCACTGCAGTCAACGAAGATGCGCGGACGAAGATGAAGATCTATAACACTGCGACGGGCCAGCTGGTTCCGCTGCCGCGACTGCCGAACGCTGACATCACAGGCGTCAACATTTCGCCGAGTGAAAAGTTGATGGCCTTCTATCTCAACGGCGACCGTAGTCCGAGCAACCTCTACGTCTATGATTTCAGCACAACAAAAGCTACTAAGCTGACCGACAGTTTGAATCCAGAGATTAACGCGGACGATCTCGCCGACTCGCAGGTCATCCGCTACAAGTCGTTTGACGGCCTTGAGATTCCGTCGATTCTCTATAAGCCAAAGAATGCAAGCGCACAGCACAAGGCGCCCGCACTGTTATTGATCCACGGTGGCCCAGGCGGGCAAACGCGCGTCGGTTACTCTCCACTCACCCAATACCTCGCGAACCACGGATACGTAGTGCTTGGAGTGAATAACCGCGGCTCGAGTGGTTACGGCAAAACATTCTACACAGCTGACGACGCAAAACACGGGCGTGAACCACTCTGGGATTGTGTTGAAGCGAAGAAATATCTCGCGACACTCGACTATGTGGACCAAAAGAAGATCGGCATCATGGGTGGTTCTTATGGCGGGTACATGGTGTTGGCGGCCCTCGCATTCAAGCCGGAGGAGTTTGCAGTTGGTGTGGATCTATTTGGTGTTTCTAACTGGGTACGAACACTGCAGTCGATTCCACCCTACTGGGAATCGTTCCGCAAAGCGCTCTACAAGGAGATTGGTGATCCAAACACGGATCTTGAGAACCTGCGCGCGACATCGCCTCTATTCCATGCAGACAAGATCGTCAAGCCTTTGATAGTTCTGCAAGGCGTGAACGACCCACGTGTTATCAAACCGGAATCTGACGAGATCGTTGAAAACATTAAGAAACGCAATGGCATTGTCGAGTACGTTCTGTTCGACAACGAAGGGCATGGCTTTACCAAGAAGGCCAACGAAATCCGCGCGTACAAAGCGATACTGGATTTTCTCGATCGGTATCTGAAGGGCGTGGAAGTTAGTACGAGATAGTTTCGAGTTTCTAGTTCCAAGTTATGAAGTCGCTCCTTCTTTTGTTGCTTCTGATTCCGTCTGGCGTCACGTACGGGCAATCCTGCAATCCGGCGAGCGTTTACTACATAGTGCGTGACGAGAAGGGCGTGGTCTTGTCGAAAGAGGAACTTCAAACGATCGTCGACCAATTACCAAAAGAGATCGACGACGCAACGGTGGGCATTCTCGAAGTTTCATTCGCACCGGACAAGCAAACTTTTTATTGGCCAGAATCTGTGGAGTGGGAGAAAGGGACGAAGGTGCCGGCTCTGCTTTTATCGAATGCCGGCACCTGTACCCTGCATCTGACGGAAGTGGAATTGAAGTACCACGGCCGCACGATGCGACTGATCTTCAATATCGACATCGCCCGATATCAAAAGGACCGGCGACAAACGATCGACTCACTGAAGTTTCAGAACGGAGTGTTTTCGCTCGACCTCACAAAATGGCCCCACCACGAGGAGAAATTAATTCCCGCGACGCATTGGCGACGAGGAAGGATTTCTCGAGCGCCTGCGAAACAGCCGTAAACAAGAAACCGACCGTTTTTGTGACTCTTCACTGAATTGTTACTTCGAACCCCTGCCGCAAACCCAGGACGTATTTTTCCCATCGTGTTTGGAAGGCTTCGATATCCGTCTCACCCAGGACTGTCTGCAAACTCTTGAAGCCACTGGGATCATCAGCCTGGTTTTTCAGGAAGTGCTGATAGAACTTCACCAAAAGTCCGTTCTGTTGCAGGTAGTAACAGAGGTAACGCGACTGTGCGTAATGAAGGCCGGTGGTATCGTCGTAGAACTCTTGTGAGGTCGTCTCCAGCAACGTCTTAAATTTGGGAACGCGGTTTTCGCGAATAGCTCTTTGCAGTCCAGGCAAGCGCCAGTTTGTGTATCCGTGAATGTGACCGTTCTCCTGGCCACATTGTTCGTACAGCGACCCGAGACCTTCGTTCAACCATGAGGGACACGCTGGAAAATTGGATTCGACAAATGGGTGGACGATCTCATGGACCAATGTGCCACCGCCGGTTCCGATATTCATAATGAGCGCTTTGTGCGCGCGCGAGTAGTATCCGTATGGTGTGCTTGGAGTGTCGCCAAACATCAGTCGCGCGTTGTTGCGATACGAAGCATCGTCTCTAAACAGCCAGATCTCAAGAATCTCATTGGGGTCTTTTGTAAAGAAGTCTTGCTTCAAAAGATCGACTGCCCATTTAACTGTGTCGTTGGCTCGTTGCTGAACTAATGCCGGTCCTTCGTCTCCGACAACGACAAATGGTTTCTGGATGACGATCGAGAATTCATTTGAACGAAGCTTCTGTCGGATGCGGGTGTGGAGATCGTTGGCGTGACGCGTGTAGTCGGCGTCTGTTAATTGCCTTGGCGGCGAAGGTTGACCGCTTCGGCGCTGCGACGGATCCTCCGTGCGCGAACGCGCCGCGAGGGTTACGTTTGTGTTGCCGGAGCTGCGCCAGTTGCACGCCAGCGTGAGAAGCAAGACCAAGGTCGCCAGAAGGATTTTGGCTCGCATGCGCTTAAGATGATGGCTTTTTATATCTAGGTGCCTGCCAGTCTTAATTTGTAGGGGCGCCTCTGTGGCCGCCCCCACAGTTAAGACACCGGATCGGCAGTCTCAGTGATTCGGATTTTCTTCGGAACCGGAGTCGTGGGGCCGGGGTCTAAAGAACGCGCAAGCCTCCGTCGGTGTCTTTTTGACGGGTCGGAAAAAGCATTCACAAAGAGGTGACGAACATGAATGAGCTCAATGGTGAATTCGTCGAGATCTCAGATCAACACAACTCCATTCTGCTGCTGATAAAAGTTTGTCTCTTCACAGTTTTTCTCCTCGGTGTGCTCATGCGGATCTTTATTCCCATCGAGACTTTCAGGCATCTCGCAGATGTGTTGATGATGCTTGCCGTGCTCGGCCGGCTGTTCATATACGTCAAAGCGCTGAATCCTTCGCTGTTCCTTCCCAAACAAGATAACTCTGCGCCGTTGAGTTTGATCGATAAGAAGGAAGCCATCGTTTCAACCTACGATCAACGAACCCGCACCCCACTCGAACGCGTCATAGGGGATAAGTAAGATTGAGACCGCTCGAGTTACATAACAACTAACTTCCACTGAACCTGAAACGTGCAAAAGACAGGCACCCCAAGCTTCATCGAAATAACTCAAGCGGCCATAAACGCAGTACGGAAGGGTGGCTTGCCCCCCCGCTCAAGATCCATAACACTCAAACCTAAGATCCAGAGCGCAAGGTACTGAAACAGCAACACTCAATTCTCACTGAAAGAACTCAAGCTCAGATAATTGCAGTTGGAAGGGTGGCTTGCCCCCGCTGAGATCCACAACACTCAAGCATCGATCACTAGTTCAAGGTGCCAAACATGAGTGATGACTGCTGATGAAAGACTTCAACCTGCCATAAGGGATGGCTTGGGTATGTTAGGAACGACACGGCTTTGCCTCAAAAGTCACACCTAGCTCGAGTCGGAATTATTTTGGTTCGCGTTGGTTCGTGTGACTTCGTGGATCGTCCTTGTTTTTCTGGACAAACGGAAC
>DATIBJ010000223.1:0-24275 GCA_035457565.1 Pyrinomonadaceae bacterium | reverse complement strand
GCTTGTAACCGGTTTCGAACCATCACAAGTGTCAAAGGCTGATGCTCCAGGGTCGACAAACGGTGAGCATGATCCTTGTTGAATCTTGTAAGGATTTGCGCCTGCGATTGTTATTGCCGGAGCCTCAGTATCCGTTACGGTGATCGTACGCTCTGCTGAGACGGAGTTCGCGCCCTCCGTTGCTGTGTAGGTGGCCGTGTAAGTTCCCACCGCCGGAGCGTCGGGATCAAAGCCATTGCTGTAGCTGACTGTGACCTCAAGATTCTGACCTGAGGCATTAACCGCGGTCGCTGCCGGATCACCGAATCTTTGACCGCATTCGAGAGTTATTGAGGCAGGGCCATTTAGTGAGATTGAAAGTGTACCGGGGTTATTGACGGTCACCTGGAAACTCACCGCTGATCCGGTTTTCGCTGTGCAGATAACCGTCGTGGTTCCCACTGGAAAGAAAGAACCTGAAGGCGGATTGCAACTGATGGCGGGTATTGTCTCGCCATTTTCGCCAGTGCTCGCCGTACCGCAATCTCCGGTACCCGTTGGGGTTGCATAACTGACCACAGCGCCCGCCTGTCCAGCGTCAGCGTCGGTCGTGATGTTTTCGGGAGTCGACAACTGGCACGGCGCATTGACGACAGTCACGTCAGCAGTAGAACTGTTGTTGTCAGTGTTTGGATCCGGCGTGGTGCTACTCGCGGTTGCAGTATTGGAAATCACGGTGCCAGATGAGACTGTGTCAATAACGTAGGTGGCGACGAAAATAGCTGTCTCGCCGCGCGCGAGACTTGTAATCGTACAATTCGTCGTTCCCGTCTCGCCCTCATTTGGGCTCGTGCAGTTAAAAGTTGGACCTGATAGTTGGCCAAATGAATGGAATGTTGTGTTGGCCGGCACGCCATCGCTCAGCTGTACCGACGCGGCGTCGCTCGGTCCGTAGTTAGTTACCTGAAGTGAATACAAGAGCTGATGGCCTGAGGAAGCGGCACTAGAAATCAAGCCTTTGGAGACAGAAACGTCAGCGCTGGGGTTCGCCTCGTCAACAACCGTAAAACGAACAACTGCCTGTACGGTCCCGCCAAAAGGTTCAAAAAGAATGACGCGCCAGTCTCCCAGACTGGAGTTTGGGTTAAGTGTAAAAGTCGCGCTGGTAGTGTTGTTGACTGCCGCGTTCTGAACCGCGACAAAGTGAGCATTGGACCAAATAACACGCCATGCAGAAGCAGCGTTAGTGAACTTTGCGCACACGGTTAGGTCGGTGTCCTGCAAATTGTAGACTGTTTTTGGCGTGGTGCAGTCTCCTGCATAAGTTGCCAGTGTGACCTCATTCGCTTGGGGACTGACCACTGGCGCCAACCAATTAACGAGTGGAGAGGAACCGCCGAGATCGATATTTGGAAGGGTCGTTTTTACATTTCGCGCGGCGAAGCCTTCCGACTTGGGTGGATTGGAAGTTGCCGTCGCGCCAGCACCCAAATAAAGACCGGAAACTACAAGCGCGAATAAGATCAAAATGCCGCTGACACGCGCTATCAGATTTTTACCGTAAGTTAATTTGTTTTTCCGAGTCGTGGAAGTAGATAAGGTTTCATGAGACTTGGGCGAGTTCATTTAGTTGCTCCTCTGATGATTCAAGGGCCGATTGAACGATCGGCAAGCGTGCAACTGCGTCAACAAACATCGAAGCCTACACAAACGGACGCGTTTTGAACTTGACACCGCGCACGTGGTAACTCCATGCACAACAACTAGCGTAGGCTTCCAATGTGTCGTGGGGCGACTTTTTCAATTGCGCCATTTTCGCGTCGGAATATCTGACGGATTGAGTGGAACTAGTCTGGGCTGTTTGACGTGATTATTGCTGTTCTGAAGTAGTGACTAGCACATAGATCGTAGCTTCCTAATGCGAGGAAGTCCGCGGTAGAACCACCATGAATGATGCTGGCGGGTGAGAGTCTGTCCGCACTGGGAGAACGCTCGGAACTCGTCGATCGCGAGAACCACCAGCAGTCCTAGAAAATCGAGGGAGGTGTAATAAACCATTCCCGACTACAAGTCAATAAAAAAGATGACGAGTCTGTTTCATTATTTGTCGAAAACGTGTCGGCGGTTCCATGCGCATTGGGTTTACCAGGACGGTAACCTTTGGCGAAATGCCCGATTGATTTCTCGGTAGTAAGCGTGTATAAGACTGCGCCCGAAATCGAATTGCTATGACCTCTTAATCACTCACCGCTGCCCTTGGAAGGAAACAAAGACAAAATGAGATTTGCAATAGCCGCACTCACAGGCGTCGTACTTGCGGCAACGCTCGTTTCTCCCCGCACTTTCGCAGAACGAATTGTCAGGATTGGGGACGGTCCCTCAGCTAAAGGTAGGTTCGAGATTTTGCCGGCGTCAGAAGGAACGCCAGCCAGATCTATAGAGTTCAATGCCGAAATAACTCCGGAAGGAAAGACAATTGGCGAAGTTGTTTTTCAGGAGAAGAATAAAACCGACGCAACTGGTGAATCGAAGGCAGACGAAAAGCCGTTATTTCTGCGCGCGGAGTGCGACTGTCTTTTAGTGAATGCGAACAAGGCAGTTATGAGCGGGAGCATCGTTCAATCCAGTGTGGAGAGTTATGTGGGCCGGCGACTTCTCCTCGTCGCTCAAGACAATGGCGGCACCGAGAATCCACTTAAGAGAGATAGATTGACCTACGGCCTTTATCGTCTGGCGACAAGGAATTGGGTCGTCACAGATTCGGAGCGACCAGACGAGAGCAGCCCGGTTTCAACCGTAGCTACGGATGCCGAACGTCCGGATGATGTGGCCGTTAGATCGGATCGTACTTCGGATGTCGGCTGCCAGACCTTTCCGCTTTCTTCCTTCTCGTTTCTCGATGCGGCAACCAGCCGAGGCACCGTTCGGGTGCGGCCCTAGTGTTCTGGACCGGTTCCGTTGTATAGCTAACCCGTTTGGGCGGTGTCGCGACACAGGTAAGTTACCGACGGAATCCTATGACCAATCTTTTTGTGACTGGCGGGGCAGGTTTTATCGGCTCCGCCTTCGTCAAGTTCGTCCTCAGTAAAGATCCTAACTGCCGCGTAATTAATTACGATGCGTTAACCTACGCCGGCAATCTCGATAACCTCCAAGGCATCGATGAGTCTCGCCATCACTTCATTCGCGGCGACATCACGAATCGGAAGCAAGTATTCGAATCAATCCCTCCGGGTTGCGACGCAATCATTAACTTCGCAGCTGAAAGTCACGTTGATCGGAGCATTACCTCTGCTGCTGAATTTATTCAGACAAATGTTCTCGGTACGCAGGTACTGCTCGATGTTGCACGGGAACGCCAAGTTCGGCGATTCGTTCAGATCTCCACGGATGAAGTAATGGGAAGCTTGCCAGCTGAGGGCTATTTTACGGAGCATTCGACTCTAGCGCCGAACAGTCCGTACGCCGCATCGAAAGCTGCAGCCGAACATCTTGTTCGCGCGGCCCGCCACACGTTCGGTTTGGACACCGTCGTAACGCGATGTGGTAACAATTTTGGGCCATTCCAATTTCCCGAAAAGTTCCTGCCACTCGCCTTAATCAACGCAATGAACAACGAATCAATTCCGATTTATGGCGACGGGTTAAATGTGAGGGATTGGATCTTCGTCGATGATCATTGCCGCGCAATTCAGCTGGCGCTTGAAAAAGGACGGCCCGGCAGCATTTACAACATTGGCGCACGCAACGAGCGAAGAAACCTCGAAGTCGCTGAATCAATCCTTGACGCGCTTGGTAAGCCGCGGTCGTTAATCAGATTCGTCAAAGATCGGCCCGGTCACGATAGGCGGTATGCGATCGATCCGAGTCTTACAGAGGCGGAACTGGGCTGGCGTCCCTTAGAGACGTGGCAAGCAGGGCTCGAGAAAACGATTCGCTGGTACACCGAAAACGATAGGTGGGTACAACGGGTACGCAGCGGCGCTTATCGCGAATACTACAAACAACAATACGGGGCGGAGATTAGATAGTAAGTGAGAATCCTTGTTACCGGAGCTGGTGGTCTTGTAGGTCGAGCGTTGCAGCAACACTGCCTGGCGGCGGGCGACGAAGTGTTGGCTTATAAACGAGAAGAACTCGATATAACCGATTCAGATCTCGTTGAAGGCCGCATTATCCAACAAAAACCTGACGCCGTCGTCAACTGCGCCGCCTGGACCGACGTCGATGGCTGTGAGACGAACGTGGAGAAAGCATATGCCGTTAATGCGTATGGCCCAGAGAATCTAGCGCGCGCCAGTCGCAAGGCAGGAGCAGCATTCGTCACAATCTCGACCGATTACGTATTCGACGGCACAAAACAAGCTCCTTACACGCAAAGAGACACTCCGTATCCGCTCAGCGTTTATGGCAAGGCGAAGTTAGATGGAGAACGACGATCTCAGGCTGAGTATGCTCGCAGCGTAATCGTTCGCACCGGGTACATCTTTGGCCTGGGTGGAAAAAACTATTTGAGTCGAGTCGTCGACTTAGCGAGGGATAAACAACCGCTATTAGCGATTTCTGACGCTACCGGAACCCCGACCTACGCGCGAGATCTCGCCTCACGTTTACACGAGTTGGCGAAGCTCGATCTTCCCGGAATTTTTCATGTTGTGAACGCGGGAGAAGGTGCGACGTTTGAACAATTCTCTCGCGCTGCGTTGAAGTTAGCTTGCCTCGACGACTCAGTTCTCAAAGTGGTTTCGATGGACTCGCTCAAACGACCCGCGCCTCGTCCTGTAGATTCGCGACTGGATTGCCTTATGTCGAAAGCGATTGGACTGGCGCCGTTACCTGACTGGCAAGACGGTCTCCGTCGCTTTGTCGTGGAGTCGACAGCGACGCAACCTTCAGAAACGGTCGCGCATATAAGCAACTGAGCTGTTGAGTTGCGAAATCACTCCGATCCCCCATAAAAACCGCAGGAAAACGAGGTAACGCAGCTTGCCACAGGGCCAGTCTCTGCTATTATGCTATCCCCAAAACTTTGTAGCCTGAGAGTTCGAACGATATGCAAGATAACCGCCTGATGCCTCTGCCCGCTGTCGATCGCGGTATCGACCGTCCGCTGACTGATTTGACCCAGGTCAAATCTTACGGGCCAGCTGCCAACGAGCCTACTCAGTTTCGGGATTACCTATTCGTAATCCTTAAGCGCAAGTGGCTTATCCTCAGTCTGTGTTTGGTGGTGACTTCGTTGGTTGCCGTGCAGATGTTCCGTCAGCCATCGATTTACGAAGCGGAGTCGACCATTCGGATCGAACAGCGAAAGAGCAATATTCTCCAAACCGATAAATTTATTATTGGCGGTCAGCCTGATCCTAATTTTTGGGGCACACAACTGAAACTACTTGAAAGTCCGGCATTGGCGCGACAGGTCGTCCTAACTCTCGACTTGCAACACAATCCGGATTTTGCTGGTGGTGGTCCATCGCAGGGCGGGTTCTTCGCAAAACTGAGATCATTGTTTACGCGTGAGAAGTCGAAACCAGTTATTTCACCAGCGGGACCCAGCGGTCTAGAGTTGGTAAGCGAAAACAAACTCAAAGAACAGCCGTTAACACCGCAAGAGCTGGCTGCACTTGAGCCCTACGAAGACATGATTATCGGCAACGAGGATGTGTCTGGTATCGTCGGAACGAATCTGTTCACAATTAAATACAAACACACTAATCCGGAACTCGCACAAAAGATTGCGAATGCCCTTGCCGAAGTATTTGCCTTCAATAACCTCGAGCGATCGACGTTTGGTTCAAACAAGGCTGAGGATTTACTTTCGCGCCAGATCGCGGCGTTGCAAACAAAGATTCGTTACGATCAGGAACGGCAATTCAATTTTGCGCGCGAGAACAATGTACCGCTTTCAGGCGGACAGAATGTCGACGACCAGCGGCTGCAGCAGCTCAGCAGTCAACTCTTACAAGCTCAGAACGATCGCAAAACTGCCCAGGCGGTTTATGACAGCGCCCGTTCTGCTACGGATCCCTTTTCCATTCCCCTGGTTCAAGCGTCGGGACGCGTGAGTGCGCTCCGTGAGCGCATTTCTAGACTGAAGGAAACGCGTGAGACACTTCGCACCACCTACACCGACGAATGGCCTGAGATTAAGAAGATCAATGCGGCGATTAAGCCGTTAGAGGATGAGTTGAACAAAGCCCAGGCCGAAACGATTGGCATGTTGAAAGCGGCGTACGAAGCGGCATTGGCTCATGAGAAGAGCATTGAGTCGATGTATGCCCAACAAAAGGGCATAAGCACCGCGCAGACTAAGGCGCAAATTGAAATGGCGCAGATGAGCCAGGATTTAGAGTCGAACAGGCAGTATCTCGCCACTCTGGTGCAACGACAAAAAGAGATCCAAGTAGCATCCGGTGACCGCGGTAATGAAGTTACAGTGGAAAACTACAGCCGGCTGGGTAGGTTAGTTGGACCACCACGTGTGAGAAACGTGATGATCGCGATGGTGCTGTCGCTGATTGCGGGTATCGGTCTGGCATTCCTGCTCGACTTCCTCGACGACACGGTCAAGTCGATAGACGACATCGATCGCTATGTTCATCTACCCGCGCTGGCAATGATTCCGGCTGTCAGAAACGTAGGACGTTTGAAGGGTATCGCTGCCAACGCGCCTCCCTCGGAGTCGACGGCGCTCGCAATGGTCGATGATGTTCGATCACCCATTGCAGAGTCGTATAGACACCTGCGAACGTCGCTGCTGTTGTCGTCCGCAGGCCAACCGCCGAAGACGATTCTGGTGACTTCGAGTCAGCCTTCTGAAGGAAAAACGACGACGGCGATTAACACAGCATTCATGTTGGCCCAGACTGGTGCGGAAGTCTTGATTATCGACTGCGACCTGCGCCGTCCACGCCTGCATGCGCAGTTTGAATTGCCTAATGTGAAGGGCTTAACCACCTGGTTGTCGGGTGAAAAGGATCTCGAGAGCCTGGTTCAGTCGGCTGGAAAGGCGCAGAACCTGAAGGTGTTGACTTCCGGGCCGGTGCCCCCGAATCCCGCTGAACTTCTGGGATCTGGAGAGATGCGTAAACTCTTGAGTCTTTTGAGCGAGCGATTCGCGCACATCATCATCGATTCGCCTCCGGCGATTTCATTCACCGACGCCTCGATACTTTCGACGATGGTAGACGGTGTGATGCTCGTGGTCCATGGTGGGAGAAGCTCACGTGCGGTAGTCAGAAGAGCGAAGCAGCAACTGCTCGACGTGGGTGCGCACATCTTCGGCGTCGTTTTGAACAACGTAAAGGTCGAGTCGCAAGACTACTATTACTCCGGCTACTATTCCCATTACTACTCGTCGGAAGGCGAACAGGGTTCAGGAGCATCCGCAGGAGAGACCGCATAACCCGGAGGCGGTGGAATCACCGCCTCAGTGGATCCGCCGAGCGATCAACCCATCGAATTCATGAAAGTTCCATTGCTGGATTTGCAGGCGCAGTACGTCTCCTTGCAGCCCAACGTGCGGGCGGCCATTGCTCGTGTGTTCGAAACACAACAGTTCGTCCTTGGTCCAGAGGTCGCGGCGCTGGAAAAAGAGCTCGCCGCGTATTGCGGCACGACTGAAGCAGTCGGTTGTGCCTCAGGATCAGACGCACTGCTGCTCGCGTTAATGGCTTTGGACATTGCACCAGGAGACGAAGTAATAACAACCCCCTTCAGTTTTTTCGCGACCGCAAGTGCGATAACTCGCCTTGGCGCACGACCGGTTTTCGTCGATATCGATCCGCTTACCTACAATATCAACGTCTCGGAAATACCCTCTGCAATCACTTCACGTACTCGCGCGATCATGCCGGTCCATATCTACGGCCAGTGTGCCGAGATGGACAAAGTGCTTTCCGTCGCGGAAGAAAAAGCGCTCCCGGTAATTGAAGATGCGGCGCAGGCCATCGGAGCCGAAGATCGTGGACGTCGAGCCGGATCGATGGGACTCGCAGGTTGTTTCAGTTTCTATCCGACGAAGAATCTTGGCGGCGCGGGGGATGGTGGCCTGTTAACCACGAAGGACGCCGAATTTGCGTCACGTCTAAGAAGACTGCGGGTACACGGTGGCTTCACCGAATACGAACATGAAGAGGTAGGCGTTAACAGCCGGCTCGATGCATTGCAAGCAGCCGTGTTGCGTGTGAAGTTGCCGCATCTCGATGAATGGTCAAACTCGCGCGCGCAGAGGGCGGCGATCTATTCTGAATTGCTCGAACAGGCAGGGCTCAGTTTCGATTTGAAAACACCTGTCGTGCGTCCAAACAACCGTCATATCTTTCACCAGTATGTTGTACGCGTGCCTCAACACCGGGATGCGCTCTCAGAGCATCTAAAGAGTCACGATATCGGAACAAAGGTCTATTACCCCATTCCACTTCCTCTTCAGCGGTGCTTTAGCTTTCTTGGGTATAAACAAGGAGATTTCCCGGAGGCTGAGCGCGCTGCTCGCGAAACGCTCGCGCTACCGATGTTTCCGGAAATCACTGACGCGCAGCAGGAATACGTAGTTAAGACAATTCAGAGTTTTAAGCCGTAACCGATAAGCATGCCGCCGAAACTCAGCATTGTTACTCCATCATTCAATCAAGGTCGGTTCCTTGAAGAGACAATTCTCTCTGTCCTAAATCAGGGATACGAACCGCTCGAGTACATCATCATTGATGGCGGCAGCACCGACGACAGCGTTGAAATCATCAAGCGTTACGAAAAACATTTGACTTACTGGGTCAGCGAGAGGGATCGCGGGCAGGTGCATGCGATCAATAAGGGCCTCGAACGGGTGACCGGCGACATCTTCGCGTTCATTAACAGCGACGATGTTTATCTTCCCGGCGCTTTCAGCGCAGCGATGGACCACTTCAAAAACCATCCGCAGTCGGAATGGGTTTGTGGCGACACGGTGATGTTTGGTGTGGGACACGAGACGCACGTGATCCACTCCGTAATCCCGAAGTCAGCAGCACATTGTTTGTGCTGGGCCTACAAGGCGCCACAACCGGGTCATTTTTGGAAGACTGACATTGTGCGGTCGGGCTTTGAAGAGCGGTGGAATTACGATTTCGACCATGACCTGTTTATTCGTTTGTTACTTGAAGGGCATACCTGTGATTATATTCCTGTACCGATCGCCGCGTATCGTCTGCATGAAGTAAGTAAGACGGTTGCTGAGGGCCACAGGCAGATAGACGAATTTGACCGCATCGCTGAACACTACGAGGAGCAACTTCAGGGCGCAGACAAGCGTTGGTGTCGCGCCACCCGATATTTACGACTTTCGTACGCGGCAAGTGAAGCCGGCCGCCGCGCCGAAGGCGCTCGCTGGTTGATGAAAGCGCTGGCTATTCATCCCGAAGGTTTGAAGACTCGTCCGTTCTGGGGCTGTTTGAGGCGGCTGACAATCTCGGGCGGTTCGATGTGAATGAAGTCTTGCAATAACTGCTACTCGTAATCTATGTTCTTACTTTCTCATCGGGCGGCTTGGCTCCGCCGATAATCAGCGGAAACATTTCTATATTCTAAAATCACGGAGAATTAGCGTAGATGACAGAGCGGGTTAGAGTTTTGGTGACGGGCGCGGGTGGCTTCATTGGACATCATTTGACCAACTACCTCGTTGACCGCGGCTATTGGGTCCGCGGTGTCGATATCAAAGAGCCTGAATATGAATCGACGAGGGCGAGTGAGTTTCTCCTTTCCGATCTCTCAGACCCCGGCAATTGTCTGAAGGCGACGAAAGACGTCGATCAGGTTTACGGTCTGGCGGCGAACATGGGTGGCATCGGTTTCATCGAGAACAACAAAGCCGTCATCGTTCGCGACAACACTTTCATCAACTTGCATACGATCGAGGCGGCGCGAATCAATGGCGTAAAGCGTTATCTCTACACCTCAAGCGCCTGCATCTATCCGGGCTATAAACAGAAGGAAACTGACGTTACGCCTCTAAAGGAATCTGATGCTTATCCTGCCGATGCGGAAGATGGTTACGGTTGGGAAAAGCTCTATATGGAACGTGTGTGCCGTCACTACACAGAAGACTTTGGTCTCGACACGCGCGTCGTGAGATTCCATAACATCTTTGGACCACTCGGGACTTATGACGGTGGTCGCGAAAAGTCGCCTGCAGCAATCTGTCGCAAAGTTGCACTCGCGAATGATGGCGATGAGATTGAGGTTTGGGGTGACGGCGAACAGACACGGTCTTATTGCTACATCGACGACTGTGTTGAAGGTATCTATCGCCTGATGCAAAGCAATCATCGCGATCCGATTAACCTGGGTCAGGATCGGATGATCTCAATCAATGAACTGGTCGACATGGTTGCGAAGATTGCCGGCAAGCGAATTGGTAAGCGATACGATCTAACGAAGCCGCAGGGCGTACGAGGTCGAAACAGCGACAATACGCAGCTGCGCGAGGTTCTTAATTGGGAACCAACGATTTCTCTTGAGGACGGACTCGAACGGACTTATCACTGGATCGCCGGTGAACTCGAAAAGGCGGCGCAGCCGCTGCAGGCAGGAGCTCTTAGTTAGTTGAGAGTTAGCTTATCGAGTTGTTCCGCGTTTATAAGGTTCGACGTATTAAAGGCCAAGGTGATCGTGGGATCAACCAAACGGCGTTATCGCGTTGAGAGAGAATTCGGACTGATCGTTGGCGGTGTTCTGATCTTGCTCTCCGCGTGGTGGTTGTATCGGGGCAAGTTTGCCACGGCCACGCCGATTATCTTGCCAGTTGGAAGTTTGTTGGTGCTGCTGGCTTTGGTCTGGCCTCGATCGCTCGTAATTCCAAATCGAGGTTGGATGGCGCTGGCGAGTGTCCTGTCGTTCCTATCCACGCGCGTTATCCTGGCCCTCGTCTTTTTTCTGATACTGACTCCCATTGGATTAATAAAGAGAGCAATGGGTTGGGATCCGTTGCACCGGCGATCGCAAAAAGGCGAATCGTATTGGCATCCGTATCCGCAGCGACAACAGGATTCGCGGCATTACGAAAAGATGTATTAATGTTTCGATAAACTTTTTAGTTTGTCGTCCACGGGCAGTTGTTTCAACTTCTTTTCAGGAAGCATGCGTCGCGTTTCTGAAAGCATTTGAATCAACCGCACGTTGACGACAAACTGAAGTTTATCGAACATCTAAGAGCGACGATGTCGAAGTTATTAGTCGTAAGCGAACTCTGGCAGTTCATGCGAGACAACAAGAAGTTCTGGCTGGCGCCGATCGTGGTAACGCTTGTTCTGGTTGGTTTGCTCCTGGTCGTAGCCAAGAGTTCCGCAATCGCACCGTTTATCTACACCCTCTTTTAGCAAGGTTGGTAATTGCGTTCAGGTGGTAAGCATTCTTGGAATATCGGCGTTCTATCACGATTCCGCGGCTTGCCTGGTAGTCGATGGCGACATTGTCGCGGCCGCGCAAGAAGAACGTTTCAGCCGTACGAAACACGACTATAGGTTTCCCACAGGCGCCACTCGTTACTGTCTCAAAGAAGCAAACCTCTCCGTAGCCGATCTCGACTACGTCGCCTTCTACGATAAGCCCCTATTGAAGTTTGACCGCCTTCTCGAAACTTATCTCGACTACTCTCCTGCAGGATTCAGTTCATTTCTGAAGTCGATGCCGCTCTGGATGCGAGAAAAACTGTGGATGCCCGATCTAATCAGAACCGAACTAGGAAAGATCGACGGCGCCGACGATGAGCGCGAGGCAAAGAAGCGCGGAAAGCAATTCAAATGCAAACTCCTCTTTGGTGATCATCATGAAAGCCATGCGGCAAGCGCTTTCTATCCATCTCCCTTCGAGCACGCAGCGATACTCACCATCGACGGTGTCGGCGAGTGGGCCACCAGTTCAATAGGAATTGGCAAAGGGCACGAAATAAAGCTCCTCAAAGAACTCCGTTACCCCGACAGTTTGGGTCTTCTGTACAGCGCGTTCACTTACTACACCGGCTTCAAAGTGAACAGCGGTGAATACAAGGTTATGGGCCTCGCGCCTTATGGCGAGCCAACGTATGTGGCCGCGATCAAAGACAAACTCTTAGACATTCGCGACGACGGTAGTATTCGAATGGCCCACGAATACTTCAGCTACTCGCAAGGGTTGCGCATGACAAACGGCTCGTTTGACAAGATCTTTGGCGGGCCGCCGCGCAAGCCGGAGTCGAAGCTGTCACAACGTGAGATGGATCTCGCCCGAAGCATTCAGGTGATAACTGAAGAAGTGATGCTGAAGATGGCAGGGTATGCACACGAGGTAACTGGCGAGAAACGTTTGTGCATGGCTGGAGGCGTGGCGCTGAATTGTGTAGCGAACGGACGAATTCTGAAGGAACTTCCGTTTGACGATATATGGATTCAACCGGCCGCGGGCGACGCAGGCGGCGCGCTCGGAATCGCGTTAGCAATCTGGCACCGGTATCTGGGCCACGAACGGACAAGTCCGGAGCAACTTAACCTATGGCAATCCTCTCGCTTTGCCAACAATGGTTCGTCATCCTATGCCGATAAGATGAAGGGTTCATACCTCGGTCCGCAGCACACAGAAAAGGAGATCGAGCGGTTTCTTAGTGCGAACGAATTGCCTTACCAGAAGTACTCGGTTCAGGAGCTGCCGGCGAGAGTTGCTGAATTATTGGCCGGAGGCAAAATTGTAGGATTGCACCAGGGCAGAATGGAATTTGGCCCAAGAGCCTTAGGCGCGCGCAGCATCATCGGCGACGCGCGATCTCCGCAAATGCAGTCGTTGATGAATCTAAAGATTAAATATAGAGAGAGCTTCAGACCTTTTGCGCCGAGTGTGCTACGCGAACACATGTCTGAATGGTTTGAGTTAGACACCGACACCCCGTACATGCTCTTCGTCGCAGGTGTCGTGCACCAGAAGCGACGCGCGATCACCGAAACTGAGAAGGCGTTGTGGGGAATTGAGAAACTGAATGTTGCTCGATCGGAGATTCCAGCAGTTACGCACGTCGACTATTCAGCGCGCATACAGTCAGTGCGCAAAGAAACGAATCCGCTCTACTGGGAAATAATCGAGGCGTTTAGACAGAAGACTGGATGCCCGGTCATCGTCAATACCAGTTTCAATGTCAGAGGTGAGCCAATCGTTTGTACACCTGAAGACAGCTATCGCTGTTTCATGAGAACTGAGATGGATTACCTGGTGTTGGAGACATTTGTTCTTAATAAGCAGAAGCAGCCACCGTTCAAGGATGAGACTAACTGGCGGTCCCAATTCAAACTTGATTAGAAAGGTATCAATGACGATTCGCCGTCATTCATGTGCATAACCGCGTGAAAATCAGCGTTGCAGTGCCGGTAAGAAATGAAGCCGACAACATCGGAAAACTGATTCGCCGGTTGCTAACACAAACTCGACCTCCCGACGAGATTGTGATCGCAGACGGAGGTTCGACCGATTCCACAGTTGAGATTGTTGCCGACTTCATCGATAACGGCGCACCGTTGAAGTTGATCCGTGCCGATGACGCACTGCCGGGTCGTGGTCGTAACCTGGCGTCAGCTGCGGCAAGCAGTGAATGGCTTGCCTTCATTGATGGTGGGATTGAGCCTGACGCAGATTGGCTCGAAACATTGGCGACAAAGGCTAACCAGGATGCGTCCATTGATGTCGTTTACGGCGGATGTGAAGCCGTGATCGATTCGTTCTTCACTGAGTGTGCGGCAATAGCCTATCTGTTTCCCCCGGTGCGACGCCCGGGAATTATTGCCCGGCGCCGTTTTATCGCGTCGTCATTGATGAAAAAGAGCGTGTGGCTTTCCGTGGGAGGATTTCCCGAAGATCTGCGATCAGCAGAAGACCATGTGTTCATGAATCGCATCGATGGTGCTGGTTTCAATCAGGTGTATGAGCCGCGCGCAATAGTTCATTGGCATCTGAGACCGACATTTACCAGCACGTTCAAGAGATTCGTTGTGTATGCGCGTAACAACATTCGTGCTGGCCTGTGGCGAGAATGGCAAGCAAGAATCTTCTTTCGATACTTCCTGTTGACTACTGTGGCCGTGGTCGTGATTGTGCTATCACCGAAACTAGTCTGGTTGCCAATTGGCTTATGGTTACTAATGCTTCTTTTACGCGGTCTCGTTGCCATTCGACGGAACCGGAGTACTTATCCTGCCAATGCGAGCCGCAATTTGAAACGTTTGCTGTTATTGGTTCCACTGATCGCAACGATTGACGCGGCGGCGTTTATCGGGAGCATCCAATGGCTAGCTATGGATTGGCTTCGGCGACAAGGAACCACTGCTGTGGAGGCGGGTGATGGGGCTTGAGGGCCGAAGCGTCTTATTCATCTCTTACAATGGGATGCTTGAGCCCCTGGGCCAAACACAGGTTATTCCGTACCTTCGTGAGCTTGCTAAACGCGGTGTGAAGTTCACACTTCTGAGTTTTGAAAAGGCAACTGCGTTTACGCCCGAAGGACAACGTCGTGCAGAAGATCTAAACCGCAAGCTGCTGGCCCAGGGGATTGAATGGCATTCGCTGCGATATCATCAGCGGCCATCGTTGCCGGCAACACTCTTCGACGTGATGGCTGGTATCCGATACGGCGGTCGATTGGTTCGCCGCAACAGAATTGAATTGGTCCATGCTCGCGGGCACATACCCGCAACCATCGCACTGGCCCTGAAACGCAAGTTCGGGATCAAGATGATCTTTGACCTGCGTGGTTTAATGGCTGAGGAGTATGTCGATGCGAATCATTGGCCTGAGGGTGGTTTGCGCTATCGAGTTACGAAGTCGACCGAACGGCGCATTTTCGCCGCCACCGATGCGGTTGTGACGCTGACCGAACGCATCTGGCCCATCATCAAAGAATGGGACGGGTTACAAGAACGAAAGGTTCATCACGCAGTCGTACCTTGTTGTGTCGATCTGTCGTTGTTTAGATTTAGTGAAGACGACCGAGAACGCCGACGCGCTGAGCTGGGATTGGGCGAGCGTCTGACGCTGGTTTATAGTGGGTCACTTGACGGGTGGTACTTGACGGAACAAATGGCCGACTTTTTTCGCGACGTCGTAAAGCATCAGAGCGATGCACACTTGCTTTGGCTTACGACCGGACGACCTGAACGAGTTCGCGAGTTGATGAGCGTTCGTGGTATCAGTGAAGCTCAATTTACGATCCGGTCAGTTGCGGCGAGTGACGTGCCGTCGTATCTGGCGGCGGGTGATGTGGGTTTGTCGTTTATCAAACCCTGCTTTTCAAAGATGGCTTCTTCGCCAACAAAGAACGGTGAGTATCTGGCATGTGGGCTACCGCTTGTCATAAATGCCGGCATTGGTGATTCAGATTCATTGGTCACAGATTGGAAAGCGGGAGTGTTGATAAACGAACTTGACGAGCCGAGTTTCGATCGTGCCTACAGCGAACTGAAAGCATTGACGAACAACAACGGCGTAAAAGCCAAAGCTCGCCAGGTGGCAGAACGGCTTTTTGATTTAGATACGATCGGCGGCGAGCGTTATGCAGAGCTGTACGAGAAGGTGCTAAACGGGTGAACGAGCAGGTGTTGACAGATAAAGTAGTCGAAACATTGCGATGTCCAGCTTGCGAAGGGCGGTTGGAGGCGACAGGTAGTGATCTCTCGTGTACGTCGTGTCGAATGTCGTTCCCGGTTATCAACGATATCCCGCGAATGTTGTTACCGGGGATGCGGGAGGCTCTGCTGGAAGACAGCAGCGTTACTGGAACCGATGCTCAGCAAGTCCAAACTGCTCTGAGTTTTGGTTATGAGTGGCAACGGTTTCCCGAGATGTACGCGGAATGGGAAAAGCAGTTTCTCGATTACATGAAGCCGCACGATCCGCAATCGTTTTTTAAAGGGAAGAGGGTTTTGGATGCGGGCTGTGGTAATGGGCGCTTCGCTTACTACGCTGCCAAGTATGGTGCGGAAGTATGGGCGATTGATTTGGGACCGGCCATCGAAGTGGCGCGGCGCAACACTGAAGGTGCGGGCGACGTCAACATAATCCAGGCGGATCTTCACCACCCCCCGTTTGCGCGCGAGAGTTTCGATTTCATTTACTCGCTCGGCGTGTTGCATCACCTGCCCGACCCCGAACAGGCCTTTCATAACCTACTGCGATATTTGAAGCCGGGCGGTGACATTCAGATCTACTTGTACTGGAGTCCCGAGCGACGGCCGATCAAAGCGACGTTGCTGGGAGCGGTGTCTCTTGTGCGCAAGGTAACGACGAGATTACCGCACCGCACTGTTTACGCGTTGGCTTATCCCGGCGCAGCCGCCGCTTTTGTGTTTTTCGTTTGGCCTTACCGTTTGATGCGGCATTTCCCATCGCTACGGAATCTCGCCGAACAGCTACCTATGAAGCAGTATGCTGACTTGCCGTTCAGAGTCTGCGTTAACGATCAGCACGATAGGTTTTCTGCTCCGATTGAGTTCCGTTACAAACGAGCCGAAGTGGAAGACTTGCTCGACAGCGGATCATTGGAATCGATCGACGTCGCTCCGAATTACGGGTGGATCGGAACTGGACGAAAATCGGGTGTGACAGCTGAACCTGCCGTTCGCAACGCCATCAGTAGCGAAAAATCGCCCGTGATGAGTTCTAGTTCGACGGCACCGCACAAACGTGGAATGCGCATCTTGGCTCTGGTTCCCAGTCTCTTCGATACCTCACCGGGGCAACGGTATCGACTGGAGCAGTGGGGACCCATCCTCCAGGAACGCGGGGTCGAAATCGTTTACGAACCGTTCGAGGATGAACAACTC
Organism: Pyrinomonadaceae bacterium; assembly: GCA_035457565.1. Lineage (GTDB taxonomy): Bacteria > Acidobacteriota > Blastocatellia > Pyrinomonadales > Pyrinomonadaceae > PSRF01. The sequence goes on along the minus strand of DATIBJ010000223.1, from coordinate 7,485 downwards.
CATTCGCTGCTTTATAAGCCTGGACTATTACGGCAAAAGCTCGACCTGGTAACTCGCGGATTCCTTAGAAGGCTTTCCGCCATCAGGAAAGCGCACGAGTTTGATTTGGTCTATGTGTTCCGAGAAGCGGCGCTGCTTGGTCCCGCATTCTTTGAGCGGCTTGTGATTCAAACCGGTGTCCCGATGGTGTTTGATTTCGACGACGCGATTTTTGTTTCGTATCGAAGTCCGTCAAACGGATATTTGAGTTATCTCAAGTTTGCGAGTAAGACAAAAAGTATCTGCCGAATGGCGGCTCACGTGATGGTCGGTAACCCGTATCTGGCCGAATACGCGCGCCAGGTGAACACCAAAGTCACGGTCGTTCCGACCACGATCGACACGACGAAATACCAACCCTTACCAAGAAGGCAATCCGACATTCCGGTTATCGGGTGGACAGGTAGCTACAGTACGGTGCAGCATCTGAACACGCTTCGCGGTGCGCTTCAGAAGTTGGCTAAGCTCCACCGATACCGCTTGCGAGTAATCGGAACTCCTTCTTACCAGGTCGATGGTGTCGATGTTGAATCGATGATCTGGAAATCCAGTACTGAGCTTGAAGATCTTTCGCACATAGACATCGGAGTAATGCCTTTACCGAACGACGCGTGGAGCAAAGGCAAGTGCGGCTTGAAAGCTCTACAGTTCATGGCGCTGGGAATTCCCACAATCTGTTCCCCGGTCGGTGTGAATACGGACATCATTACGGACAATCAGAATGGTTTGTTGGCCGACTCCGAAGATGAATGGGTTGAGAAGATGAGTCAGCTAATTAAATCAGTCGAGATGCGGGAGCGCCTCGGCGAGGCGGGTCGTCAAACGGTGGAGGAGAGGTACTCGGCCAAGAGTCAAGCTCCTCGAGTCTACGAAATCTTCAAATCTGTTCTGAGACGTGCGGATGTGAAGGTCGACAGGTTCGTGCAGTCGACGTCCGCAGCAACTTCAAAACTGACCTAACGGTTTATGGCTAAAAACGTACTCGTTACCGGCGGCGCTGGTTTCATTGGCTCACATTTGGTCGAGGCATTGTTGGCTTCAGGGTATAGCGTCCGTGTTCTCGATGCATTAGTCTCACAGGTCCACGGCGAACAGAAAGAACCGTTGTACCTGGACAAGCGGGCGGAGTTCATACGTGCAGACATCTGCGACAGGGCGGCGGTTGACGCGGCCCTTGAGAACATCGACATCGTCTTCCACGAAGCGGCGGAGGTTGGCGTTGGACAATCGATGTACGAAATCCAGCGCTACGTTCGGGCAAACGATTATGGAACGTCCGTGCTGCTGGAGGCGATCGTCGCGCGACGGCCGCAAATAAAGAAGCTGGTTGTTGCGTCGTCAATGTCGATCTATGGCGAGGGAGCTTACACCTGCCCAGCCTGTGGCGAAGTTTATCCGCAGTTGCGACCCACATCTCAGCTACTCGATCGACGCTGGAACGTTGAATGTCCGAAATGCGGCAAGACGCTGATGCCAAAAGGTACTTCCGAGAGCAAGCCGCTTTTCCCAACCTCGGTCTACGCCGTAACAAAACAAGATCAGGAGCAGTTCTGCATTATTGTCGGCCGGTCATATGATATTCCTACCGTCGCGCTGCGGTACTTCAATGTTTATGGTCCAAGACAGGCGCTCTCTAATCCTTATACAGGAGTTTGCGCGATTTTTTCGGCGAGACTTTTAAATGGCCACTCCCCTTTGATTTTTGAGGACGGCGAGCAAACGCGCGACTTCGTTCATGTCACGGACATCGCAAAAGCGAATCTACTTGCACTGGAAACGGATCGCGCTGACTATCAGGCAGTGAACGTCGGTACTGGTCGAGCGACGTCCGTGAAAGAAGTTGCTCATCTATTAGCAGCAGGACTCGGCAAGGATGTGAAACCAGAAATAGTCGCGAAATATCGTGAAGGTGATATCAGACACTGTGTCGCGGATATTTCACGTGCGCGAACGCTACTGGGATTTGAACCAGCCGTTAGTTTAGAGCAGGGCATTCCCGAGTTGTTGTCGTGGGTCAAGGAACAGGCTGCGAAAGATCAGGTCGAACATGCTACAGCCGAACTGGAAAGTCGGCAGCTAGTCCGCTGATTGCTAACGAATGCGAGGCACCAATCGATTCCGGCTTTTGACTCTGGCTGTAATCGCCATTCTCCCCACCTTCTTAAAAAAGCCGCTCTATCGAATGTTTTTTGGATATCGCATAGGCAAGCGTGTCCGCATCGGTCTTAGTCTAATTGATGCCCGGCAATGCTCGATAGCTGACGACGTCAGCATCGGTCATCTCAATGTATTTACGCAGATTCAGTCACTCACCATTGGGGATCATGTTCGCATCGGACACCTGAATATCTTTCGCGGTGGTGATGAGGTGAGTCTCGGTCGGTACGCTGAGGTAATTCGATTGAATGAGATCAATTCGATTCCAGAGCCTGACGTGGTTAACAAAACTGACCCGAGGTTTGTGCTCGGCGATGGCAGTATCGTGACCACCGGACATAAGATTGACTTTACTGATCGAGTCGAGATTGGAAGGCGAACAATCATCGGTGGCCGTAACTCATCGATCTGGACTCATAATCGCCAACGGACGCTGCCGATCACAATTGGTTCGTTTGCCTACGTGGGCTCTGAGATACGGATGGCGCCAGGGAGTAAAATTCCGTCGCGTTCAATTGTCGGCATGGGTGCTGTAATTACGTCTGCACTCGATGTCGAAAACACGCTCATCGGCGGAGTTCCGGCCAAACCGATAAAAGATCTTAGTTCTGAAGATAGGTTCCTAATTGAACGTAAGACGCGACTCGACTTACCTGATGACGTTTGAGGATTTGTCGCGTTCGCGGTCAAGTAGTTAGACTAGTTTCATGAATGCTGCGCTGAGTGTCATCCTGCTGGTGGTCTGCTGTGTAGTTCTGTTTCTCGCTCCAGACAAAGGTCCGGGTGCGCTTTCCACATGTGCCCTGCTTTCGGTAGTTTGTGTGATCTTCTTATCTCGTCATGAAGAACGAACCTTCCTGGTACGTCTGTTCGTCGCTGCCTTAATCGTGCGGCTGGTTGTTGGAATCATAATCTTCGGGAGAATGGAGGAATTCTTCGGCGGTGATGCTAACACGTACGATATTTTCGGACGTTCATTGATCGAATCATGGGGTGGAGATGCATTTCACAAAGCGAATTATGAGCGTTTTGTAAGCTCAGGAGCTGGTGCGTGGGGAATGATCTACCTCGTGGCAGGTGTCTATAGTGTCATCGGCCGCAACATGCTTGCAATACAGTATATTAATGCGGCAGTTGGAGCAGTGACGGCCGGCGTCATCTTTCAGATCGCGGAACATCTTTTCAATAACATCCGAGTATCGAAATTATCGGCGCTGCTTACCGCTTTTTTCCCTTCACTAATACTCTGGTCATCACAAGCACTAAAAGATAGCTTGATTGTAATGGCTCTGGCGTTGGGAATACTCGCAACGCTCCGACTAATGAAGGAGGTAAAACCGCAGTGGATCGCGGTATTGACTGGTTGTCTTCTCATACTGATCTCGCTCCGTTTCTATATCTTTTACATGATGGTCGCTTCTGTTGTCGGGGCCTTCGTGGTGGGAATGAAGGCCGCGAACGCTAAGTCGTTCTTGCAGCGATTCGTGGCGGTCGCACTTATCGGACTGGCGATAACGTGGTTTGGCGTCTTACGGTCCGCATCTGAGCAGTTCGATAGATATGCCAATCTGGAAGCGATACAACGCAGCCGTTTGGATATGGCGAGCACCGCAGAATCCGGATTTGGAAAGGACGTCGACGTTCGCACCACATCGGGCGCGTTAACGGTCATTCCGGTAGGACTTGTCTACCTCATGTTTGCACCGTTTCCATGGCAACTCGCTTCATTGCGCCAGAGTATCGCATTGCCTGAAATGATTGTTTGGTGGTGCTGTTTCCCCCTGCTGGTCCTGGGATTGTGGTACGGAATGAAACATCGGTTGCAGCAGATTTCTCCGATTTTGATATTCACGTCAATGTTAACGCTGGCTTATTCGCTGTTTCAGGGCAACGTGGGTACTGCTTACCGGCAGCGGTCACAATTGCTGGTCTTTTACTTCATCTTTGTAGCCGTTGGAGCAATCCTCCTCAAAGAACGAGCGGAGAATAAGCAACACCTACAGCTGGCAGAGAAACAAAAGCTAGCCGACCTTCGTGCTGCGCGGATACTGGCGCGCCGTCAAGCGCTCGAGTCACAAACGACCGCCACGACTCAATAAGTTCTCACCGGAGACTTCCTTATTTGCGCAACCCTGATTGGTCGTCCATTTCCCCATTCCGTTTACTGTTATTTGCCGCCGTCCTTCATGTAGCTCTTGTGATCGCCATTGCGATCGTCGGAAAAGCGCAAATCCTTCCGGGTACATTTGATTCAAACGGGATCGGTATCTCTTTCGCTCTTGATTCGGCGAGTTATCGAGATCAAGCCGCTTACATGGCGGTCCTTCTTCGCGAACGGAAGTTTCGCGAATGGCTGGATTATCGTGCGCCGCTTGCGACCTTTCACTCGCGGCTCTACTCGATCTCTTTTGCTTTGTTGGGCTGGTTGCTCGGTGAGGGCGTCCTGGCAGCGGAGCCAATCAATCTTTTCTTCTATCTGGCAATGCTGGTGCTGACTTACTCGCTCGGCACCACTGTGTTTTCGTCTGGGGTTGGACGCCTAACGGCGATCATTGTTGGCCTCTGGCCTTCACTGCTGATGTTTACGACGCAATTCATGCGTGACCCGCTTTTCATTTCAGCGTTTCTGTTGTTGGTGCTGAGCCTGGTCGTCATTCTTAGCGATAAGGAAATGTCCTCCAGGAAAGCCCTCGCGAACGCAGGTTCAGGCTGCGCCGCGTTGTTACTCATACTTCTTGCGCGCTCGACCATGTGGGAGATCATTGGAGCGACTGCTTTTCTCGGCGCCGTGTTTTTCGTCTCGTCGCAACTTATCCGTCGTCGCTTTGAACCAATAAAAATGATCGCAGTCTGCGTGCTGTGTGTCGCAGTGGTTGTTCTGCCAAAAATTCTCGAAGGGCGTAGAGTCGCTGATTTGTTCGACCGCTCGGTGTCAACGAATGCTGGTCTCCAGACGAGCGTTCAACGTGCCTCACCTTGGGCCAGAGCGGCGATTCAAGTCGGTTGGGCGCGCAATCGATTCATCAGTCGTTATGCAACGGCAGGTTCAAATCTCGACACTGATGTCAAACTGCAAACCACGAGTGATCTAATCATGTATCTTCCACGAGCAGTGGAGATTGGATTGCTGGCGCCATTTCCTTCGATGTGGGTCAGTGCAGGTCAGAAGGTTGGATTGGCTGGGCGGCTGTGGGTTGGCGGTGAGATGGTGGCAATGTATCTGCTGCTGCTTCTTGCTTGTGTAACAGTTGTGCGTGAACACCGGCGATTGGTCGTGTGGTTTCTTCTTATGACTGTTGTCGTCGCCTGTACCGTGCTGGCTTACGTCATTACCAACGCCGGAGCCCTCTATCGCATTCGATATCCTTACTTCATACCTGTGATTCTGTTAGGTGTGCAGGGCCTGTTTGTGTTCTCAGGCAAGCGCGCAGACCGCCCCCTACTTAAAGAACCCGCGCTCTCGCAGATACTGGACAATCACTAGCGCGTTCTCTGCAGCAGAGTTTCGTATTGTATTGAGCGTAAGTTCTGGTTTTAGCGGGGCCTCATAGGGATCATCGATACCGGTGAAGTTGAGGATCTCGCCGCGACGTGCCTTGAGATACATTCCCTTCGTATCACGTCGCTCACATTCGTCGAGAGGCGTATCAACAAACACCTCAATGAAGTTCTCAGCACCGATCATGTTCCTTACATCGTTGCGGGTTGCGCGATACGGACTGACTGCCGCGCAGATCACCGCGCCTCGATGTCTCACAATCTCGCTCGCAACAAAACCGATACGGCGAATATTCAGATCGCGATCTTCCTTAGTGAAGCCCAGCCCACGCGACAAGTGTGTGCGAACAACATCGCCGTCGAGAATCGTTACTTGTTTGCCGAGCTCCTGGAGTAAAGCAGTCAAGATTTCGGCAGTCGTAGACTTTCCTGCTGCACTCAACCCAGTAAACCAAACACAGAAACCTTGTTTATGACGCGGGGGATACGATTCGGCGATAACGTCAGCCACTTCCTTACGCGCGAACCAGGAAGGGAGATCTTTACCGCCTTCGAAATACCATTGACGGCCTTCCGTGCCTGAAATCTTCGTGGCGCGCTCCGCTTCGTTAAGTGTGCGAACGTCGGCATAGCGATCCTGATCACTCAAATAAACGAACTCTCCGTAATTGAGTGGCTTGACTCCGAGTTCTTCTTCATACTGTTGGACCAACTCCTGCGCCGCGTATGGCGGATAGAATGGAGTCCCATTCGAATCGTTTCCCGGGCTCGCATGATCGCGACCAATGATCATGTGGTTGGCCCCGTAGTTCCGTCTAATGAGTGCGTGCCAGAGCGCTTCTCTCGGTCCTGCCAAACGCATGGCAAGCGGAAGCAACGCCAGCAGGATGCGGTGGGGTTCGTAATAGTTCTCGGCGAGCGCTTTGTAGCTTCTGACGCGTGTGAAATGGTCGATATCGCCAGGCTTTGTCATACCAACCACTGGATGAAGGAGCAAAACTCCGTCTACTTCTTCAATCGCACGCTTCGTCATTTCTTCGTGCGCACGGTGAAGCGGATTCCTGGTCTGGAATGCGACCACATTGTTACAGCCAATTTCTTCCAGGCGTTCACGAGTTTGCGACGGCGTGAGACGCAACTCTCTGAAGTCGTAACGGGCTGGCAACTGCAAAACCTGGAGCGGGCCCGAAGCGAAGTGATTGCCCCACCGATGCATTTCAGCAACAAGCGGATGACGCAAGTCGGTGGTGGTAAATACGGCTTCCGCGGTTTCCTTCAGATCCCACTGATAGACTTCTTCAACCGTCATAGTGGCGATTATCTCGTTGCGTGAATCGCGCAGAGAGATCTCGCGACCAAGTTTCACTCGGTCGTCTTTGGCAACTGGAAGTGTGATGGGAATCGCAAAGAGTTGACCGTTTGCCAGTCGCATCTCGCTGACTACGCGAGCATGATCAGCACGGGTCATGAATCTATCGAGTGGACTGAACGCGCCGCTCGCAATCAACTCGAGATCACATAAAGCCCGCTCCGACAATGGCAACGACGGCAGTTCCTTTGCGCGTCGCAGCAACTCAGTGCGCGTTTCGGCCGGTGCAACGAGATCGACAAGGTGTCCGCCACACGGCGAGATCATTTTGTTAGTTGAGGTTGCTTCAGACACGTGAATGAAGGTAATTGGACTCTATGATGCGAATGACGAAACATTTTAGCAAACGCTCAATCTGATGTCGGAAACGCGTCCTCGTCTGCGAAGCAGGCGCTTTCGGTGGTAACGAGGTTCGTGTTGGT
>DATIBJ010000222.1:0-75548 GCA_035457565.1 Pyrinomonadaceae bacterium | reverse complement strand
AAGGGCACGAAGCTGTTCTGGCATTACGGCTATTGGACCGGCAACTCATCTTTTATTTTGAAAGTGCCCGAGCAAAACATTACGTTCATCATAATGGCGAACTCTGACAATCTCAGCCGTCCCACGGATCTCGGCTCAGGTAATGCGCTAAGCTCTCCGGTAGGGATGGCTTTTTTGAAGTCGTTCATCTTCCCGGAGAGCATTCCAGAGATCAGTTGGAACGCTCCGATTACAGAATTGAAAAATCAGCTCAACGCGACAGCGGCTAAACCCTACGCCGATGTCTACCGCACGGACCTGGTTGCAAAGCTCAGGATCTATCAAAGCGTGGGACGCGCAACCGATGCCGCGCGGCTGATGAAAATGTATGGGGAACTCTATTCCAAGCCTATGCCCGACGATCTGTTGAAGCTGCCCGTGATTGCGCAGATCGTTCAAGTGCTCGACAAGGAAGATAAGAGTGTGGCGTTTAATTTGGCGAGTAGTCAGGACGTGCGTATTTTCGCCATCGGCGAAGGTCAGCCCGGTGAGATGTTTGACTATGGCTGGATCGAAGACGTCGACAAAGGGTCACGTGTGTGGGAGATGAAAGCAGACAAGACTGCATGGGCCGGTGGTGCCGGTAAGAACAGGAAAGTTGATGTAGTAATCACTCTGCCGGCGGGAAACTACAAATTGCGATACAAATCTGATGACTCGCACGCGTTCGACCACTGGAACAGTCTGCCGCCCGACATTAATTTTTGGGGAATTGCGATTTATAAAAAATGACCCCAAAGTCTCGGTTACGGGCTAACTTAATGTCAGTTCGTGTGAGTTCGTGGATCGTTTTATTCGCGCAGAAGACCACGAAACCGCACGAAGTAACACCAATCCGAAAGTAGTCATTCTGAAAGTCGTCAGATCGACCGCTCACTCTGACGTATTCCGGATCCTCAATCCGTCTCGACAATGCTGTCTCCACCCCTTTTCATTCGGATTTCTCGTCGTCGTCGCATACCTCGGAGCCCGGTCGTTGTGGCATAGGAAGTGATAAGAACTAATCGACACGCGCCCAATTTGGTGCGCGCCGTCCACGTCGAGGTGAACAACATGCGAATTATGTGCGACCAATGTGATCGGCCAATAACTGGCACTGTCAAGCGAGTCTCTGGAAATTTCAACCTCCATCCTCAGTGCCTCCGCGATTTCGCTGAGGACTTCAATACCTCAAACCCTCCAGCACGAGCTGGCCGCGAGTCTTCAATGACCGCGATAGTAAGGTGGAAGCAAAACGCGCTTATCGGTCCATGCGAGTTAGTCAAAGCCTGAACTTTCCCTCGGTCAGTAATTTCAAATGAAGGTTTCCGCGCTTAACATTATCTTGAGCTTTGCGGTTGCGCTCGTGCTCCACGAACTGGGCCACCTTCTGGCAGCTCGCGCTTGTCGAGTGCCAGTGACGCAGGCCGGATTCGGGTGGGGCCCGAGGCTTTTTGGTTTTCGAGTCAGGGAAGTCGAGTATCAGCTTCGCGCGTTACCAATCGGTGCATACATCCGAATGGATATGTCAGCGCTGCAGAGGCGACCGCTGTTGCAACAACTGTTCGTACTGCTCGCGGGAGTTACAGTGAATTTCGTTCTCAGCGGAATAGCCTGGGGATCGATCTTCGGTTTGGTGAATCTGATGCTGGCAGTTGGAAATCTGTTTCCCCTATACCAACAAGACGGATGGAAGAGCGGGATGGTGATCTGGCGTAGCGTCTTTAGACGAGAAAGCCCGCTGGTGGAGTGGTCCTTCACTCTCTCTGCCGGAGTGTTAGCCCTGATTGTAGCTGTGAGCCCTCTCTTTAACTGCTGACCGCTCACTCTCTGGTTGCGGGTGAAGAATCAGTTGCGGCGTTCCGCGCCGGACGCGATCCCTTGATGGAGTTGATCCTTTCAAGAAAGGACTGAGGCCGCTGAGGAAGAATTATTCAGCACCATGCGCGGTAGCGGATGGCTATCACACCGCAAAGCGTTTGCACAAAAAGTTTGGAATACCACCGACGCAGTCGGTGGATGGTTAATACTCAACCTACTGAGATCATCCCCCTTGTGAGGGAATACCACCGACGCAGTCGGTGGATTGTTCATACCTGACCTTCACACCGCCGCCAACACGCTAATGCTTTCAAGAAGCTTAAGTTTTGCAAGCGACCGCGATCGACTGATAGGCAATGTGTGAACAATCCACCGACTCCGTCGGTGGGATTTGTTCCCAGAGAACGACCTTGAGTTTGTAGGCTAAGTATGAAGCATCCACCGACTGCGTCGGTGGGATTCCGGACTTTTTGCGCAAAGCCTTCCACGAACATACGGGTGCTACTTTTATAGCAGTTGAGTGTTGGCCATCTGCTACCGCGCATGGTGCTGAATAGAAACTCTACGGCATGTTCCGTGGGTCTACTTTTGGATTGATTTCTCCGGTGGTGCAAAGTCTCCACTTTCCGGATAGATGGTTATTACAATACTAGCGCCGATCCTGGCGACTCGTTGAATAGTGGAGGCCCTGATTTGCGACCGAAAGTTTTGTGGCGATCCGCCACTTTCGTACCCTACGTCGAACACTCGCGAGACGCATCCGTCCCAGATCTCGCGGACTTCTCCAGGCAGTTCTTCCACAAGCAGGCAAAAGAAATTTATGACGCCGTCGGCATCAGCACTACTTTCGGAGATTTCAAACGAAGCGTGTTGATAGCCTCTCATTTCTTCATGATGAAGCACTATGACATCTTCGCCGAATTCTTCCACGATTCTCGAGAGATCGCTTTTTGATTCAATTTCTAGATCTGTATTCAGGTATCGGATTTCCATGCGATTAGTTGATAACGGCTTCACAGCTCGCGGTAAGAATGAAAGTTCGTAGCACACCTGAAAAATAGCACGACTGGAATTGAGGCATGAAGGCGCGCCGATTCGTCACCGTGTCGAGACCGGCGAGGAAGACATCGAAGAGAGCGTGGCGTTCTGATTGAATGAAGCAGCGTGTGTGTTCAACTACGGCTGCGTAGTCGGTGCAAAATTAAAACTTCGCCCGGTAGACTCGCAGATTAGCTGACCATTGTCGTCGAGAGCCCGCACTTTCCATTTCACAGGTTTCTGGCGCGCACGTTCGCGCAACCATGATGGGGCCCGATAAGTTCCTATTCCTGCAGGTAGAACAGCCGTCAGGAGGGTCTTGCCATCGATATCGGTTACTTCAACTTGATAAAAAGCACTTTTGTCGATATCGATCCAAACAAAATCAATCGGCTCTTGGACGGCGAAAGTTTTGTCATTGGCTGGTGCGAGTTGTCTCACGATATTCGATGGGGAGCTTCCTGCCGGGCCAACAAAGTAGCGCAAAACTGGTAATGGAAAGCCGGCAACGGCAGCGCTATTGACTACTGCGGGCCCCGCTCCAACGGCGGCCAAATTTGAACCCGTTACATCGTCGTCTGAGGCTTCTATTCTGAGCAGCAGCCAGTATTCACCGGCGACATGCCTGGGCAAGTCCTCGGATTTAGGACCAATCAGCGTGTGCTTACCATTTGGCGGCAGGAAAACATTGAATCGACTTAATTCAGTATAGCGCCGTTGCGTCCCCCGCTTTTCAATCGGAAGCGTCGCTTCAGTGAGTAGATCATTGGATTCAGGTAATTCTTCGCCCGGTTGGACCACCTCCCAGCGACCGTTTAGCCGACCGGTGCCCGTGTAAGTAATTTCAGCTTTGACTTGAGGTAGTGTTTCACCTTCCCGGGCAAAGAGAATTGGCTTTTCGATCCCTGAGAAACTGAGCATCACGTTTGTGATTGAAAACGGACTACCGGCGAATCCTCCCGACATACGACACGTAACGACCACGAACTCATCGGGACCTCCAACAGTGCTCACAAATCGACGTACAAAAAAGAAGCTCGATGTTGCGCCCCCCGCAGCCGCTTGATACGCACGACGAGCGACCGATGCGGGCAAGGTCATAATGTCTGTGTAGGCCTTTACGCCGCTCGCAGTATTCCGGTTGTAACGAGCGGGAATGACACCAAAGATAGTTGCTGGATTACATTTGACACCTAGTGCCGGAGCAGCCGGAATCAACTCACCACACCATGTAGCTTCAGCTGGAATCTGGTTGTTGAGATTGCCAAACGTGAGGAAGGCCGATGTAGGATTTTGAGTACTAACGTTAAGGCCCGTGGGATTGACTGCTATTTGACCTGAGGTCGACGTTGGCAAAATGAGGAACGCACTTAGCACAAATAACCACGGAAGCAGGGGCGGCGTTCTATTTCGTGTTTTCGAAAACCTGGTCATCGCTACGACTACCTCAGAAGAAAGTTAGATTTAGTCCGGCGTTGAACGTCTGCAGCTTATTCAGTGTGTGGAACCCGAAGACCAGATCGCGCATCGAGCCATATCGGTTGGCATAACGTAAGAAGAACTGACCCTGCATTTTTCGCCACCGATTCTTTTCGGTATTCAGGAAGCGCCATGTGTACTGCACATCCAGATTCGCGTCACGTCGATGGCTCGTGTTTGCTCGATCACCGGATCCTGTTGTGGACGCATTAAGAGTCCATGCCATGGACGGCGTCATTCGCCAGGTAATGTTGGTTCCAACGCGGAAGGTGTTGTTGATTGAGTCCTGCTGAAAACTGCTCGCTCGATCGGCACCAATGTCGAAATCCAAGTCGAGGTCTTTAATTACATTTAAGCCAATCGTCACCGCATTGGTTTCGTTCAGCAGATCACTACGCTCACGACCCTCTTGGCGGTTGTCCTGGAACGAATAGTTGAAGCGATATCCTGCCCGTATTTTTGAGGTGAGTTGCCAGTCGGATGAAAAGCTTTGATTGAGACTCGCTTGATCAGGTATCTGGGTCGACGAAACAAAGTCACCATTAATAGGAACAAAGGCTCCGTACTGGTGAAGTCGATCGAAGCTGTAGGAGATGCGCGGATTCCACCGTGATGACGATTGTTGCCCCAAAAAAGAAGCGGCGGCGGCAGAAGCGTTGAAGGCCGACCTGCGAGAGAGTGTTTGCAATATTGACCGGATGCCGTTGAGGTTGTCGTTACCGCGTGTGTAATTGGCGGCAAAGTTAATCGTGCCGAAGGTCCCGGTGAGATCTAACTGGTTATTAAGGTGGTCTGCCTGAGAGAACGCTACGACACTCTTATAGAGCGGATCGACTCGCTCGTGGCGATAACCAACACTCAAATTAAGCGGGTGCTTCTCGGTGAGCTTGTAACTACGTAAGAGATCATAATTGAGGTCCAAGTACCGTGCGTTTCGCCAAACAGGCCTTACCGGAATTACATTGCGACCCTGATAGAGCAAAGGGTCAGCAGGATTTGTAAAGCGACTTCGCGAGAACCCGCCGTCAAAACGCAGACGCTGCGACTTATCGGATCCAACCAGTCGAATACTTCCGCCTTTACTCTTCTCGGCGTCGCTTACCAACCCCTGATTGAAACTACTTAACGGTAGTAACGATCCATTCAATCCAGAAACTTCTATGCGAAAACCACCGGGCCCTTTTTGAAGAACCTCGACGCCCAACGTTGCGCTGTAAACGCGGTGCCGCTTTCGATCTAAACCAAAAAAATTGTCATAACCAACAATGCTTGTGCCGTTCATTAGGGCACCTGAGATGTCAAAGCGCTTGGTAATCGGAACGGTCAACGAAATCCCGCGACTGGTGAAACTGCTTATCAAGTGCCGATTACTGCCAAACGAAACATTCCCCAATCTCAACTTAGACTTATGAATTTGGTACTGCATCGTGTAAGCAGACAGATCAAATTGCGGCGCTTGCGATCCGAGTTGTCCAAACCGCAAGGCTTCGTTCTCGACTGATGAGCCGGCAAAATCAAACTGATTCTGAATTGAAACTACTTGACTCTGATAATTTCCCTGAAGATTCATCTGCACAGCGATATCCGTGAAGTTGATCCGATCTGGATGACTTGATTGCGGAAAAAATAAGGCGGTGGATTGCGCCTTCATGTTCACTGAGACGCTGGGAATGAACTGAAACGGGCTGGGACTCTGAGACGTTTGGGTTGGTGGCGCGGCGACCGCGCTTGACGAAGCTGCGGCTACTCCAGGTGGAGGACCAGGAGTTCCATTTGCACGGTTCGTTGTATTGACTGGACTATTCTTTGGTTCTTCAACGAACAGTGGCAGCCGACTGACCTCAGTCCATTCATTTTGGGCGGACACCAAGTAGACGATAACGCTCGTTTCACCAAGCGGCAGTGGCAAAGGTTTTGGAGTGTAGACAATTTCACGGCCTGAAATCACACATAACCCAGTTACGTCGGTGTCGCCGACGAGAATCGCGAAGCGTCCTTCACTTTCCAGGAGAGGACGTGAGCTGTGGAGTTCAATTCGACCTCTGGGCGGTAGAGGTTGGGTAGCATCAAAATTTGATTTGATGTGGATTAATTCGTCAGGCTCAGCGCTCAGCGCCGGATCGTTATTTTGCAGAAGCACAACAGCGACGCAAATGATCGACATCAACGCCCTATCAAACCTGTGTCTGGCTCTGGGTCTTTCCATGATGTGGCTCGGTTTAGAGGCTGGTGCGAGTCCAAGCTTCGAGCATGCCTCGCACCTCGCCGTCGATCATTTATGGGGTAAGTAAGTAACCTAAGCGATTAGTTGACAATTTGCCGCGGCAAGCAGCCAGTCGCCGTAGCAAATTGCTGCGGCAGCAATGCCAAATCCGAGCGGAATTTGTGCTGCTGCTGCGAGACAATCCTGATATTTCTGATCGATTGCATCCATACACGCAGCGACTTTGTTCCGTCCTTCTTCGGTTCCGATATTGGTTACTAAGCGGGCGATCAGGACCGTCGCAATTGCAACGGGTACCACATTGGCTGTAACTACGACGCCGAGCGCGGGATTAATCAGAAATGAAGCAACTATCACGAGGTCAACCGCTCTTCCGATTGCATTGGTGAGGTCAAAACGGTTTGGGCTGTATACCGTAGAATGATGTTGCTTTGAGGCTGCCTTGATCTCATCAGCCGACCGCTTTAGTTGTTGCGCGATACCCTGTAGCGTTTTTGTGTCGGCCTCCAAAGCACCTTGCACTCGGCTCTTCAGCGAGTCCGCTCCTGCCAATTTTAGGATAGCGTTTGGATCCTTCCCGATCTCCAATAGGAAATCTTCCGCAGATTTTTCATCCTTAGTTCTTGCTTTGACGGCATTCGCAAAAACTCCATCACTAAGCGCCAACACTACGAACTTTGAAGGACCGTACTTTAGGTTCCGAATATGTTTGGCTACGATGTCGTTAGCCTTCTTTAGAGCTTCAGGCGTGGTTAGCTTCATATTGGCGATTGTGCCAATTTCACGAATCGCAGTTTCATACAGGGTCGATTCGCTCCTCAGCTGAGATTCGCTCTTTAGATTGAGTGAAACTGGTGAAGGCGTAGACCGAAACTTTAGTGCGCCAGGCAGTGTTAGCACTAATGCGAGAATCGAAGTTAAAGCAACTATATTTGAAAACAAGCCGGTCATGGCTACTCCTTTCTGATTCCTCTTATTAAAAGGTTGACTCTTGATTCGAGAACAGCACTTCTTCCAATGTTGTTGTCTCAGGCCTTGATAAGACACTGCGATTGGTCGATCAGCCACTGCGAATAACAAACAGCTCGAGCTGAAAGGTTGAATGGAAACGTAAGTTGATCCGCCACGCGGTTACACTCGAGTAATCGAGAGTCAGCTTGTGACTGGCAGTCCGCCACTGCATCCCTACCTTTTGCGGTAAACAGGTTGTCCCAGAGATTGACAACAGCCCTGGCAGCGAATAACGCGACGATGATCACGCCAACGATCAGCGCCACGGTAGCGATTGCCGTAAGTGGATCAAGCATCGCGTTGACTGTGTCAGCGCCACCGTCGAGAGAGAGCACCGGATTTATCGATAATCGTCTAGGTGAGTGATGCGCATCGCTGCGTGAATTTGTCTTGTGTTGCGCTGTCTTCTTAATTGCGTCCGCGCCATTCTTGATCCGCTCGGAAACGGCGAGCAGGATCTTGGAGTCGGCTTCTGCAGTGCTCTGAAGACGTGATACCAAACTTCCACTGCCATCGATTTTTTGGACATTGTTAACGTCCTTGATCAAGTTCTGGAGTAGCGTCTCAGCTGCTGCTTGATTGGGAACGGCCTTCTTAACGGCGGCAACAAATGTCGAGTCATTCAACCCTTGAGCAACGAGATTCGAGCGAAAGAACTTCATGCTACTGCGAGAGTTTTCGAGAATTGTTAGAGCTTGTTTCATGCCGTCCGGCGTATCGACCTTCAGTGAATTAATTCCGTCGATAGCCTTTATGGCCGCCTGATAAGATTTGGCTTCGCTTCTGAATTCCGCTTCAGTTTTGGCAGCGTAGGGCAGAACCGCCGGCATCGCTGCCCGCAGTCGAAGCGCGGGATAGATGGTAAGAGACAAGCAAATTGCAGCTGCAGTTACAGCTCTCAAAAGAAGTGAGTCGACTGAGTTTCTCATGGTTTCTCCTTTCAGAATTCGAGCGTTGAATAGTTAAGGCTGAATCGTGACTGAGGTGTCGGTTACTCCGCTTGTAAATACACGAACACCTGCCCCGTAACATGTTTTCTCACCGATCGCGCAGAGCGATTGGGAAGTTGGTTGTCGGTGCGGCAAAGGTGGTATTGCTTGTCGTCACCCGAACCGAGTAACACCCCGCAGAAAGTGGCTTGGTGCTCCAGTTGAAGATCCAGGTCTTCGTGTCTGCGTCATAGCGCAGACCGCCGCTGTTCCCGGCATCTTCCGCAGTGATCGGATCCGTGGCCGGCGTCTGCGTGGTGCAGCTTGTGGGAAAGACTGCGACTGTGGGATTCGCTGCCGCACTATCGACAATGAGACCAGATGCATTGACCCAGTTGAATTTCAAAGGCACAACACTGCCGCGTTTGAAGGTAGGTGTAGTCGTATGTGGCGGTGCTGGATAGGGAGACAGCAGACCATTGAATGAATTGGTTGGAACTGACTGTGGTGTGACAATAGCCACGGCCCAAGTCGAGAAGTGCCCGACGACATTGGAGAACCGCACGATAGCGGGAGTGCCGGTAGTCGTCTGTCCATTGGCATCCAGCAGTTCGACCAGCACGCAACCACTCGCTGTTGGCTGCTGGCCCACGCCACAAATGGGAAACGACTGGTACTGGCTACCAGCAGCGTCGCCTCTGGTGGCGAGTGTGGCGTTGCCACTTGCGAGCGCAGCGAGTAACGCGTTGGCAGTCGCGGAATCGAGACCCGATAGGAAAACATCAAACGCCAGAGTGGCGTCGCGATTGAGGGTCGGCACGCTGAACGTGATCTGATAAGCCGCTACAGGATCAATGAGGGCTGGCGCGTTGCTCGCATCGAGACCTTGCTCGGGTGCGAGTGTCGCAGGATCTAGATGCGTAAGTGAAAAGCTCACCGGAGTGGTGAAACTGCCGGTCGCCAGTTGCACGGTCATCGAGGCTTCGCTGGTCTTGTTGGTGAGGGTTGTCGTGCCGCTCGCGGTGGTTCCATTCACGGCATCGTACCCAGTCGTAGTCAGTATTGTGTTACCACCTGCGGCCGCTGAGCCAAGCGTGAACGTGCCAGTGCCGCACGACTCGATGGTGAGATTGCCGAGCACCGTCGTGAGTGCGCCGACGATCACGTTGGTGCATGGTCCGTTGCCGGCCACGGTGACGTCACCGTTCACGACACCGAGCGAGCTCAGATCGATGCCCGTCCCGAGGGTGTTGCCATCGATACTGAACGAACCACCGACGCTGTCCAGTTCACTGAGATCGATGACCGACGCTGCGGTGTTGTTATCGATGCTCAGCGAACCACCGACGCTGTCGAGTTCACTGAGATCGATGACCGACGCTGCAGTGTTGTTGTCGATGCTGACGTTGGAACCAACAGTTACGACGGAAGAGAGATCGATAACCGACGCTGCGGTGTTGTTATCGATGCTGAAGTTGGAACCTACAGTTACGACGGAACTGAGATCAATCACCGACGCTGCGGTGTTGTTATCGATGCTGACATTCCCGCTCGCAATCTGAAGTGAACTCAGATCGATAACCGACGCTGCCGTGTTGTCATCGATCGTAATGCTGCCGGTAACCTGATTTACACCGGCCAAGCTGATCTCACTCGAGTTCGTGCCGACAATGAAGATGTCGCCATTCACCACCGCCGGCAGTTGCACGAAGTTGTTGACGATATTGAGCTCAGGAATACTAATCGTGTAGCCCGGCGGTAGGTTGAACACCGGAACTCCAAAGGGCAGGAAGAACCCGTTGTTACCGCTGAAGAAGTCAACTTCCGTGAACCCGATACCGGCCATCGCACTCGCCGCTCCCAACTGGATATCAAACCGCAATGGCTGATTAGCGGGCACGTTTCCGACCGGCGTCACAAACGTCTGATCGATGGCTCCATTGGGAAAGCCAACCGTGAGCGGTGCGAACACTCCCGACTGGTTAACTATCCCAAAGCCATTCGCCTCGATCTTGCTGTCAGTCGACATGCCACCTAATCGGAGAAACAGGAATAACCCGTGCTGGCCGAAGTTGGTGTTACCAGTGAGCGTGCCGCGCAGACTGAAGTTAAGCGACACAGGGACGCTGGCGGCGGCTGGCCCACTGATGACGACGTTATCAAACTGAATACGAGCGCTGCCGTTGCCGCCCGACGCCGTGCCGCAGCATGTATGCTCGGAACGGCCGAGCGCACGCACCCTGAACGTGTCGGCTTCAGCAGCGGCAGTGCCCTGACCGCTGGTGCATGGAAACGTGATAGGGCCAATGGACGCGGGCGGCGTCGCCAGGCTGATCGTCTGCCCACCGGGGCAATTCAGGTCGCCGCCTGCCGACACATGGAATCCAGGACCATTCCCTTGCGCCTGTGCGGTCATAGTGGTGAAGAACAAAGTCAAAATCGCGGTAGTAAGCATTGCTAGATGGAATGCCTTCTCCTTGATTTCTGAGGCTGCGAGGTATTTGTTGGCGTTACTGGGGTGTTGTCTCATGATTCTCTTCCTTGTCTTTTTGAGGAAATTATTCGCTGGTTGTGTCAGCGGCTTTTGCAATCTTGGCTGGCTCAACACGTTGCACATGTCGAAGTGACTCTAAACAGACGTAAAGCAGGCCGTGGCGATCTTCGGTGAAATGAAGATGCCCGGAGTTGACGAGTTCGTAGATCTCCCTGGCCTTCACTTTTGCAATCATCGCCGCCTCGTTCGCAGGAATCATTTGGACTTCGCTCCGGCATACTGGACAATCAGCCAATGAGATCCGGTGGGCTCTAACAGCCACCTCCTCTTGAATGTCGAGGCTAATCTCTGTCTTGGTTCGTCTTGTCACGATGAGTTCAGTTGCGAATCGCAGCTCGAAGAATTATTGGAATGCCGGCACCACTGGTGCTAAAATGCGCCACCTCTTAAATGGCCTAACGGAATCCCTGAATCCCTCGGTGCTGCGATTCGCGGAGTGAGCTTATTGGCTCAGACGCTCAGAAGTCGTTCGGGAAAGGTTCTGAAAAACTTCGCAAAGGGTTCGCGGCTATGAAAAAGCAAATCAATCAGTTTTATGACTTTGGTTCGATCCGGCTGGATGCGACTAACCGGCTGATCTATCGCGACGGGGCGCCTCTGGGAGTGCAACCACGCGTTGTCGAGACACTTCTGGTGCTCGTGAAGAACGCTAACCAGATCGTCGATAAAGACGCTCTGCTGGATGCGGTCTGGCACGACGCGGCCGTCGAGGAAGGCGGGCTCAAGCGCAACATTTCGTTGCTTCGCAAGGCATTGGGGGACGAAGGCCGATTTATTGAGACCTTACCAAAGCGCGGTTATCGCTTCATTGCGGAAGTCAAAGAAACCTGGGAGGAAGCACCTTTCTACGAGATCGAAGAAGCTGCCGAAATAATCTTGCAGCGTCGCGCAACGCTGAAGATCACTCACGAAGAAGAAGTCACCAACGAGAGCGTGACGGTGCCGTCAGCGGCCGTCAGTACCGAAACTGCCACTGCCGTCGTTCCCCAAAATAGAAGGTTGGTCTATTCGCTTCGAGTCTTAGCACTGCTCGCTATGGCGATTGCAGTCGTTGCTGGCTTCTATTTTTTTCGCGGGTCGGAAAACAATGCGACTGCCAGTGGCTCACCTCCCATTCGAACCATTGCGGTCCTGCCTCTCAGAAATCTCGACACCAATTCCCAGAATAGTTTCGCGCTCGGATTAACCGACTCCCTCATTTCTCGTTTGGGAAAATTCAATCGTCTTACGGTGCGTCCGTTTAGCGCCGTCGAAAAATTCAATGAGAGCCGCAAAGACGCAGTCACATTTGGACAGGAACTAAAAACTGACGCGGTCCTGGAAGGCACGATTCAGACGATTGACAATCAAGTGCGGGTGAATCTCAGGTTGGCCGATGTGAAAACCGGTCAACAGTTATGGAGTGATAATTTTGAAGAGACAGCGTCTGACCTTTTGAAGTTGCAGGATGCGATTTCCGGAAAGGTCGCGCAGGTACTGCTGATCAAACTCAAACATGAAGAGGAACTACTGCTTTCGAAGAAGGCTACTACAAACGCTCAGGCGTACGAACTCTATTTAATTGGACGCGAAAGATGGATGAGGCGCGAAATGAATCGCGATTGCCTGGCGTTTTATCGAAAAGCAATTGAACTCGATCCTAATTTTGCGCTTGCGTATTTGGGAATTGCGGACCTGTACGCCTTCACGTACGAGACAAAAGTAGCCGAAGACGCCTTGGCCAAAGCAATCGAGCTTGATCCAACTCTGCACGAGGCTTACGCGACACGCGGGTTTCTACAGATGTTCCATCACTGGGATTGGGAAGGCGCCGACAGATCGCTGCGTCGCGCGATTGAGCTCGCTCCAAATTCGTCAAAGGCTCACCATTGGTACGGTGTTTATCTTTCGATCCAAAATCGTTTGGACGAAGCTCAGCGTGAGATGGAAAGGGCTTTGGAACTCGATCCAACAGCTCTGGTAATCATGACGGATCTCGCGGAGTTGCATTACTTCAAATCCGATTACGAACGCGCTGAGCGCGAACTGGAAAAGGTTCTGACAATCGATCCGAATTTCTTAAATGCCCGACTGAATCTCGTCAAGATTCGTTATAAACGAGGCGCATCGTATTTTCTCGAGGATGCCGAGTTCCAACTTTTCTGGCTCAAGCTGCGAAAATCAGAAACCCCTCCACAGGAAATTGATACGAGCAGGTTAGAGGAAATGCTAGCTAAGCGAGATGAAAGAGGTTTGCAGAAGGCAGCTGAGGAGACATACCGGAGGAGTCTGAAAGCCCAGCCTGAAGTACATCTCTCCTTTGCTAAGCAATATTTGTTGACTGGCGAGAAGGAGAGGTGCCTGCACGAACTGGAGGAGGCAGTAGCGGCGAGAATATTCACAATTCCTTTTGTTGCCGTTGACCCGTTTTGGGAAACCGTCCGGAGCGAGCAGGCGTTTCAGAGTATCTTGCGGCGAATGAACCTGTAGGAAGATCCGATCCACAGAAAAAGGGCGGGATCGACAACTCGATCCCGCCTTCGATGTCTTAGCTACAGAGCGTTCTTAGTAACCTCTGTAACCGTCCGTATAGCCGTTCACAAAACCTTGCCGGAAGTATTGTCGGTACAGTTCCTTATCACCTAAACGCGAACTGTAATCGGTGTTCGCATTGCGATAGTCTTCCTCATCGCGGTATTCAAACCGGTCACCGTTTCTGCGGTCCTTACGGCCTTCCTTAATACCTTCGTTGTAGCCTGCGTTTAATGCAGTCTGGCGAAGGTCAAACGATCCACCGTAGTAGGGCAGGTTATCGTAACCACGGTTATCGTAACGACCGTTATCGTAACGACCGCGCTGTGCCTGCCGCTGGCGGCGCCGCTGCTCACGATCCCATTCGCGTTGACGCCTTATCTGTTCCTGCCGCCAGTATGGATCTCGATACTGAGCTTGGACTTCAGAACTCGAAGCCAATCCGATTCCGACAAGGAGAGATATACCAAAGACAACTCCGAGTATCCGTTTCGTTAGCAAGTTAATTTTCATGACATTCTCCTTTGCTCGATTCAATTGCAAGCAGGATACCGTTGAGCTGCACCAGCGCGACATGAGTCTGATTTGAGATTTTCGCTCTGATTGTTTAGAAAACAGTTGCAGCTTTATGACAACTAATTAATGTCCTGGCGGAAGTTAGACGATTTGGTTGGTGAATATACGAGATCGAAGAGCGGTTAAGGTGTAATACGAACGATGTGAATGCAATATTAGCGAACGCTCGCCTTCTAGCTTTTGAATTGGTCGTCGCTCTTGAAATCGCGGTTCTGGACTTCTGGGCCTGCGCAGCTTTGATTGCCGTGTCAACTTTTTTATCTCCTCCGTCGGAGGTACCACCGCAGACATTCCCATCGAGAGTCATGTCAACGATCGATGAAGTTGCGTGCCATTCAGAAACCGATCGGCTGGTGTTAAACTTTGAACCGCTACGGCCTGTTTGAATGACAAAAGTCTCGGCCAGAACTCAGCATGAAATCACCGGACTCCTCGAAGAGTGGAGCGGCGGCAACCAGGCCGCACTCGACAAGCTCTACCCGCTCGTCTATGAAGAACTTCGTCGTTTGGCCCGTTCTTACATGAAGCGGGAGCCAAAGGGTCATACGTTGCAAACAACTGCGCTGATCAACGAAGCCTACGTTCGTATGGTGGAACAGAAGAGCGTTCACTGGCAGAACCGTTCACACTTTTTTGCGATCTCAGCGCAAATCATGCGGCGCATTCTGGTGGACCACGCCCGTCGTTACCTGCACCTGAAGCGCGGTGGAGGTGCAAAGAAAGTCTCGTTAGATCAGGCGATGATCGTAGCCAGGGAAAAATCTGAAGAGGTTCTAATGCTCGACGAAGCACTCGAGAACCTCGCTCGCTTGGATCCCAGGCGTTGTCAGGTTGTCGAGTTGCGTTATTTTGCAGGCTTGGACAACAAGGAAATCGCCGCGGTGTTGAAGATTTCCGAGAACACGGTCATGCGCGACTGGAATCTCGCGCGTGCATGGCTTCATCAACAACTTGCCGGAGCAGGTTGACGTGACACCCGAACGTTGGGAACAAGTTAGCAGGATCTTCAAGTCGGCCATCGATCTCGATGTCGACGCTCGCGACGCTTACCTCGCAAGGGAGTGCGGTCAGGACGAACTCCTGCGGAAAGAAGTTTCACGCCTCATTGAATCTCATCAACGAGCGTCTGATGACAATTTCATCGGTACGCCAGCTTTCGTGTCATCCGATCCCGGCGGGAAGACGTTTGCAAATGGTCAGCAGGTTGGTTCATACGAAATAATCAGACACCTTGGCAGCGGTGGAATGGGAGAAGTTTATCTCGCCAACGATAAACGACTCGACCGGCAGGTTGCTTTGAAGATCTTGTCTGGTGAACTCGCTCACGACAAAAGACGATTGCAGCGGTTCCAACAAGAGGCCCGCATGGCATCGTCGTTGAATCAACCTAACATTCTCACCATATTCGAATTCGACGAAGTCGATTCATTTAATTTTCTCGCAACCGAATACATCGACGGTGAAACACTGCGCGACCAACTACGTGGAAAGCCGCTGAGACTTGGAGAAGTTCTCGACATCAGCATCCAGGTCGTTGCCGCCTTGGATGCAGCACACGAAGCAAAGATCGTGCACCGCGACATTAAGCCCGAGAACATTATGATTCGCAGGCGCGATCAGATCGTTAAGGTGCTCGATTTCGGACTGGCAAAAGCCTCGGAGGTATCCTCGGTCACTCACGCAACAGATTCTGAGATCGCCACTCAGTACAAGACTGCCGCAGGAACGATTCTTGGCACGGTCAACTACATGTCTCCTGAGCAAGCGCAGGGATTGCGCCTCGATGCACGCACAGATCTTTGGAGCGTGGGAGTGATGATTTACGAGATGGTGGCTGGCGAAGCGCCTTTCACAGGACGCACGACTAGTCACACGATTGTGCAGATTTTGGAAAACGATCCGGCCCCTCTTTCTAAGGCGGCAAAGGTAAGAATACCTGATGAACTTGAGCGGATAGTGAATAAATCGCTTACTAAGTCTGTCGATGAACGATATCAGACCGCAAAGGATTTGCTCGTCGATTTGCGTAAACTGAAAAAGCAAGTGGATCTCGACGTGGAGATAAAACGTTCCCTCGCACCACTCCGGAGTGATGTGACTGCCGCAACGCCGACAGCAGCCGTTGTTCCTCTACCAGGACCTAAGAGCTCCATCAACCGGAATCGCATTTTGCTACTGATCGGAGGTGTGGTTGTAGTCCTGATAGCAGCTTTGTGGGCGATCAACAGCTTGCGTCCTAAGAATCAAAACAACCCGGCCTCAGTTTCAACTTCTCCGGCATCCCCTCAACGTACGTTAACTTATTCAATTACGGTTCAGAAATATCGTTACAACAAACCATTCGAAACTCCATTCCAACTTGGTAAGGAGATGATATTCGAGCTGGACTATCAGATTCGATTGAACATTAATTCTGCTCAAGCTGGATTTCTTTATGTGCTGAATGAGGGACCGAGTGACAAAGGTCAACCAGGTGAGTTTGTCGTGCTGTTTCCTTCTTCCACGTCTAACAGCGGTTCAGCATTAGTTAGCGAAAACCACCCGGTGCAAATTCCTGATAAATCGTGGATTCATTTCGATAATGAAAAGGGGACAGAGAGACTTTGGTTGGTGTTTGCCGAGAACGCGGTCCGCGAATTGGAGCCGATTCGTACCTTCGCGAGTCCAAAGACCGCCGGCCTCATTACGGATACTGCGGTTCGGGACGAGGTCCAGGCGTTTCTACGGAGTCATTCCAACGACAAACCGCTGGTGGAACAGGATCTGGATCGGAAACAGACGATCGTGTCCAGCCGGAGAGATCTTCTCGTCCACGCTATTGACCTTGAGCATCAATAGCCGAATCTAATCCGAAAAATCATTGACCACTGTTGCCACCAGGCATATCATTGCGTCTAATCCAAGCCCAGAGCTGGTCCAAACACACATCCAGACCACATCAATGAGTCTTCTCTGTGGCCGTGGGATTTGTCTCACAGAATTTCGCGCATCTGATCCTTTACATGGTGGTTTCCCTGAGTGTTTCTCGCGTTATAGTTAAGAAGAGGCTCTGCGCTCCAGGCACTCGGGCCGGAAATCATTAAACATTTGAACTAGAGCAACATCCTTAAGGAGGATTGACACATGTCAACATGGACTATTCACAGTGGTGACGTAACTGGCGGCAGCCACAAAGATAAATTGGTGGGATGTCACATAACAACAAACACCGCCAATACCGCTTACGAATTCACTGATAACAACATCAACACGGTGCTCGCAACCACAACTGGCACCAGTCTGCCAACCCCGCCATTTACGTTCCCATCGTTCAGCCTGGGTGGACAGAACTTTACGATCGAAGTCACGACGTTGACTGGCGGTAATTCAAGCAACCAGGCTCAGGGAAACTGGTCGATTCCATCACCTACTGCCGAACCAGACGGCACCTGGACTGCCCAGGCGGGGGCCACGACGGATGTGGAGGGGGAGGACACGAAATCAGCATCCGCCCGATAGCTTAATTCTGCGGTAGGGATCTTGGATGACTGGACAGCGCAAGCGGGAGCAACGATTGACGTCGACGGTGAAGAAGGCGAGTCTGTCAGCGCTTCTGCCCGATGAGTCATTCAACCGTACAGAAGGAGCGCGTGAGTGTTGCCTCCCGCGCTTTCTTCCTTAGTGATAGTGATATCGATCTGATTATGGGCCAGCTTCTTCGACAACAATTTATTCCAAAGGCGAAGTACAGGATTTGCGCGGCTCTGTTCTTGTGTCTAGCCGCTTCGGCGAGCAACTACGTCACGAACGGTGTGGCAACTGTTGTCGGCAGATTTGATCAGCAGCTAGCCTCTCAACTACCTGTCTTTTCGGATGGCGAACACTCCCTTAAGGGCGGTGAGTCACAGTCGTATCGAATTACTCTAAATGCTAATCAGTTTTTGTATGCACTGATCGAACAGAAGGGAATTGATCTCGCTGTTGCGCTGTTCAAGCCAGACGGATCGCAGATCGTAGTCACCGATAGCCCCAACGATCGTTGGGGAAGTGAGCCTGTACTTTTAGTTGCTGACAGTGCCGGAGATTATCGACTGGAAATTCGTTGCCCTAACCCGAAGGCCGAAGCTGCATCCTACAAGATTCAGATCGTCGCAATCCGCGAAGCAACACAAACGGACAAAGGCCACGTAACTGGTGAAAGACTCTTTGAAGAAGCAAATAAACTGCGATCACAACCAACTGCTGCGGCTAAGCGTAGCTCAATCGACAAATTTGAACAGGCTTTGCCCCTCTTCAAGGCGGCAGACGATACATACCGACAAGCTCTTACAATGCAGATGCTCGGTCTCGTTCACCTGCAGCTGAGTGAATTCCGGTCAGCTATTCCATTCCTGGATGAAGGGCTCTCGCTTTCGAGAACTGTTCCAAATCAGCGTTTAGAGGCATCCATTGAGACGTTGATAGGAGGCGTCAACGACGTCTTGGGCGATACTCGCAAGGCTGAACAACATTACGAGCGAGCGGTTGCTCTTGCCCGACAACTTAATAACTTGAGTACCGAGGGTTCGGGTCTGAACAACATCGGCAAGCTCTACAGTGACGCGGGGGATTTTCAAAAAGCGCTTGAATATTACTTGCAAGCGCTGCCTCGTTTTAAGGATCAGCCCAATCAGCGCGCGATTACTCTTAATAACATTGGCGTAGCATATTCGAATACTGGGGAGTTCGATAAGGCTTTGGAGTATTTGAATCAATCTCTTGCGATCTTACATGCAGGGAGTGACAGAAACGCGGAATCCTACACACTCAGTAATATTGGTGCTGCCTACAGAGGTCTTAAGAAATATGACGAAGCCCTGAATTACTACGGGCAGGCACGTGCAATTCAGCAAAAGACTGGCAATCGCGCTCAGGAAGCAGAAACACTTGACCTCACGGGCGTCGCTTATGCGGAGATGGGCCAGCCCGAAAAGGCACTAGATCTCCACCAACAGTCGCTCCAAATTCAACGCGCTACTCAGAACGTCCGTCGAGAGGCGCTTTCACTTGTTAACCTGGGCCATGTCTATAGTCTGATCGGACAGGCTGCGAAAGCCGTGGAACAGTTTGATCAATCGCTTGCCATTCTGCACAAGATTGGCGACCTAAATACTGCTGCCATCGCACTTGAAGGGAGAGCTCGCGCCGAACAAAAACTTGGAAATCTCAGCGAAGCGCAAAAAAATATCGAGGAATCTCTTTCTTTGATTGAAACAGTTCGAGCCCATTCCGGTAGTCAGCAACTGCGTGCGTCTTATCTTGCATCGCGTGAAAAGGCTTACGAATTCTATGTGGATTTGTTAATGCAACAGGATGCGAGCAATCCCGGAAAAGGGTTTGCGGCTCAAGCTCTTCAGACGAGTGAACGTGGTCGGGCACGTAGCCTGATTGAGTTGCTCAACGAGGCCCATGTCGACTTCCGTGAAGGGGTGAGCCCAGACTTGGTAAGACGCGAGCGCGAACTCAGTCAACTGTTGAATGCCAAAGCACAGCGGCAGATTCAACTGACAGCGCGAAGTGGAAGCCGGCAGGAGATTGAAACGCTTAACAGGGAAATCAGTTCACTCGAAGACGAATATCAACAAGTGCAGGTGGCGATTCGCAAAGCGAGTCCAGCATACGCGGCGCTTACCCAACCTCAGCCCCTGGAATTACATGACATCCAAAGGCAACTCGATCCTAATACAATATTGCTCGAGTATTCTCTCGGTGATGAACGCAGCTATGTTTGGGTTGTGACACAGAACTCTTTGCAGTCCTATCAACTTCCCAAGCGAGACGAGATTCAAGGGACAGCAAAAAAAGTTTACGATGCTTTGACTGCGCGGAGCGTCGTGAAGCCAATTGAAACTCCGGCCCAACGGCAAGATCGAATCAACCAGGCCGACTTACAGTTTAAGCAAGCAGCTGCGGACTTAAGTAAGCAGGTGCTTGGTCCACTCACGAGTGAACTTGGCAACAAGCGAATAGTTGTCGTTGCGGATGGAGCACTGCAGTACATTCCGTTTGCTGCTTTGTCAGTGGTCAATCGTCAGTCGTCCGTTGCAAAGAACCAACCTGCGAACAACAGACTGACAGCTGGCGACGGGCAGGCTTACATGCCGCTGGTTCTCGACCACGAAATCATCACCTTGCCGTCGGCTTCCGCACTGGCAATCCAAAGACGTAACCTCGAAAATCGAAGCGCTGCGCCAAGATCTCTAGCCGTTATTGCTGACCCGGTTTTTTCAACGAACGATTCACGGTTCCCAAAAGCAGCAAAAGTCAATGATATAAATCCAGCGCCGACAGCTCTCGACACACGGATCATCGAACACTTGTCGAGTAACTCAACAGGCGGTTTGTCTATTGCTCGTTTGCCATTCACTCGCCAGGAAGCTGATCAGATACTTGCGGTTTCACCTGCAGCGTCGAACTTGAAGGCGGTAGATTTTCGTGCAACCCGATCGCTCGCCATCAGCGAGGAACTAAGCAAATATCGCTACGTTCACTTTGCGACGCACGGGTATCTCGACAGTGCTCGCCCAGATCTTTCGGCAATTGTTCTATCGCTTGTGGATCAGCAGGGAAAACCGCAAGACGGATTTTTACGTTCGCACGACATATTCAATCTCAAACTGCCGGCGGAACTCGTCGTGCTGAGCGCGTGCGAGACGGGTTTGGGAAAAGATGTGAAGGGTGAAGGACTGGTTGGACTGACACGCGGGTTCATGTATGCAGGTGCGCGTCGCGTGACCGTGAGTTTGTGGAATGTGAACGACAAGGCCACGGCGACGTTGATGGCAAACCTTTACACCGGAATTTTGAAAGCTCGGAAGACCCCAGCAGCAGCATTACGCGCCGCTCAGATGGAGATGATGCGCTCGAAGCAGTGGGCATCGCCATACTACTGGGCAGCGTTTGTGATGCAGGGGGATTGGAAGTAAACCTTGAGGGCAGGAAGAAGGGCACCATGAGGGCCAGGGCATGTTTGTTGATGTTGCTGATACTTTCAATGTTGATCGTCAGCACTGTGATCGCGCAGAACAGTGATGAGACCACACGAAAACTCTGGGACACCGCGTTCATCAACAACACGACTAGGAAGCCGGTAGCGCGACGACGGCAACGCAGTTACCGTGTGGCGACGCCGCGCGTGCCGACGGACAATGTTGCGCCCGATTCGGTGGTTGGAGTGACGATTTGGCGACTTCGCCCGGCGCTCACCCGAGATTCAGGTGAACGACTTATTGTTCACGAAGGTGCGGAGTCTAAGCAATGGTTACCCGAACGAATCTCCGCAGAGACAAAAATTGTCCAAGGCGACAAGCTACGAATCAGCATTGAAGGAGCTCGAAAGGGCTACCTGTATGTGATTGATCGTGAGCAGTATGCCGACGGAAGCGTTGGTGAGCCTTATCTCATCTTTCCTACGACCAGAACGCTCAAGGGCGACAATCAAGTTGATATCGGGAGGTTAACTGAGATTCCCGCGCAGGATGACGATCCACCTTACTTCACCGTCAAGAAATCCAGACCGGATCACGTAGCGGAGGTCGTAAGTGTGCTCGTGAGTCCAGCTCCACTCGAAGGACTCGCGATTACCGATCAGGCGCAGAAGTTATCTGAAGAACAGGTAGCGGCCTGGGAAAAACAATGGAGTACTGGAGTTGGATTTCTAGAAATGGAAAAGACCGCCGGTCAAATGTGGACCAAAGAGGAGCGTGACGCCGGCGCAACTAACACCCGTGCGTTGACAGCTAACGGACCTGCGCCGCAGTTACTGTTCTACCGTGCGGCTGTCAAAGCTAATGAACCCCTGTTCGTGAAGTTGCACTTGTGGTATCGCGGGACGACTAAACACAAGGCAAATGATTGAATCGGCAGGCCTGCTGTGAGGGGTCTCGACACCGTAACAATCAACCCACTTAGGCCACCATTCTCGCAGGCGAATGCCAGGGAGTGATACGTCGGATGTCGACGGTTGCTTCTTCAGGTTGTCCGTATCAAACTGCACTGCTTTCCACAACGCCTCCTCTTATCTGAGACACGAGCGACTAGATTGTTTTCTCGCACACTTTGGTCATTCGCAAGAACATTGCGATGCTGATGATTTGTTAAGATGGCGATGAGCTGAAATGAACTCCAGGTAGGCAAGGAACAATTCGAAGATGCTGAAGGTCAACGTGATCACTACGGGTGGCACAATTGAAAAAGTCTACTCTGAGCAAACTAGCACAGTGGAAAACCTGGATAACCAAATCGATCGATATCTCGGGCGGTTACGGCTTCCGGACTGTGAAGTCCGCGTGCTGCCGCTCATGAATAAAGACAGTTTGGAGATGACTGATGCGGACCGCAGCGCGATTCTTGGGCTCATCGAGCGGGTGTTGAGCGAGTGCTGGCCAGTCGTAATCACTCACGGCACGGATACAATGGTTCAGACCGGTCTCTATTTGAAGCACGCTCTATCTGAACTGAAGGTTCCTATTGTGCTAACGGGCGCGATGACTCCGCTGGGGTTTGAAGGAAGCGATGGTTTGCAAAACCTTACTGAGAGTCTCTTTGCTGCTCGGGTACTTGGTCCGGGTATTTATGTCGTAATGCACAATCAAGCCTTCCCAATAGATCGCGTGCGGAAGGACCGCGAAACATCGCGCTTTGTTTCGATCGATTAAGGTCGGGTGTTAGCATTCCGGACTCCTTTACGGGATCTATGCTTACTGCTGAGTTCATTAGTACGTTGTTTGACGCTGAACTGCCAGAACCTTCGCATTGGGAGTCTTATTATCCGCAGCGCGATCTTCCGCCAGGTGCGATCGTGACGCGCTTTGGTCCAAGCCCAACAGGTTTTTTGCACACAGGCGGGGTCTACGTCGCCACTCTTGGCAAGAACCTCGCACATCATTCCGGTGGTTCGTACTTTATTAGAATCGAAGACACCGATCAGGCGCGAGAAGTCGCCGGCTCGCGCGAACAGTTTGCACGAGCATTCAAGTACTTCGACATCGAGTCAGACGAGGACGACTCGAATTCAAAGTGGGGACCGTACGAACAGTCAAAGCGAGAGCTGATCTATCACACCTACGCGCGAGAGTTGCTGAGAACCGACCGTGCCTATCTATGTTTTTGCACCCGTGAGGAGTTGGCCCGGATGACGGAAGAACAACTTGCGGCAAAGCTTCACACTGGCTATTACGGTTCATGGGCGCGTTGCCGAAGTCTTTCGCCGGCTGATGTCATGAGCCGCCTCCAAGCGGGAAAGCCTTATGCGATTCGGTTTCGTTCGCCCGATGGCCCACCTAAACGCGTCGAGTTCGTTGATCTGATCCGCGGTCGAATCGAACATCAAGACAATGTGAACGACATCGTGCTGTTGAAGAGCAGCGATCAATCTCCGAGACTTCCTACTTACCACTTTGCTCATGTAGTTGACGACACGTTGATGAGAGTCACGGTGGTACTTCGAGGTGAAGAGTGGATCTCTTCAGTGCCGGTGCACCTGCAACTATTCAACGCACTTGGTTTCCTGCCCATACCCTATGCCCATATCGCTCCGCTGATGAAATTCGACGGAGCGAGCCGGCGCAAGCTGAGCAAGCGAAAAGATAACGAAGCTGACGTCGCGTATTACATGGAATCGGGTTATCCCGCGGGCGCAGTGCTACATTACTTAAGAGGTCTGGCCAATAGCAGATTCGCTGAAATGACGTTCGAGGAATCTGCGTCGTCTGCTCTCAGTTTAAGTGAATGCGGAGTGGCTGGTCCGATTTTCGATCTGGTGAAACTTGAATCGATCAGCCGGGAGTTTATCGCGCAACTTGCTACCGAAGAGGCGCTGGAAAGTTTGCTTACCTGGGCTCGGGAGCATGATCCTGACTTGGCCGCAATACTATCCAGGAATCTGCCACTGGCTCATCGGATCTTTGCGAATGAGCGACACCCTGGTGTGCAGCGAAAGGATCTCGCGAAATGGGAAGAGTTCCGGCCGGCCTACAGTTTGTATTTCCCGGAGCTGTTTACAACAGTTAGTGATCCTTCAGATCCTCGCTTCGCCCCAGTCGAGCCTGACATGGTAGTTAAGTTGGCCAAAGGCTTCGTTGATTCATATCGGCATGAGGAAGACAAAGAGGCCTGGTTCGAACAGATACGCAGTTTGGCTGGCGCCCACGGCTTCGCACCAACAGCAGGGCAATACAAGAAGAATCCAGAGAGTTTTGCTGGTTCGATCAGTCATGTGAGCAATGCGATCAGGATCGCCCTGACCGGACTAAAACAGAGTCCGGAACTTTTCTTAGTAGCTCAAAACCTCGGGGAGGACGAGGTATTAAGACGTGTAAGAGCCGTTGCCCGAAATAAACGAATATAGCTCTTCATTTCGCGTGTAGCGTTTCGTGTTATTTCGTGTGCTTTCGAGGACTGTTGTTTTGAGGGCATAGACGATCCACGAATTCACACGAACTCACACGAAATGCTATCGTTTGGAGCCGTAGTAAAGAATGGAGAACAGCGTAGCGTGAGTATTGAGACTAACTTTGCTAAGACTTCACCCGAATCGCCTGAAAATTCGGGTGGGCCTTCGAATTTTATTCGAAACATCATCATCGACGACATCAAGAGCGGCAAACATGGAGGACGTGTGCAAACCCGATTTCCTCCAGAACCAAATGGCTATTTACATATCGGCCACGCCAAAGCCATATGCCTGGATTTCGGATTGGCGGCAGAGTTTGGCGGCAAGTGCAATTTGCGTTTCGACGATACCAATCCGTCAAAAGAAGAAACAGAGTATGTTGAAGCAATCATGGAGGATGTGCAGTGGCTGGGATTCAAATGGGACGGCCTCTATTACGCCTCTGATTACTTCCAACAACTTTACGAATGGGCCATTCAGTTGATTCAGGACGGGAAAGCTTACGTATGCGATCTAAGTGCTGACCAGATTCGCGAGTATCGCGGCACGTTAACCGAACCTGGCAGAGAAAGCCCGTATCGCAACCGTTCTGTCGAAGAGAATCTGGATCTATTCGAGCGCATGAAACAGGGAGAGTTTCCAGATGGTTCGCGAACGCTGCGAGCGAAGATCGATATGAGCTCTCCAAACCTTAATCTGCGCGACCCGGTTATGTATCGAATCCTCCACATGGACCATCATCGCACCGGTAGTCAGTGGTGTATTTACCCGATGTACGATTACGCCCACGGGCAGTCGGATTCGATCGAGCGCGTGACACACTCTATGTGTACTCTGGAGTTCGACAATAATCGGCCCTTATACAATTGGTTCATCGAACAGCTTGGGATTTTTCCGTCGCGGCAATACGAGTTTGACCGGCTGGCACTCACCCATACTCTGCTAAGCAAACGCAAGCTGCTGAAGTTGGTTGAAGAAGGGCACGTTGAAGGATGGGATGATCCGCGTATGCCAACGCTCTCGGGCCTGCGCCGGCGCGGTTACACTGCCACAGCCATCCGTACCTTCTGTGCTAGTGTTGGCGTATCGAAGACGAATGGCATTACTCAGTTACAGCAGCTCGAATACTTCCTCCGCCAGGACTTGAATCGACTTGTTCCCCGGGTCATGTGTGTGCAGAAACCGCTACGCGTGGTTATCGAAAACTATCCCGATGATCTGGTGGAAGAAATGGATGCTATCAACAATCCTGAAGAAGCTGCGGCGGGAACCAGAAAGATTCCGTTTTCAAAGACGCTGTATATTGAGGAAGATGATTTTCGCGAAGACCCTCCGAAGCAGTTTTACCGGCTCACCCCTGGTCGCGAGGTACGACTCCGTTATGCTTACTTAATTACCTGCAAAGAAGTCATTAAAGATAGCAGCGGCAGGATTGTAGAACTCCGTTGCACTTACGATCCGGCTACACGCGGAGGTAACACGCCTGATGGTCGAAAGGTAAAGTCCACGATTCACTGGGTCTCAGCGGCGCATGCTTTACCAGCGGAGGTTCGTCTCTACGACAATCTTTTTCTTAAAGAGGATCCGAACGAAGTTAAAGAAGGGCACGATTTTACCGAAAACCTGAATCCTGACTCTTTGCAGGTATTGGACGATTGCAAAATAGAACCGAGTGTGCGAGATGCAGAGCCTGGCACTAAGTACCAGTTCGAGCGCCTTGGTTATTATTGCGTCGATCGCGGTTCGGCGCACAAATTGGTGTTCAATCGAACCATTGGCCTGCGCGATACGTGGGCAAAGATCGAAAAACGCGCAACGATTGGTGTGTGAGCAAAACCGCCTGGTTCGTGACTATCCAGAAAGCGCAGCCACGCTGGCAACCTACTGCTCGCGAAGTTCACTAGCTTTTAGGGATGCTTGCTGCTGCGGGACTTCACGAACAATCTCTGGTCGTTTTATCCCGACAAATTCGAAGTCATTCTGAAAGCATATTTGCGCCCAGACTACTACGGACGAAAGAAACCAACGCCGGCTAAGTAAGCTTGTAGCTCGACGAACACAAGCACGGCCAACAACGTCAGAAGCATACTGAGGAATAAACTGTTTGCTTTCGTGCTGAACGCTTTCTCTTTAGCGACTGCCCGTGCCTGGAGCGCACCCGCTTGAAAGATTTTCGCGCAACTGGGACAGACTGTTGAATCAGTAAAGCACTGACGGTGACAGTTGGGACATTGCGTAAGACTCATATTTCTATTCCGGCCTCTCTTTCGATCATTCGTGTAGTTCGCCTGATGTTACCGACAGCATCGGCTGAACGCCCTTAGCGTTGGGGCAGAAATGGGGCGGACCTCAGCCCGCCCCGTTCCGCGCCGGGGGAATAGATTGATCTGCCTCACGCCAACTTGCCAGCAGCAGACTCGTGGAAGGTTGAATTGGCAAGCTCGAAGGTCTTTACCGTCGGTGTTCCCTCGATCACATTCGATAGGGTCTTCAACACTTCCGGATATACCGTTCGGTTGTATGTCTCTGCATCTTCTCTGGTGTCCCAGAAACTGTTTGCGATCGCTTCCGAGCGTTCGGGCGCGATGAAGGTAGTCTCATCGCGGAATCCCTTCTGCTTGCGCAGGATGGGTATAATCTCGTTGCCCGCAATGCGGGTAAGCTCTACCGTCGAATTGGGCTTGAGCTTCATAGTAACTTGTCGTCCAAACATTTGTTGCTCCTCTGTGGTTGAGCTGTTGACTTCAGATGATCTGGAAGGCGCCAGAGAAGCTGAGAAGGGAGTAAGCTAGACTCGGTTCACAACCACCTTATGCTGATCCCCGGTATATGTCAAGTGTAGAATATATATCGGATAGTAAATATTTATCGTATGTGGTAAATAAGGTACCTGGAGGCAGGTACTAGTCGTGCCTCGCTTGCGACCATTTTTTGTACATCATTTGATGAGTTCGGCGAGTGGTCGACCGGCGCTCCGACAACGACCCATTGCCGTCACCGGCCGCGCCCAGCATCGGCATTCTGTCGTCGGCCTGGCCCTCAATCAGCCACGGGTTTTGTTTCTGCCACCGTTTGATATCAAAGGGTTCACGTGTCGTTGATTTGACAGTGAGGGCGCCGCGAGTCAAAGCGGTTGCAGGGACACGAAATCCGTGTGTTGTAGATGACTTATCCTCGTGACGAAGGAAAAAATAAAACATTAGGCCGGCGGTGATACATGCGATAACCACAGCACCGGTCAACCACAAACCATACTGTCCCGCCTGTGCGAAACCGTCTGAATCTCTGACCGTAAACAGATATAGATACCTGCTGACCAGGATCACGCTGAGAACGAAGCCAACAACCGACACTGGCTTTGCAAGTCTAGTCATAGGAGTAACTCCAAACTTCATCATTGAACGAAAGAGTGATCGGTAAGAGCCCGTTCAAGCGACCGTGAATCGATTTTGCCGTAATGCTCACGCGCATTTCGAATACAGTCCTCCTTCATCTTCCAACGCTGCTGTCGCATTACTCTTGCTCAAAGCAGTCGTGGTCAAACTCGTAATCTCATTGGTAGATGGATCAGTTGGATGGAACTTTGGTGCGATTCGATTTCCGACAAGTAAGTTGAGTTCGCTCGGTTGTATCAAACAACCACGGTTGAGATTGAGCATAGGATCGTTCACCAGCCAAAAGTCGACTTCGGCTGCGCCGCCTACAGGAACCATATCCCTGAGCAAGCGAACATCAAGCACCACCGGTTTGAAAACCAGCATTTCAGAGTTATGCAAACGGGCGATTATGGCGTCGTGGATGCTGTGAAAGAGGGGCACGCGAAAACGTCCGTTATCGTCAAGAGCGAATACATCGCCGTTTGCGCGTCGCATGGCGTAGAGATCCTTCATTAGAAGTCTTTCATTCTTCTTGAGTGAAACCATAAGTTAAACACCCCTCATGTCCAGATAATGATTCCTTTGAGACATTGCGCATACTCTGAGCCCTTAATCATAACCGTACGCTAAACAAGGTCAGCGGTCTGTGCGCTAGACCGCATATGGTCTGAAGTTAGCGGCCGCCCAGAACGGTTCTACTTCTGGTGTGTGTGTTGTCGCACGGACAGGTCCGCACTGCCGGTTGTATATTGATATCGATGATCATCCTGGTACTGGAAGATGTTAACGAGACCCGCGACGGTATTGAGAAACTGTTGAAGGCAGACGGGTATGGCGTGGCGCTCGCTCGGGATGAAACAGACGCGATCGAGAGTGCCCAACGACAACGTCCCGACTTGATTCTGGTGAGCGTGGCCGGGTTAGCGCACGAAGTTATCGCCTCCGCGCGTCGGGTTCGTGAACGTTCCGCCGTCGGAGAGGACGTGCCCGTTGTGCTCTTCTGCATTGAAGACATTGCCGAGGGAGAAGAAGTAGCGATTGGTAGAAACGTCTATATCACCCGCCCGGATAACTTCAATCAGTTGAGAAGCCTGCTCAGTCGTCTGCTGAGCGAGATTTCGGCTGCCGTCTGAGGTCGACACAAAAGGGAAATTCATGAGCACCAATATTAGAAAGCCTTTTAGTTTTAGGTTTATTGATACGAAATCAAGGCTTCTCTTGGAGTTAACGAATGCGACTGATGAGACCCTCAAGTCGATTGAGATTCTCACCATTTTTTTGAAAGATGAAGAAACAGCCGGCGGTGGTCCTTCGCGGGTTCATATCAGATTCGATCCCATAAGATTTATGCAACCAGGAGAGAAGGCTGTTTTGTCTCACCGAACCTGGGTTAATGGAAGCCCTGCTGACGCTGACCATGATCAGCTGGAACGACTCACAATCATACCAGGAGAAGTTAGTCCTTATGTCTTGGATGTCTCATGGGAAGACGCTGAAGGGAAGTCACGATTCCAACGAATACCGGTTGGCCACTGATCGAGGCCGCAGGTCTCGAGCTTATAGAATTATGACAGGACCTCAGGTTGATTCAGTCTCGGTCGTGTTCAGCGGTGAGAAGCCCATGGCACTGAACAGTTGGAAAAGCCGCAGCATTGCATTTCGAAGATTAGCCTCAACTCGCTCGGGCGTTTGCCCGAGTTCTTTTGCGATCTCGTGATTAGTCATTCCAGCGAAAAAGGCCATTTCAATCATTTGCTGATGTAAGTCAGGGATTGAATCCATCGCCTCCCGAATCAGCCGGCGCTGCTCAGTAATATTTATCGTGCTGGCAGTCTGGCTTTGCGTGCGTAGTTTGCGGCAAAGACACTCAATCGCCCGCCGATGGGCCATGAATATAAGCCACGTTAATGGCCTTTCAGTCTGCCTGCCAAATCGAGCGGCTTTTTGCCTTACTTCTTCGTAAAGCTCAGATAACACCTCTTCAGCGGTCTGAGTATGGCCTAGAATACGCAACAAAAGACCGAAGAGCAGGCCATTAGTCGCCTCGTAAAACTCACGGAAAGCACCTGCGTCACCCCTGGCTATCCAGGTTATTAGGTCAGCTTCCCGCTCTCTTCCTGAATGTTCGGTCCTCACTCGAGAGACGGCCGTTTTCCGCAAAGAGTGCACTGTATTTCACCTCAAGCTCCGGAAGGATCCATTTCGACAGACACGTTGAGGTTGGCCTCTCCCCCATCTTCCAGAGTTGGGGAGTGCCAACTGGTCTTGGCCAGCGGAATAAACTCAACGGCGTACGTCATGAAGTTTAGGACGAGGGAAGACCTTGCGTATGTGCGTTACCACACATAAGGAAACCTTTTTCCGGCCTGAAAGCTTGAGCGGCGACAGGCGTCTCAATTTAGGTATTCATCCGCGTCCGCTTTGATAAGCGGGTAACACACACAAGCTTTGGCTTCCAGACGTCGTCGGTCAAGAATGGCGATTACGCCGCGGCTATATCGAATTAGGTTTTCGGCTTGCAGCGCGCCGGCGGCTTTATTTACTCCTTCGCGCCGAACGCCCAGCATGCTCGACATAAACTCCTGAGTCAGCCTGAATCCATCCGCGTTGAGCCGGTCAGCAGTCATGAGCAGCCACCGAGCCAGTCGAGCGTCGACTGAATGAAAGCGGTTACACGCAGACGATTGCGAGACCTGGGCGAGCAACGAATGGGAGTATCGATGCAACAGTCGATGGAGAGAACCAAGCCGGTTTGCCTCCAGGCGCGCGTTCGCTGATGTCATTTTCATAGCGGAGCCCGCACCTTGCACGAGCGCCCTCGTGGGTGAAACGTTAGCTCCCATAAAGACGGGTAATCCGGCCATTCCCTCATTACCTACCATCCCTACCTCGAGACCAGAAGTCTCCGGCGTAGCCGCGAGCAAGGAAACGATCGAGTCTGTCGGAAAGTACACGTGCTTAATAATGTCGCCGGCCTCGTACAACACCTCTCCAAAGGTCAGGTTAACAGGTTTCAGGCTAGGTAACAGACGCTTGTACTCGTTTTTTGGCAGCGTGGCGAGTAACCGGTTAACAGCTTCGCCGCCTATCTTTTGAATTCGCAAAAACGTAACCCCTAAACCGTGCGACGGCCGGATACCAGGTTAACCACCAGGACGATGACTGCCAGGACGAGCAGGATATGTATGAGGCTGCCGCCGAAATGCCCCAGGAAACCTACTAACCAAAGTACGAGTAGTATCACTAAAATAGTCCACAACATCTCTTTATTCCTTTCTCGCTATTATTCCATGTGAAGAATACGCGGAAGAACAGCTGTCGTCTGTGCGAGAACACACATACGAGTGTGAAGGGTTATCCGGGGTATGTGTGTTAACGCACAGACAGTCGGTAACGACGAAGACCAGACTACTCAAACAACAATCACTGAGAGGAAGAAGATAGCGAACAATTAGGATTGAGCAGGTTTCGAAAGTCCGAATCCGAACGATCAACGATCGATATTCGAAAAAGGATAAAACGCTATGTCTGCTATCCCCCACACGGCCAAAATTACCGAACAGTTACCTCAGAACTATGAGCCTCGGACACGAACCTCCGCCAAACTCACCGTTGCCATCGTCGAAGATCACGACGACACGCGCGAAATGATTGGCGTGTTGTATCGAACGTGGGGCTGTCGAGTAGTCGAAGCCAGCAACGGGTTAGAAGCAGTGGAAGTTGCGGCGCGAGAACATCCTGATCTGATGCTGATGGATGGGAGCCTGCCATACCTCGATGGCCTGGGCGCAACTCTTCGCATTCGCAAAAATAAGCTATTGGGTGATATTAAGATCATAGCGCTCAATGGCTGGGGAACTCCGAGTTACGCAGCTGCTGCTTTGGCTGCAGGATGCGACGATTGCATAGTAAAGCCACTTGATTTCCAGTGGCTAAAGAACAATCTTAATGATCTACGGTCGTCGCTTGGAACTGATCAAGAGTCACTTCTAAGTTAGCTGAGTTCCAAGAACTTGAAGGGCAAGTTCTGCCTGGGCGCGGCGAGCGACTAGACGAACGCCTATGGTTCGCTGGAGGTGAGGTTCCATGCCGCCACCATCATCCTTGAATACGTAGGCGCTGACTCCTGCTTCTTGAAGCGCATCTTGCGCCATTCTCGCATCAACTTCATTATTGAAAACCTTAAGAATGACTACTTCGTCTGACATGAGCTTCCTCTTCGATCTCGTAGCACGCAACGCAGTCCTTAGGTCCTGAGGTTGATCTACTCCAACGGCGACCCACGGTTTAAAAGACGCGCGAATTCGTTGCTCAGTTTTTGGGTGTGGATGCGAGCATCGCGCAACTTATCAAAGGTTAGACGCGAGACTTCTGCAGCCGTGGGTTGACGGTGAACTTCTTTCACTGCATGCAGAGAACTGTCGGTCCTTGCAGGCTGGCTTGGATGCGCATTTATAGGTTCGCCGTGGCAGGGGTTAATAGCTTTCACTTCTATTCTCCAATTGATCAATCTCTGGCGCTTTCACGGCTGTGCAGTAACCCACTGCGTTCGCAATCTTCGTTGTGCGGCCGTTGCGTTTGCAATTTCGTCAACCCTTACGGTGGGCCGATCATAACCGGTGATAACCACGGGCACGTTTGAGATAGCACCTTCTCGTGCAACTGCTACTCTCACGGTTTCGCCTACCTGAAGTTTTCCAAGCCACGACCTAAAATCATTCGTAGTTGTGACGGGATGCCCGTCGAGCGATACCAGCCGATCACCAGTGTGCAAACCGGCGCGGGCCCATGCACTGGTAGGATTGGTCAGCCGAATTCGGAGCATTGATTCTCCGGGTGCGTTAAAGGCAAAGATCCGTAGATCCGGCTCCGACCTTCCATCGTTGTCAACCGCTGCTGACCACGACACCTTTGTGCGCAGTCCTATCGCCCGCAGATATCGATCGAAGTCTAAGGGTCTCGCTCCTCGCACGTATCTTTCAAAGAACGGTTGCGGGTCGCAGTTGCAGACGTCGCGCACGGCGGTTTCGATATCGCGACCTG
Organism: Pyrinomonadaceae bacterium; assembly: GCA_035457565.1. Taxonomy (GTDB): domain Bacteria; phylum Acidobacteriota; class Blastocatellia; order Pyrinomonadales; family Pyrinomonadaceae; genus PSRF01. The sequence goes on along the minus strand of DATIBJ010000222.1, from coordinate 42,556 downwards.
TAATACCTCGTTGTGGGGTAAACCGTTCGCTCAATCTGCGCATAACTTCGTCGAGTGAATGTTGACCGCCTGTTGACTCCCGGATCATCAAATCCAACATTGTGCCGAGCACGTTCCCCTGCAGATGGGTGCTAGCATAGTCATCGCCGAGCGCAAGCGGATCCTCGGCTCCCCGACTCACGCGTTCAGCTGAGATACGCGAATAGCTGGGAGAGGCCAAGTATGCAGCGATGTTGTGCTCAAGGTATGACAGGCGGTTTGGATCAAAAGTGGGAAGCTTCGCACGCCGCATCAAGACGTCACTAAAGTAGATGGTTACACCTTCACTCCACCAGAGCTCTCCTGTCGGGCTTGCAGGATGGTAGCGCAGCCCAACGCGTTCGACTGGTCGCACATGCATCAGATTCCACGTGTGAAAGTACTCATGAGCTGTCGTATCGAAGGTGCCCGAAAGTCCTCGCGCCAGATTCTGACTTCTTGCACCTAAGGTAACTGAATTCAGATGTTCAAGCGCTCCGTAGGCGCCGTCCAGATAAAGAAACGTGTAATTGCGATAAGGTGGCTTTCCGAAGATATTGAAAGCCTCGATTACGAGCTTTTGAATGCCAGCGACGAAAGCAGCGGAGTCAAATGAGACGGTGGTCGCATCGGGCAAGAATATAACCTGATGCTTCACAGCCCTGACTGTGAAATCCCACTGACGGAATTGTCCAACAACGATTGGCGAGTCCAACAGTAACTCGACCGATGAGGCAGTGAATGTTTGTGGATCTTTTGTAGTTTCGAGCCCGGACGCGATGGCCCAACCTACGGGGAGATCGATCGTCACGCGGCCAGGAGACGAAGTCGCTCCCACGACATACATCAGCGAGTGCACATCGCCTATGAGTCCACCTGTCTCTGAGAGAAAGGGTCGCCACGCAGCGCGTATGGGTGTGGTTTGCGGCGGTAGTCGAATGCGGTACCTCACAGTCAAATCGCCACGTGGCGCGACAACACGCCACAACTGATCTTCCTCTCGTGCTAGCTGAAGCGTGACGCCCCGCGACTCGGCTCTGAGGTTCTCGACGTATCTCCAATAGCGATCGTCGTATTCCGGATGCGAGGCCATCGCGATACGTACAGTATCGTCGGCGCCACGAACTTGCATTTCGACGTCGAAGCCAGACAAATCCTTCGCGTCGACGTGAATACGGTAGGAGATCAATGGGTGCAAGTTTTTACAGAATGATGACGACTGAGAACCCAACACAATGACCACAAGAACTACCGCTGTGCTATAGGCTGCGACAGGTTTCATTGAACATCCAGGCTAGATCAGCTTGAAGTGTCTGTCTGTGCGAGAACACACATAAAGTCTGTCGCCTCAGTGTGGTGAGTGGTATTGGCGACTTGGTCATGGCGTGTCGCAGACTTCTCCTTTGTGGGTTGCCGCACAGACCGCCCCTCTGCTTGAGTCGTAAACTCATTCTTAATCGCTTTGGGACAACAGGCCCAAATTAGATCGGGGGACTATGGGAGCAGAAGAGACTTTCGCAGCAGGCAAAATGGATGTTTTATTTACCAATCGCATACGTCGTCTGATTCACTTCAACACTTAAGAGACAACGGAAGAACTGAGGATGTTCTGGGTTTTACCGACTTAGTATCCGCATCATCCGTTAGCCGCGATCCACAGGCGAGTAAGCCGGTTAAATCCGAATGGTCGAAACCTGCACAAAAAGGCGCACAACATTCGCCCAGCAAAAACAAGAAGGGCTGCGGACTTCGGAGATTCGTTATCGCCGGCTCTTTGAGTCGGCACGAGACGGTATACTTATTCTTAATGCCAACACATTGAGAATCACCGATGTCAATCCATTTATGTTGGAGTTACTCGGTTACTCACGCGACGAGTTTCTGGGGAAGGAGCTGTGGGAAATCGGTTTGTTTAACGATAAGGAGGCTAGCCAACAAGCGTTTAGAGAGATACGGTCGAAAGGCTATCTACGCTACGAGGATTTGCCGCTCCAAACGATAGACGGAAAGCTCCGGGAAGTGGAGTTTGTCAGCAACGTCTATGACGAAGACGGTTGTCCAGTTATTCAGTGCAACATCCGCGACATCACTGAGCGCAAAAGAGGAGAGGAAGAACGCCGACTGCTCTTAGAAAGCGCAAGGGCAGCACGCGCGGAGGCTGATACAGCTAACAGCATCAAAGATAAATTCCTTACTACGCTCTCACATGAATTACGGACTCCCCTGACCTCGATTCTCGGCTGGTCAGATCTGCTCACCACTGGCAATCTCGACGAACAAGAATCAAAACGTGCTCTTGAGATCATCGTCCGTAATGCACGCGCGCAAAGACGACTCATTGACGATCTGCTCGATCTCTCGCGCATCATCACCGGCAAGCTCCGCGTCCAAGTGTGTCGGGTCGAACTCGCGCAGACGATCGAGGCAGTAGTTGAGGGCCTATACCCGGCCGCTGATTCCAAAGGAATTCATCTCCAGATGGCGCTTGATCCAGAAGTGAGTCCGATATCTGGCGATCCTGATCGACTTCAGCAAATCATCTGGAATCTTCTATCCAACGCGATCAAGTTCACACCCAAAGGCGGACGCGTGCTGGTGGAGCTCGAGCGCATCGATTCGCACGTAGCGATCACCATCACTGATACGGGGGAAGGGATCGAGCCGGAACTTTTGCCTCATGTCTTTGACCGCTTCCGTCAGTCCGACTCGCCCAACACAAGAGGTGGTGGACTTGGACTCGGTCTGTCCATCGTGCGCGAGCTGGTTGAACTGCACGGAGGTAAGGTGTCAGTGTCAAGTCCCGGTCAAGAAGGGGGCACGATAGTCAAAGTAATACTTCCGGTGAAAAGCGTACACACCGAAGAGGGTGACTTGCCGCCGGCTACCAACAGCACATCGCGAAGCCGGTCGAGCCCGCCGAGTTGACAAGCGTTGTAGCCACTTTTGCCGAGCGATTCGCAGAACGGTGAATGCCACGACATGCCGCAGGTTTCAAGTGAAACTTCTCATTCTTGAGGAGGGCCAGTTGGGCGAATGGTAAGCTCAGTGCCCGTCGGAAGGTCGAGCTCGTTTTTGCCTTGAACATAAACTGAGCCAGCTCCTGCTGCCGCACCAATGACGGCACCGATCGCTGCGCCTTTCCCTTCAGCGGTAATTGCGCCAATGATGGCGCCGACTGCAATGCCGATACCCGTACGCTGGACAGTTGTCTTAGTTTGGCTATCGCCTTGCGCACTTCCTTCGTTATCGACAGCGATTGTATCGCCATTCGCCGCCCGGACAGTTGTGAGAATCCCACTGAATCTATGAGTCTCGCCATTTCGCAATTGGATCGTGTTGAAGTCGAGCGTCATCCCAGCCCGACCAGTCAGCCGTTCGCCCTTGTTAACGCTAGTTACCGTACCTTCAATGATTGCGCCCTGGTATGGACTAGGCTCTCGCACTGTCAAGGTAAACCGATCCCCGGCTTTCGCCTGCTTCGTGGTCAGGTCGTTGTTCAGAACTCCGACTATAGTTTGATCCCGCAGGATGAAATCTACGGTGCCCGGAGTTGTGTTAAGCAGAACGGGCCGCGATTCGTCATAGATATTCCATCGTGCAACATCTGACGTGCGGTCATAGACACTGTTGACAACCACCGGTTGAGTTAAACTGTCGGAATAGATCTGACGTCGCACTCGAAGGCTGCGGTTGTTTTCTGTCGCATCGAACGTGACATTGAAATCATTTTCTTTGTAGCCGTTTGAACTAATAATAAGTAACTGCGCTTCGCGCAACGTCGCTGTTACTCGAGCGGATCTACCGTTGCCGATTTGTTCCTCACGTTCGCGACCGTCTGCTTCAAAGGTGATCGGTGCTGCGAGCGCGGAGGCGATAGTCATCGTCGAACCACGACGCTCGATGGCCAGCATCTGAGGAGACTCGAGTCGCGTTATGATTCGGTCATAAATATTCTGCCTCTCGCTCTCAGGTAGATTTCGGATCGCCCGCTGCGCTTGGTCCCGCGGGTTATCGCTGCGAGAGGAATCCAATAAAAAGGTTCCGGTTAAGCGATTGGCGGCGGGAGATTCTAGCTCACCGTCAGGCAGACGCGAGGGTGGATTGGAGGTAACGGGCGGAAAAGTCTCCCGATTCCACCGCCAGCTGAGGCCATATGCATTCGCCAGCGCGTTCAGATCGGTACGAACTGAGTTCCAATCATTCTGAACCATGTGGTTCAGTCGATTACGGGTCATGAAAGCGTTTACAAGTGATGCCTTTTGCAGAACGTTCTGAACGTCGGGCGTTCCTGTCCGATTGTGATTGAATTGATCCCTGAACTCGCTAGTAGCGCTCTCAAAAGCGCCTTCAAAGGAACTGATATCATTTTGAGGACGTGTTTGGTCGATACGTCCCTGGACGAGCGCGGCATTGAGACTGCCGCGGAACCTGTTGGAATTACGTTCGAGACGTTGAAGTATGACGCCGATCTGCCGGTTCGAGACACGGGCAGGTTGCGCCCTCGCGTTCGCGCCGATGATTGAAAGTGCTAACAGAACAGCCACTGAAAAGATACTCTTTAAACTCTTCATACTTCTTCTTTCTGCTTCAGGGAGCTTTTACTAAGGTTTCCTAAGCACACCTCACCAAATATTGATTTCACCAGAAACCCTAAGATTCATAAGTCGGATGCCAGAGACTAAATCTCGGCTCTATCTGGAAATTACGCGGCTCAAAAGGAAGGTTTGCCGACTCTGGCCGCGGAGGTCGAAAGGTTGATTTCTAAAGTAGAGCTAGGAACTTATAACCGATGAGAGAGACACGGTCTGTGCGCAAACACACAGACGCGAGATAGTAATAGATAAGGGATGAAGGCAATATCTATCCAAGCAACCGATCGAACTCATCTTTCACTACTCGATAACACTCGCAAACAGTCTCTTCTAATTTTTTCCGGTCGAGGATCTTGATGTGACCGCGGACATAACTGATTGCTCCGTCATCTTGCAGCCGACCGGCAGCGACGGTAACGCCTTCTCGACGCACCCCCAACATGTCAGCAATCAGTTCCTGGGTCATGATCAGCTCGTCGGCCTTTACGCGATCATGGCTTAACAAGAGCCAGCGGCAAAGTTGCTGTTCAACCGAATGAAGTCGGTTGCAAACGGCCGTCTGCGAGATCTGTGTAATCAATGCCTGCGTATAGCGCAGTAGTAAGCGTTGGAATTGCCCACCTCGCGCGAATTCATCTTGCAATACCCTTGCCCTCATGCGAATAGCCGCGCCCGCGCTTTGTACGACGGCGCGGTTGGGCATCGTACCCCCGCCCATGAACAGGGCAATCCCAACCACCCCATCATTGCCGGTCAAACCCATTTCGGCGCTCGCGCCGTTTTCCATGGTGTAGAGCAAAGACACGATTGACGTGGTCGGGAAAAAGACGTAATCCAACTTTCCACCGAACTCGTAGACTACTTCACCAAGTGAAAATGAGACTTCCTGCAGGCTAGGCAGCAGACGTTCATACTCGTCATCAGGAAGCTCGGCAAGAAGCCGGTTTTCGCTGAAGGCGTCAGATCTGACAGATGCAGACATGAGTAATCTCTGTGTTGTGGTCCTCGTCCTCAACAAATCATCTGGGCCGAGACAAATCGTTTAGTTTGATGTCGGACGTTGAGGTTTCAGAGCAATCACAACCTGAAAAAAGCATAGCACGTATGTGGCCTAACGCACAGACGAAGCTGTCAGTCTAGTTCATTGTTGTGAGGGACAAAAGGGTATTCAAGGGGAGGAACTGAGTTCAACCGGAGGGAGAGTACGATTATGTTGTGGACGATTCTTGTAGTGCTTTTGCTGCTGTGGTTGGTTGGGTTTTATGGTGGATTTGTTAGCACCAGCCTGATTCACTTATTGCTGGTCGGCGCAGTTGTCGTTCTGGCACTTGGTCTTTTCAGGCGCCGAAACCCGGCATAAGTGCATTACAGAAGAAAACAAAGAATATGGCAAAGCAAATAACGCGAGGCGAACACTCCCGCGCCGCAATTTTACGCGGAGTGAATAAACTCGCCGATACAGTCAAGATTACCCTGGGTCCGAAAGGACGAAACGTTGTGCTAGACAAGAAATATGGTAGCCCAACGATCACCAAAGACGGTGTGACGGTAGCGAAGGAGATCGACCTCAAAGATCTGGCTGAGAATATGGGCGCGCAGATGGTACGTGAGGTAGCCTCAAGGACCAGTGACGTTGCTGGCGACGGTACCACTACCGCAACCGTCCTGGCCCAGGCGATTTTTCGTGAGGGCGTTAAAACTGTGGCGGCGGGCGCGAATCCGATGGCTCTGAAGCGCGGTATCGATAAAGCCGTCGACCGTGTAACGCGAAAGATCACGAAAATGGCGACGCCGGTCACTGAAGACATGATTGCTCAAGTCGGAACGATCTCGGCAAATGGTGACGCTACGATTGGCAGATTGATCGCCGAAGCGATGCAGAAAGTTGGCAAAGATGGCGTCATCACCGTAGAGGAATCAAACACGATCGAGACCGCTTTGGAGGTGGTGGAAGGGATGCAGTTTGATCGGGGTTACCTCTCGCCTTACTTCGTCACCGACGCTGAAACCATGGAAGCCGTACTTGAAAATCCCCTCATCCTGCTAAATGAAAAAAAGATTTCGTCGATGAGGGATCTGCTGCCGATTCTTGAGCAAGTCGCCAAGTTGGGCCGACCCATCTTGATTATCGCGGAAGATGTAGAAGGTGAAGCGTTGGCGACCCTCGTGATCAACAAACTGCGTGGTACGCTCAACGTCGCTGCGGTTAAGGCGCCAGGCTTTGGCGACCGTCGTAAGGCCATGCTTGAAGATATTGGTGTTCTTACGGGCGGAAAGGTGATTAGCGAGGAGCTCGGAATCAAGCTGGAGAACGTCATGCTCGAAGAGCTGGGCAGCGCCAGGAAAGTGACTATTGACAAAGAAACCACGACTATCATTGACGGGGGAGGCGATCACAAAGACTTACAAGCTCGTGTGAAAACACTCAAAGCGCAAATAGAAGACTCTAGTTCAGACTATGACCGCGAGAAGTTGCAGGAGCGGCTCGCTAAACTATTAGGCGGCGTCGCGATAATCCGCGTCGGAGCGCCCACTGAAACGGAACTTAAAGAGAAGAAGGCGCGCGTTGAAGACGCAATGCATGCGACTCGCGCCGCTGTTGAAGAAGGTATCGTACCCGGTGGAGGTGTGGTTCTGATTCGAGCCGCGAAAACGTTGGACAAATTCAAACTCTGGGAGACCAATGAAAACGGCGAGACCATCGGTGATGAGGATGAGCAAATTGGCGTTAGCATCGTCAAGCGTGCGCTGGAAGAGCCCCTACGTCAGATAGTCGCTAACGCAGGCAAAGAAGGCGCGGTGATCGTAGAGAGAGTTCGCTCCGAAAAGAATCCGAACATCGGCTACAACGTGGTAACGGAGAAGTTTGAAGATCTCGTAGCCGCGGGTGTCATTGATCCGACGAAGGTAACGCGCAGCGCGCTGCAAAACGCCGCATCGATCGCTGGTTTGATGCTGACAACTGAAGTCCTGATTTCAGAGGCTCAGGAAGATGACAAGGCGGGCCCACTGTCTGGCAGCACGAATACATCATGATGGACCATATCCGATTTATTTTGACCCTTGCAATAGTCACGGGATGTGCGACGCTCCAATCAGGACAGGACGCTAATAAAACGCCGCCGACAATTTTTGCAGAAACCGGAAAGTTTGCGGAAACCGGAAAGATTGAGACGAGTTATGATCCGATAAAAAAGCTCACAACTGTGTCGCTCATTCCAATGCAGGTTTATGGCGAGCCTCTCTTTTCGTCACAGTACCTTGGTAACGATCAAGCTAGCTTTAGCGCGTCGTTTACCCACTTGGGACGAACACTGAGGGCCCAACCTAAAAGGGTACTTTTTTCGCTCACTTCAACATCGCAGGACTGGAAGTACTCTGACTTTCGCAAGCTGAGTGCCTTAGTGGATGGACGACGTCTGAACCTGGGTCCGATGGAGCATGTTCCTTCATTCACGGTACGTGCTTCCGGGAATGCGAATTCAGATGACTATATAAGTCAAGGGATCGACATCTCCGTCCCCTATAAGACCTTCCTGCGTATTGCAAACGGGGAGAAGGTCCAGATAAGGATGGGCCCCCGAGAATTCGTACTGACGAAAAGCCATCTAGAAGCCCTCCGCGATCTCGCTGTTCGGATGGTTCCGTTGTCAGGTGCCCATCATGATCGGCTGAAGTACGATTGACCATTGATCCTGACGTGGGGTTTGCTGCTGTTACTGGCAATCCGCGACGCTCTTACAGAAAGGCTCCGGTACGAGTATTTTGTTTGGAGGCTTCATTCTTTGGTTCACCCGATTCCATTACCGACAGGTACAAAGGAAAGTGATGAAGGAGAACTAATGGAAAGATACACACACACGATCGGCGAGCGAACGGATAAATTGTGCGCTACCTGTCAAGAGGAACGTGGGCACATCGTGACGTCTCTCACCAAACGCGGGCGCATATTGCGCGTGAGTTGTCCAAAGTGCGGCACACTAAGCACGTTCAAGCTTAGTTCGCGCACGACACCTCACGTTCCCAGGCAAGCACCTTCGCCGTACGATCGAACGCGCATATACCGGGCGGGACAAACCATGACGCACACGATGTTCGGAGACGGCGAAGTAACAGCAGTGATCGAACCGCAAAAAATCGATGTACTCTTTCCGGACCGCCTGCGTCGTCTAATTCATAGTCAATCGTAGCGCAGAGGAAAAGTCGTAAAGCCGGAATAATATCTGTCCATGACACCCACTGAACAAGAGAACATGAAACTGATGCAGACGTTGGATGATGCGTGGAATGCGCAGGACCTGGAGACCTTCGCGCAACGCAACAAAGCTGATACGGTCGTGCGTTGGCCCGGTCAACCACCCACTCATGGAGTAGAGGCGCATAAACAAGAGGCACTTGACTTCTTTCGTACCTTCCCAGACCAGCACTTGGACAATCGTCCATCAAGGTGCTGATTGCGTCGGGAGACTGGACCTGTTCTATCGCACACCTTACCGGAACTATGACAGGTCCAATGAAGGGACCAGACGGCAAGGAAGTTCCACCGACCGGAAGATCTTTTGAAGTTGACTTCTGCACAGTCGCTCGATGGGACAAGGGGCAAATCGTAGAGGAAACCTCTTTTATGACCTTGTGAGCTTCATGCGGCAAATCGGCATAGGCTAACCACGATGAGAGGTCTAGTTGATCGCCTCAGTATGGTGTCGACGAAGGCCTCGAGCCCATCGGATTTTAAGTCCCGTGATCGGGCCATTACCTAATCTTACGAAACGATACAAGCCAGTATCTACGCGCCTAGCGGTCGTCACGGTGTTGCTTCGGCTGGCTTAGTATCAACACGTCCCGCCACCGTCTTAGCCCATCTTTATGTAAGTGAATTCTTCAAGTAGCCTCTCTAATTGAATTCTACTTTGCGTAATTCAACCGTCACGCGAGCGATGTAGTCGCTCATTGCCTTACCAGTTAGTTTAGATGGGTGAACAAATCACAATCTGGTTCACGGTCGTCGACTAGCAGCTACGGCAGTGGACTCTGATCTATAGACTTCTTCCACGGCCGCGCGCAAGAGCTCCGCAACGCTCCATGCCTGTGCGACACATCCTCGCGGAGTATGTGGGGCATCGCCATCGAAGATTTCTGAGACCTGGCCCAGGCAAGCTTCCTTTAGATGATCCTGAAAATTTGACAGCCACTCGATCGCGAACTTTCGTCCGGCCTTCTCACCAAACGTTTTAACGTAAGCGGTAATATAAGGCCCCATCAACCAGGGCCAGGCAGTGCCTTGATGATAAGCGCCATCGCGACTGCGCGGATCGCCTTCGTACCGGCCTATGTATTTCGAGTCTCTCGGCGAAAGCGTGCGCACTCCACGTGGGGTCAGCAACTCATGCTCGACCACACGGAGAATGCTCCTGGCTCTTTTCGGTGCGACCATCGAATTTGTCAAGCTAACGGCCAGAATCTGATTTGGTCTGATCGAACTGTCGCGCACATCGCCGTTGACAACATCGTAAAGACAATCAGCTTCTTCATTCCAAAATAAACTGTTAAAGCTAGCGCGCGCTTTGTTGGCCATGGAGGCATACATCGTCTGCGCCTTTGCATCTTTGAACCTCGCGGCGAGCTGTTCCGTTACGCGCAACGCGTTGTACCAGAGTGCCTGAATCTCCACGGGCTTCCCATGCCTCGGTGTGACTACCCAATCACCTACCTTCGCATCCATCCACGTGAGCTGCACCCCGGGCTCGCCCGAGTAAAGCAAGCCGTCATCATCAACGTGAATGTTGTAACGTGTGCCTTTTACATGCCAGTCGATGATGTCGGACAGCACGGCGTAGAGATTTTCCCGCACAAATTCGTAGTCATTCGTATATTGCAAAAACGAGCGCACGGCTTCAAAAAACCAGAGCGTCGCATCGACGGTGTTGTATTCAGGTGCTTCTCCTGCATCGGGAAAGCGATTCGGCAACATTCCGCGATCAACGTGATTAGCAAATTCCGCAATGATGCTCCTGGCGATCGCTGAGTGGCCGGAGGCCAGCGTCAGCCCCGGCAGTGCAATCATCGTGTCACGTCCCCAATCACTGAACCAATGATAACCGGCGATCACAGTCTTGCAGCGCTCGCGCGCGACGATGAATTGATCGGCCGCGGCGGTCAATGCAATGACTAACTGATTCGCTTCGTCGCGCGCCGAGTTTGCGCTCAGAAGTTCGCGTCGCTCTAGCTCTGCTTTACGGTAAGCGTCCGCCTTACTGACATCGCGTCGCTCAGTTGACGCGATAACACTGATAGTCGCACTTGCGTTCAGATCAAAAGTGAACGTGCATGGGCTGAAAAGATCTTCATCAAAGTCGAGACCACGTTCCTGCTCGACTGAGTACTGAAAGTTGCGATACCAAAAGCCGTTCGTATCGATCGAGGCAGCATCGTGCGCGAGATGAAGTGCCGGCAAATCTCCGTAAGGCTTGATCGTTGTTAATCCATTCTCAGTTTCGACACGGGGATTCAATGCGCCGTTTTCATGCGTCGTACTATGATAGTCGCGAAACGCAATCAACGGACGAAGCTCGAGACTGAAGCGCAAACTCTCAACTTGCGATTCCGCTTTGGAAATGTCGTACTGAACAACCGTCGTGTTCTCACCGCGCACCATGAACACAGACTTCTGTAGTCGCACTCCCTCAACTTCGTAGGTGAAAACTGGAAACGGATCGAGACGGAAGCCGGTCTGATACTGGAAGCCTTGCGGGTGAACTGCGCCCGAGTATTGATTCACCGATAGTTCGTAACGTCGGCCATCAATGATCAGAGTCTCTTCCAGCTTCGACAGCAAAACCAGGCGGCCAACCGGAGGTTTTGTCGCCGCTGTCAGCAAACCGTGGTAACGGCGCGTGTTAAGGCCTATGATCGTTGACGACGAAAAGCCGCCGATGCCATTCGTCTCGAGCCATTCGCGTGACAGTGCCGTCTCGAGATTTCGGCAACTATCATGATCTATCTCAATCATTGCTTACCCTCTTTCCTGGAATGCGGCTAAGCGGCGCGACTGTCAGCAACTTCATCGCCCGCGGCTTCGATCGTTACTGGCCTTTCAACTCGCGTATTCACATCCGTGAACTGCACGAGGTCCTTCGAAAACAAGAGATCCAGGAACCAATCGAGCGCCACCCTCACTTTCTTTTCAAAGCGTGGCAGCTTGCTCAGATAAATCGTTCGCCACAACCACCAAGCGACGAAGCCAGAGAAGTTCACGCCCATTATTCGTGCGACACCGGTGCGTTTGCCGATCGAAGCCAGCGCCCCAATTGACTTGAATTCGAACCGGTGCCGCCGGCCACCATTGATGGCAGCGACGATGTTCTCAGCTACGACCTTTCCCTGACGTATCGCGTGTTGCGCAGTAGGTGGACACGATTTGCCTGATACCGGATCAGGCACGGCAGCACAATCGCCGAGTGCCCAAACTCCGGGAAAATTTGCGACTTCGAGAAATTCATTCGTAACCAACCGACCGCGCTCCTTTGAGCAATCCAACATCTCCAGCAGCGGATTCGGCGAAACGCCAGCCGTCCAAACCAGCATGTTGGTCCTAAGCGAAGTTCCATCGCTCAGATTAACTTCACCATTCGAAACACTCTTGACCGCCGTCTTCATTAGAAACTGCACCCCACGATGGGCAAGCTTCTTACGCGCATACGCGCCAAGTTGCGGACCCAACTCCGGCAAGATCACATCAGTTGCTTCGATTAGAACGATGCGCAGTTCTTCTTCAGTGAGCTTCGGATAAAATTCAATCGCTTCGCGCACAAAGTCATTCACAGAAGCTATTGTTTCGACGCCAGCAAATCCGGCGCCCGCTACAACCACGGTTAACAGCCGCGAACGGTCTTCGCAGGAACATTCAAAGTCTGCTTCTTCGAGGTTCTTGATCAGCCGGCCCCGCAATCGAATCGCGTCGCCGAGCGACTTCATCGTTAGCGCGTTCTCAGCCAGTCCTGGCAGATTGTAGAAGTTCGTAACTGATCCAAGAGCCAGGACCAGATAGTCATAGGACAATTCGTGATCATGATTGTCGTCGGCATGGGCAACAACCACGCGACGTTCTTTCAAATCGATTCTCTTGATGTCCCCATTGAAGAAGTGTGTGCGGCGCAACAGTTTGCGAACGGGATTGACGATGTGCGTCAAGTCCAGATCGCCAGCCGCTACTTCATGCAACATCGGGGTGAAGAGAAAGAAGTTCTCGCGATTAACAAGGGTAATCTCGACTCTGGCGTCTCGACTAAACTTCTTCTCGAGATGCAAGGCTGTATAGAGGCCGCCAAAGCCACTACCAAGAATCAAGATTCTCTTAGGTCCGTTTGAATCGCCAGCCATTATGTTAGTTCCGCAACTTCGCAGAAAACCTTGATGGCACCGTTCGGATTTGTAAGCTTCGCAAACAGCTCTTGATAATTCTCCAGGCCTTTGACCGGATGTGTCAGCAGACGCGACAGCCAGCCGGGATATTCAGCCTCGGCTTGCGCCAAATCCTTCACGCCCATCTCGAAGTATTCGCGATTCGCGTTGACCGTGCCGACCATTACCTTGTTGCCTAGCACGAATTCCAGATTGATCTTGTCCGCTGGCACTTCGACTTTGCGATCGCCGCCGGTCACACTTGACAGTACCAGCACGCCGTTCTTCCCGAGCGCTTGCATGCTGTCAAACACAACGGGCGAAAAACCGGTCGCTTCAAAGACGATGTCAAACGGCCCATACTTCTTCGCGCCTTCAAGGATCGAAAGTTCGTCCGTCGATTGATACGTCGCGCCGATCGCTTCGACCAGATCCGAATTGAAATAAGGCTTTGGCGTCTTGCCAAAAGCTACTACCTGTAATCCCCTCAACCGCAGCAGCAGTGTCGCAAGCAAACCGATCGTGCCCGCCCCCATTACCGCTGCGCGTTTAGGCTTCCAAACCCGAAGACGACGTTGAATTTCGTAGGCCTGTGCGATGCCCTTCTCGACTACGGTAGTTGGTTCAAGCAGGACACCCACTTCTCTAAGCCCCCGTGGAACCTTAACGACGAACTCAGCATCATCGACGTAGTATTCGCTCATGTAACCGTGACGCAGATTGATGCCGCGCTCAAAGTAGGTATCGTCCGTGGTCATGTCGTTGGTACCGATCAGGTCGTAGATGCTAGAACCCGGACGGCGTACAGTCGCCACTACATAATCACCCGGCCTCACCTCGGTCACATTTGAACCAACCGCTTCAACCTGGCCAAAACTTTCATGACCGATTATCAGAAAGTCGTATCCGGGGGGCGCCTGACCATATTCAGCAGCATTGATTTCCTTGTCTGTACCATCCACGCCGACGCGCAGCACGCGTACCAGCACACCGCGTCCATTCGCGACGTCGGTGACTTTCGGTGTAGGTAATTCAGTTAGATGAACTGTGTTTGGTACGCCCGGTTTGACGGCAATTGCTTTCATGATTGCTCCTCGAACTGGTCAGGTTTCAGGTCTTCAACTCGCTGACATCGCCATTTCTGCTTGAACTCCGATCCGCCTGAGCGTTGACAACACACGCGCCGGCTCGCCGAGATCACTCCAACCAACATCGCCAACTCTCATTACCGTGAGATCCTCAGCGCGCGCAGCCAGAACTTCGTGAGAGAAATTACTCTCCTGAATTTTCGCATACAGTGCTTGCAACGCTTTGCGTTCAGTTGTCGTTTCAAACATAGACTTGATGGTCGCGAACTGCGAGTACATTTTCGGTAAAGCTCTGCGCGTCAGTTTCAATAGCGCATCAACACGGCCGACCATCACAAAGCTATTCCACAGACAACCGTTGTCCATCAGCTTTCGCGCCGAGTCTGAGTTTGGCTTTTCCCAAAAGCGATTCACGCGAGTGATTGAGAGCGGCATAGTGCCGAGTATAGAGTGCCGCGGTTCGATCCATCCGTATTCGGTTTCGGGGTGGCTGGGAGTTATACCAAGCAAAGTGATCATCGTAGGGTGAGCCTGCACCGCATCGAAAGCCGCATCGACATGCGACATGAAAGCTTCATCGTCGGTAAAGTAATGGTCCGACGGGAAGAGCGCGACGATCGCTTTGGGCGATTTCGCCCAAACACGCATCAGTCCATAAAGAATTGCCGGCGCGGTTCCTTTGTTCGCCGGCTGTTCAAGCAAAAGACTTGGTGACACGCTATCCGTCATAGAACGATAGAAACGTTGATGCTTCTCAGTAACTACAAACAGCGTGCGTTCAGGCAAGACTGACAGCGCGACTCGCCGTCGCGTCTGATCCAGCAGCGTACTACCGCAGATGAGGGGAACAAATTGTTTTGGGCGGTCGTCTCCCGTGATGGTGCGCGTCATCGATTGCAAGCGCGTGCCGTCGCCTCCTGCGAGGATGACGGCCCACCGCTCGCCACGGCGCAAACCACTTGCGGATCTACAAATCGAAAGTTCTCGCGAAAACCGTTTCTGGGGTGAAATTGCGCTCATGATCATGGGGTTCCTTAATCTTGATGGCCGAACAATCATGAGTCGAATTGAAAGGGGATTTCCTTACAGGATCTGGGCAATTGACGGGCTATTGTGGCAAGACCAAATGGTCTTTGGCTCAGTTCACGAGTGTTATTCGCCGCTCTGCTGAAGTAGCTTCGCTACCAATCCCGTCCACCCAGTCTGATGACTCGCGCCAACGCCGGAGCCATTGTCGCCATGAAAGTATTCGTGGAAAGGAATCAGATCGCGCCAATTTGGATCAGTCTGAAACTTTTCTACCGCACCGAACACTGGACGCCGTTGATCCGTATCGCGCAGGAAGATTCGCGAAAGACGCTTCGATATTTCGCCCGCCACTTCCCAGAGGGTGAACATCTGACCTGAGCCGGTCGGACATTCGACCTTGAAGTCTTCGCCCAAATAGTGATGAAACTTTTGCAGCGACTCGATCAGTAGATAATTAAGTGGAAACCAGATCGGCCCACGCCAATTCGAATTACCACCAAACAACCCGGTGCTCGACTCGGCCGGCTCGTAATCAACGCGATGTTCGGTGCCGTTCACTTTGAGCAGATAGGGATGATCCTTGTGGAAACGCGAAATCGCCCGAATGCCGTAGGGAGAAAGGAATTCATTCTCATCCAGCATGAACCGAAGCACACTGCGCAATTGATCTTGGCTAACGATGGAAAGCAGACGTCGCTCTGCATTTCCGGGTGTGCGCATGCACGCTACGTTCTTGATGAGGTCAGGCCGATTCTCGATAAACCATTGCATGCGTCGTTTGAAGTCAGGTAGACGGTCCAATAGCTCAGGCTCTAAGGTCTCGACGGCGAACAGCGGAATCAAGCCGACCATAGATCGAACTTTCATCGGATAGGGCTTGCCCTCGGGTAGATGCAGGACGTCATAGAAGAATCCATCCTGTTCGTCCCATAACCTTATTTCGTCGTCGCCGCGATTGTTCATCGCGTGCGCGATGTAGAGAAAGTGTTCCCAGAATTTGCTCGCCACATCTTCATAAGATGGATCATCTTTAGCCAGCTCCATCGCGATTGCCCACAGGTTAAGCGCGTACATCGCCATCCAGCTGGTGCCGTCAGATTGGGCGATGTGGCCGCCGGTGGGCAGTGGTGCGCTGCGATCGAAGACCCCGATGTTATCGAGTCCGAGGAACCCCCCTTGGAAGATGTTCATGCCGTCGGCGTCTTTGCGGTTGACCCACCAGGTAAAGTTCAAGAGCAGTTTCTGAAAAACCCGCTTGAGAAAAACCGTGTCGCCGACGCCGCGCCTCTTCTTCTCAATCTTGTAAACGCGCCAAGTGGCCCACGCATGTACCGGCGGATTAACGTCGCCGAAAGCCCACTCGTAAGCGGGCAGTTGTCCGTTGGGATGCATGTACCATTCGCGCAGCATCAGCACGAGTTGCTCTTTTGCGAATTCAGAATCAACCAGGGCAAGCGGCACACAATGGAAGGCCAGGTCCCACGCGGCGTACCACGGATACTCCCACTTGTCCGGCATGGAGATTACGTCGGCATTGAAGAGATGTTTCCATTCGTGATTGCGACCGTTTTGTCTTTCCGCTGGTGGCTTTGGAGTATCAGGATCGCCATCCAGCCATTCCTCGATCACGTAGTGATAGAATTGTTTGGACCAGAGCAAGCCGCCCAGCGATTGCCGCATAACCGTCCGCGCGTCGTGCGAGAGATCTTCAGGGATTACGGTTTGATAAAACTCATCGGCTTCGCGCTTTCGATCGGCAAAGGCGTTGTCGAAGTCAGCGAACGCATCTTCATTCTTCAGTGATTTGTCTGTTAGTCGCAAACGAATCGGCACAGTCTCGCCGGGCGCAATCGTCAGCTTGTAATTAGCAGCCGCCTTCGTTCCCAACTGTTCAGGATTGACCGCATGTTTATTGCCGTGAACGATGTAGTCGTTGATGCCGTCTTTTACAAAATGCGAAGTATTGGTGGAGTTAAAAAGTCGCTGAATGTTGGTATCGTTGTCCGTGAAAAGTAACTCAGCCGAATCGTCGCAGTACAACCAATGTTTGCCGAGTCCGTCCGCCTCGAGTTCGATCACGCCTTCCTTAACTCTACGAAGAGTCGGTTTGGCTGTTCCGTTCTGATTCCATGACCAGGTATTGCGAAACCAGATGGTCGGAAGAAGATTAAGTGAAGCTGCTTCTGGTCCATGATTAGTCGCACTAATCTTAATTAGAATGTCTTCAACATCAGCCTTGGCATACTCGACAACCACATCGAAGTATCGATCTTCATTGAAAACACCTGTGTCGATTAGTTCAAATTCGGAAGCAAGCTTACTGCGGCGCCGGTTCTCTTCGACCAGTCGCCCGTAGGGAAATTCAGCCTGGGGATACTTGTACAAGTACTTCATGTACGAGTGTGTCGGCGTTGAATCGAGATAAAAATAATATTCCTTTACATCTTCGCCGTGATTGCCTTCGCTTCCAGTTAATCCAAAGATACGTTCCTTCAAAATCGGATCGCGGCCATTCCACAACGCCAAGGCAAAACATATCGTCTGGTGTCGATCGCAGATGCCAGCGAGGCCATCTTCATTCCAGCGATAAGCGCGCGACCGTGCGTGGTCGTGAGGGAAATAGTCCCACGCTGTCCCATACTGGCTATAGTCTTCACGCACGGTGCCCCACGCGCGCTCGCTGACATATGGGCCCCAGCGTTTCCAATGCTTCGTCCGGTGGCGCGCCTCTTCCAGCCGGTGCTCTTCGGCAGTTAGCTTTTGTCTTTGGTTCTTCATGAAGTTTTTTAAGCTGCTCGTAATTCAGTACGCCCGCACTCGGGACAGCTGTGCGCCTCTTTCACCGCGCCGCCAAAGACTGCATCCATAACTGGAGGATCGTCCACGCCGTAATCGACCTTCATGGCGTGATGGTTCATCTCAGCGCCACAATCAGGGCAAATCATTTTGCCTTTCGACATCTGCTGGAACCTCCTATTTCTTTGAGTCGGTCAGCTTTTCGAGACGATCCTGAAAATAGGTCCGCCAGCTTTCCGGCAAGGCTTCCACTTCAATTGCCCGGCGAAGCAACCCCGCATTGTGCTTCTCTCGTGTATATAGTCGGGTGACATCGCTGACCCTTACATCGTGTGCGTCTCTTTCCACCGATTCGAACTCGTCGCCGGCCCCCACTTCACCTTCCTTGAGAACCGCCAGGTAAAAGCCAGTGCGCTCGCTTTGCAAAAATCTCTTGATGATGTCCGGGCGACCGAATTTTAGAGCCAGCTTGAAACAAGGCATCCGTGGTTCGGTGACCATCACCTCAGCCGCGCTAATGCGAAACTTGTCACCGATGTTGATTTCCGTTTCCAGCAAGCCCGTTGTTGTCAAATTCTCGCCGAACATGCCCCACGGCAGATCCATCGCTGGAAACTCGCGTTTCCAAAAATCGTAGTGCTCTGCAGGATAGACATAGACAGCTTTGCTTGGTCCTCCATGAACTGAGAGATCTGCCTGGCGGTCGCCATCAAGGTTCAGCCTGCGCATCATCACGCGTCCAGCGATAGGTTCTTTAAAAATGCCGGTCGATACTGGTTCACCATTGCGCAAGACCAAGCGCGGCAAACCAACATTAAGTGAAATAATCTTCATGAACGCTCAGATTGAGATGCATTCGCGACCATATCGCAGTACCTTGCTCATCCAGATCAATTCCCCGAGAAACTTATCGATGCGCTTCACGTGCGTCGCTTCGTCGAGAATTTTCCCATCCCCATCGAACAACTTTTGCGCGCCGGAGAAATTGCCGTCCCAAAAGATCGTGACCAACCCGAGCTCTCGCAGCACGGGCAGAAACGCCTCGATCACACGCGTACCGCCAAAACCGCCGGCCGAGACGCCGCACACTCCCACTGCTTTGTGTATGTACTCCTTCAGATTTGAATCGAGCACATGTTTCAGGATTCCCGGATAGCCGTGGTTATATTCCGGAGTAACGATCACAAAACCGTCTGCTCGCTCGCATGTTTCTGAAAACGTTGCGTTCTTGATCTGTTCACCGGCATCATCGCCAGGAAAGTTGAGATCGCTAATATCGATTAGCTCAGTCTTGACGCCTTCGCGCTTTTCGACTTCGCCAAAGACGAATTTCGCGACGTTCTCGCTGGCGCGGCCTCTCCGGACTGTACCGAGAATTACCGGAATGAAAAGTGGTCGAGTGTTCATAGAAACTTTACAGTGCGGCTTTGCATCCGCGGATGTTAGAGCAACGGTTTTGATTACTGCACGCGAACGCAAAGCGGCAAGCTGCCGCTTTCTAAATCATCTTTCGATCAGCGCGATCACATGACCATCGGGATCGCGCGCGAGCAAGCCCTTGCTGAATCCCAGCCGCCCGTCGCTAATCGTTACTACCCCTCGTGAAACCAAGCGAAAGTTCTCAGCGAGCAGATTCTGCCCAAACGCATCTGCCGCGTTAACCACGAGTGTTGTTTGCCAATGAAATAGGTCGTTAGCCCGCTGATCGCTCGGCGCGGGACGGCCATCGTGCGGCGCAAGGTACTCGAGAAATTCGATGCCCGGCCCCCCGCCCCCGGCTCGAAGACTCGTAATCCGCAACCTTGCGCCGAAGACGTTGTTCAAGTGTTCCTGCTCTGTCCCGTAATTCTCACTTGTACCTGCGATCCTCAGGCCGAGCACGTCGCGATAAAACTTCAAACTCGCTTCGGTGTTGCTGACGACAATGGCGGTATGATCGATGCCGAGAAACAATCGATCCTTTCGCTGCCATTTCGCATCGCCTTTACCTTCAGGAAACTGAAGAATTTCGAGCCAATGCCTGTCAGGATCGCGAAAATAGAAGGCTTTGATGCCGCCTGCATTCTTATTCCAGTCAGGCAGGCGCTGCGGACCAGTTGAGGCATGCTCGACTTTGTTTTGGCGTAACAGGCCGTACGCCTTATCCATGTCGCTGGTGATGATCGCAACGTGCTGGAACCAGCGATCGTTGCTCCGTGAATCAAGTGGAACTGGCCGGCCCTTGGGTACCAGGTATTCCGTCAATTCAATGAACTCATTACCCAGACGCATCCGCACAATGCGCATACGCAAACCAAAGACACCTTGCAGACGTTCGTAGGCTTCGCCGGTCACCTCCACGTCTGACACTTTTTCAAATGACAGGATTCTCGAATAGAAATCAATCGAGGCCTCCATGTCAGAGACGGTCATGCCGATCGCGTTAACCTGTTCAACCAAAGGAACAGTCTTTGGATTGTCTGTTGCGAACAGGAAGGGGACGCGCGAGCTGTTGAGAGCACGCGCGCCCGTTGGCAGGTATTGAGCGCTTGTCGTCTGAACAAAAACGCTCAGCGCTAGCAGTAAACCTAAAATCGTAAGGTTCGGTCGCTTCATCTCATTCGCTCCAACAAGTGATCTCCAACGCGTAGTGCGTTCGCCATAATCGTGAGCGCCGGATTCACTGCACCGCTCGATGGAAAGAAGCTCGCATCGACAACATAGAGATTGTCAACTTCATGGGCTTTGCAATTTCGATCGAGTGCGGACGTCTTCGGATTGTCGCCAAAGCGAACCGTGCCGTTCTGGTGGGCCACCGCCGCCAATGGCAAACGCTGGCCAAGATACAAATTCCGGGCAAACAACCCCTGGTGACACTCGTGCCCGTGAATGTCACAGTTGGTTTGCTTCATCGCTTTTTGCAGGTGAGCCTTAAGACGATCGTGCCCTTCGACATTGTTGAGTTTGTAGCTGACGCGAATCTGGCCGTCGCGATCGACGGTCACGCGATTCTCCGGATCCGGTAAGTCTTCCGAAGTCAGCCAGAAATCCAGGCTATGCTTGGCCATCAAATCGAGAGTCCAACCGGGAGCAATCGCGGGTGCGCCCGCCTTCAGCGTGTCTGCATCCAGCTTGCCTACGAATGAGATATGACCCATCGGGTAATCCCAGTCCTTCGAGCCAAGATAGAAATCATTGATCGCCAACGTCTTCTGAAAGATGGTTGGGTTAGGGCATTTCGAAAGCGCCATCAAAACCGAATTGATGTGGCCCATGTAGTGACGACCGACTACATCCGAACCATTGGCAAGTCCATTCGGGTGGGCGTCATTCGCCGATCGCAGCAACAGCGCTGCTGAGTTCACGGCGCCACAGGAAACCACAACGACGTCGGCTGAAAACGCTTCGGTTGCTCCATTGCGGTGCACAATCACCTTACTTACTTCGCGCGCATTGCCATTGGTTTCCAGACGCATCACTTTCGCATTTGTGACGAGCGAAACGTTTTCGTGCTGAAGCGCGGGATCGACACAGATTGTTTGCGCGTCGGATTTGGCATTAATCAAGCACGGATGACCGTCACAAGTGTTGCAACGTATGCAGGCACTGGTGCGCGGGTCCTTTTCGTCGATGCGAATTCCGAGCGGTACATGAAAAGGTTTGAGCCCGGCTCTTTCAAGATCGTCCGACAGGTGTTGAATGCGTTGCTCGTGACTGACGGCCGGATACTTATAAGGCGCGCTGGCGTATGGTTCAGTAGGATCTTCGCCGCGATTGCCGTGCACCTGGTAGAGATGTTCAGCTTCGGTGTAATAGGGTTCTAGTTCGTCATAGGTTATCGGCCATGCCGGCGAGATACCGCCGTGATGACGAATCTCCCCAAAGTCTTCCTGGCGTAAACGAAACAGCGCCGCGCCGTAGAATTTCGTGTTGCCACCGACAAAATAGTTTGTGTGGGGGTGCAGCTCTTTGCCGTCAACATCGCGCCAGGCCTCTTTAGTGTTGTACTTGGCGTCAAGGTTGACGGCACGCGTGCTCCAATTGTCTTTCTCGCGCGGCACGTAGTCGCCCCGCTCGAGGAGCAGAATCTTTTTACCGGAGGGTGCGAGCTTGTGGACGAGCGTGCCGCCACCCGCGCCTGTGCCGATAATGATTACGTCGTAGTGGTTGTTCGACATGATTTTGCTCCGTGTGGCTTGCCTTACCCGCCACAAGCAATTAGCGATTCATCGACTGCATGGAATCGACCATCAAAGGGGCCGTACCAAAGTTAACGTTGAAGCGGGCGCACCAAATCGTCGCTGCGCGATACTTCGCTAAGTCAACATTCGCCGGAACGTCGTAGTTCTGGTCGCCAATGTTTCCTTTTAAAGAGCCAAGGTCAACAAAGCCAGCGTTCTTCACGGTGTCGTTGTCTTTTGCATCCGCGGCGGCCACGAGATACACGTGCACGTCGGGACCATTCGAGGTTGCAAAATCCGTCAGCCGCAGCGTCTTCTGTCCATCGGCAAGCTGAAACACCGTGGCGGTGCCTTTGGTTTCGTGCGCCCCGCTATGAAACTGACCCGACGCGAGTTTGTTGCTCGCCGCGGATGCGGTCGGAAACTGTTCGTTTACTCTCTGATTGATGAACAGCCGCTCGGGGCGAAACGCATACCACGCAGCTGCACCAACGACAAGAACTGCCAAAACAACTAAGAATTTCCTCGACATAAGTTAAAATCTCCTTGCTTTGCTTTAGAATTCCGTAACCCTTTCAGCTTGTTAGTCGAGAGCGCGCGCAGTTCCTTACAAGCTGCGAAAACTATTTCCGGTACGAAACATGCGAATGGCAATCTTTGGGACTGGTGGGGTCGGGGGATACTTCGGTGGACGACTTGCTCAAGCCGGCGAGGATGTCATTTTTATCGCGCGCGGCGAACATCTTCGCGCAATTCAAACGAGCGGTTTGAGAGTCGATAGCCTGAATGGCGACTTCGTTATCAATCCGGCAAAGGCTACGAATGATGTAACTGAAATTGGGCCAGTTGACCTGATAATTGTTGGCGTCAAGGCTTGGCAAGTTCCGGACGCAGCCCGCGCGATGAAACTGCTGGTCGGACCTAATACGACAGTCCTTCCTTTACAGAATGGAGTCGACGCCGTTCCGCAGCTCACAGCAGAGTTAGGCTCGGAGGTAGTAATCGGCGGTCTTTGTAAGATCGTAAGCTTCGTGGTGGCGCCGGGTCATATCCGCCACGCTGGTTTTTCGCCTTCCATTGTGATTGGCGAGCTGGACAATCAACGCACGGATCGGATCGTCGAGATCGAAAAGACTCTCAATCATGCTGGAGTTGAAACGACGATCGCTGCGGACATTCACGTAGCACTGTGGATGAAGTTTCTGTTCATTGCCTCGTTCAGTGGCGTCGGCGCTATCGCAAATGCCCCCGCGGGCACTCTTCGCAGCGACCCTGAATTGCGAGCGCAAATGCTCCAGGCGATGAAAGAGATCTATGAACTAGCTCAAGCGCGCAATATAAAGCTGCCATCAAACTCAATTGACACTGTGATGGCCGGCGTCAATGCCTTGCCGGCAGATGCGACCAGCTCAATGCAACGAGACATCGCCGCCGGCAAACCCTCCGAACTCGAATCGCAAAACGGCGCTGTTGTGCGCATGGCTCTCGAAAGCCGTGTCGAAGTGCCGACTCACGAATTCATCTATGCAAAGCTGAAACCTTTCGAGCAGAAAGCTCGCGCCGCATTTATGTAGTTTTAGCGTGCAACGTAAGTGCGAGTGTTTACTTGGCGGCTCCCAAAACTCGAGAAACGACGCGCTGAGAAATCGTTGTCGAGGATCAGATCGGCGGACCCACGCGGATTATCCTTGTCAAAGTGGATACGCTGGGCCGGAAAATAAATCGTTTCATATGCCGCGATCGTTTCCGCGGGAGGCAAGCCTTCCTGCGCGCGTTGCAGCGCTCTAGCTAGGGCCGTGGAGAATGAACAGTCAACCCAGATGGCGAAATCGAACAATCCTCGATACGCCTGTTTGAATAGAAAGATTCCTTCTACCAAAACAACGTCGACGTTCTTGATATTGTAGACGTGCTTCCGATATTCGCGGGCGGTCTCGTCAACGAAGTCAGCGATCAGATGGACTGATTTCTGATTGCGTAAAGGGATCAACAAGTCTGTGAAGAACTCATTTAACCGAATAGCGCTTTCATAAAAACGTTCCGAAGGCGCGTCTCTGTCAAATCGCTTGTCAGGAAGATTCAGCCAGCCATCGATATTGATGACTGCTGAGGCGACGCCGCGTTGGCCCAGATGCGCCTCCATTTGCGCCGCGACATAGCCTTTTCCGCAGCCATCAATGCCGCTAATGCCGACGAGCAAGCTACGATTCTCAGGCACTTGTGCTCGCAGTTCCGCAATTCGCTTTACTACTTCGTCAATGCCCATCGCCTTTCGTCCCCTCTGGGTTCTATTGCTTCTCTCCCGTTAGTGAATCGCCAAGCGTAAACAATGCCGCGCCCAGCAGCACTATGTCTTTCAGCAGAAATCCTCCCGACCCGGAAAGTGCTGGAAAGCCGCCGAGACTTTTTTCCCATCCGGGCAAAGAAAACAGAAAGGTCAGTGTCGCTAAGAAAGTGAAGACCGCCAGCACGCTGCCAACGGCCGAGAGCTTTGCCGAAAGTGGCCGAATCGCGATCAAAGCTGCAGCGGTGATCTCCGCTACGCCGATGATGTTCGAAGTCGTTTGGACGCTGAAGGCTTTGTACATCCAGCTCATAAGCGGACTGGTCTCAACCAGGCTCTTAATCCCTTCGGCTTCATAAGCCGTGAATTTCATCGCACCAATCCAACCCAGCACGATCACCAGGCCATAACGAATCAGAAACTCGCCGCACTTGCGCACCAGAGCGCTTGGGTTTTCAAGATTGTTTATTTCAGTAACCATGTCCTAAGCGATTAACCTCCTGGGTGGTTTGCAGCTTGGAGAAACTGATACCTGCTTTGTTCATTAGTCTCGCTCGCTTGGCGAAACTTACAAAAAACCCTCGCGAGAGCCCCGCTAATTAGAATTTTCAACGCTGGTGGCGAGGCATACAGATCGCAAAGCCGGCACTCGCAAATCCGATCCCAAAGAGTAGTCCCGATGCCGTGAATAGGACGGCGAGACTTGGAGAGAAGAATCCAATCGGGCCGATCACTGTCGAAAGGACTAAGAGAATCAGAATCCAACGCGGTAACGTTTTCGATCTCCAGGAGGCGATTACGAACAGATCAAGACCGACAGCAAATATCAGGGCTCCGGCCGGATAGACTGCGGCGCCGAGAATTGCCAAATCACGCGCGATCAAGATCAACGCGCCAAGAATCTGCAACAGAAACGCCGATGTCCCGATGGCGCCGGCCTTGACGCGCTGAAGTTCGAATAGCCCAATACTACTGAAGAAGAGCAGAACATCGACCACCAGATACAGTGTCATGATCCTGCTCGAAGAAGTCGGTAATACTGACGACAACCCTCGCAGGATGCCGGCCAGTATTGCTGCCAAACCGCCAAGTCGAATTAGATTTGTCTTCACCTGCCAAAAGCTATTCACTTAGCCTGCTTTGAAACATTGTGTGAGACGTGCGCGATATGCACCAAGCCTGCGAGCGCAAACGACCCCGGCGCTCGGGTTGTGCACTCGACCCTACGGACGAACGCCGGCGATGTTGAGTCGTATGCGATATAGACCTGAACGTGCACAGAGATAAAGCGTCTTGCCGTCCGCATCGCCCCAGGCCATGTTGTGCACGTGGCGTGGAGTGATGATCGTGCCGAGATGTTCGCCTGCTGGCGAGATCACCCACAAGCCGCCCGGCGCCGATACATACAAGTTACCTTTCTGATCGACCTTGATGCCGTCAAGGCCGTCTTCGCCCGGCGCACTCGTAAAATCGAAGAACAGTTTGCCGTTCTTCAGCGTGCCATCGGCTTGCACTTCGTAACGCATGATGGCTTTGTGCTTGTCGCCGATTTCGCTGACGGGGTCGTCTTCTTTGCGCAGTGTCTGACCAACTAGTGCCCGCGGCCAGTTGCCGACATATAGATATTTCTCGTCAGGAGAGAACGCGATGCCGTTTGGGCCGGTGAAATCTTTGCTGATCAGTTGTAGCTTGCCTTTGTAGATAGAGTAGACACCACTGTAAGGAAGCTGCTTGCGCGCATCGTTGAAGAATTTCGGAAATCCAAATGGCGGATCAGTAAAGAACAATGTGCCATCAGATCGATAGACAAGATCATTTGGACTATTCAATCGCTTGCCTTGATAACTGTCTGCCAAGACGGTTTGCGTGCCATCGGTCTCATCACGCACCACACGATGGTTGCCGTGCTGATTGATCGTCAAACGGCCCTGCGGATCGATCGTCAAACCATTCGATCCGGGTTGGCCATACTCTGCAATGTCAGCACCGGAGTAACCACTCGACGCGCGAAACACATTGAGCCTGCCTTCTCCATTTCCGTTTGGTGCGTACTTGTAGATTGTGTTCGCGTTCGGATCGCTGAACAGCAGATAGCCGCCGTCTTTGTTCACCCAGATCGGCCCTTCGGTAAACTTGAATCCTTCGGCGAGCTTGAACACTTTCGGATTCGGCCCGACGACTTCGTTCATCGCCGGGTCGTTACGCACAACTTCAACGTTCACTTCGCTCGGCGTCAACCCGACCGGACCGGGCTCGGTTCTATAGAACGAGAGCTTCGCGTAGCGCAGGTAAATAAAATTTGTTGGTGGATTCGAAAGCGGACCGTTAATGCCAAAGATGGCGAGTTGAATCTGCTGGCCAGGTTTCACATTGCGGCCAACAACCAGGTGGTTCTCAGCATTCCATCCTGCGATGACCGATCCACCTGACTGGCCCAGGGCGCGCGACAATTCACCGTCAACCCAGATCTCGGCATAGTCGTCGAGCGATGTTTCGAAAACTGCCGTCGTTCCGGTTGGATCAAAGTCACCGACGCGATTCGGAATCGTTAGCTTGATGCGATACCAGTTGAAGCCGAGCCTACCCCTACCGCGACGCTGATCCAGAGTTGTTGGGGCGATGACTTCCCATTTCGAATCATCAAAATCCGCACCGCCGGCGTGCGGCGTGTAATCATAGGTCTTAACCGGCGCACCAGTAGGCTGCTTGTCTGGGCCAGCGCCTACGAAATCAACTTCGACAATTTTCGTGTCGCTGTAACGCCATTCACCTTTGACTGAACGAAGACCGTCATCGGTTGCGAGATCGATCATTGCTTCCGGCTTGCCTGCAGGGAGATCCGCGGACGTCTTCGTTGGCCGCGCTGCATGCGTTAGGTTTCCTGACATTGCAACGTATAGTGAACCCGCAATGATCAGGGGAAGTGCAGCTCTTAACATTAGGATGGGTTTTTGTTTGCTCATTTGTTGTCTTCCTTGATGGCTGCAGCCGCGCTGTCAGCTCCTGCCTTTGCTATATCTTCGTCCTCCTGTGGCGAGTTACCGCTCACGCCGATCGCGCCAACGACCTTGCCATCGACGATGATCGGAATTCCGCCTTGCAGAGCTACGGCTCCAGGCAAAGCTAGCGCCGACACTCTTCCATTCTTTACCTGGTCCTCGAACACTTTGCTGGGCCGGCGAAAGATTGCCGCCGTGCGGGCCTTTGCGATACCGACGTCGACGCTCGCGACTTGCGTGTCGTCGAGGCGTTCGAGCACGAGCAAGTAACCGCCATCATCGACAACTGCAATTACTACGGTCGCTCCGCGCTTCCTGGCCTCGGCTTCAGCCGCGGCGGCGATTTTCTTTGCGGCATCAAGCGTCAGCACTTGTTTCGTTGGTAATTGAGCCGCAACCGCCAGAGTTGCCAGTATTACTAACAGCGTCGCAGCAAGAATCTGAATTCGTTTCATGACTGTTCTCTTTCAGTAGTGCGGGCACTGCCAAAATGCTACCGAACCTTAATTGTGTAGTAGAGAAACTCGCCGTTGACTTCCTTGAACCAATGCGGCGTGCCATTCGGCACGATGATCACGTCGCCTTTTGATAACTGACGCGTCTCTCCGCCATCGATGCGCGAACCGCGAATCTCGCCAGGCTCGATCGCTTTCGGTTCGATCGCAGTACCGCCGATCACAAAAGTCGCCGTGCCTTCCAACACATAGATGATGTCGGTATCGAGCGCGTGTACTTCAGCCTGGCCCGGCTGATCGCGTCGGCTGGTGTGCACCATGTAGTTACGATTGGTTCCATCCAGCAACACCGCTCCCTTTGAAAATGAAGCGGATACCTGCGCGTTATCAAAAAACAAGACGGACCCTTTAGCAGCCGTTGCATGGCTCAGCTTCATATCGCTAGATAACGCATTTGCACCGGCTATCGCCAGTTCTTCGTCCTGCTGTGCGCTTGAAGCGCCACTGACTCCGACACCGCCGACTATTTGTCCATCGATTGTGATGGGCACTCCGCCTTGTAGCGGTGTGAAGTAGGCGTCGGGCAAAGCGACCATCGCCGTCCGGCCGTTCTTGATGATGTCTTCGAATGCCTTAGTCGGACGTTTGAACAGCACGGCCGTGCGCGCCTTACCGATCGAGATGTTTGCCCCGGCTGCGAACGTGCCGTCCAGGCGTTCCAACGCCATCAAATTGCCGCCGTCATCGACGACGGCGATCACTCCGCCCGGCGCGTTGTTCTTCTTTGCGTAAGCAACTGCGGCCGCAATGACCTTCTTCGCGCCCTCGATCGTCAGCGATTTCTTGTCGGTTGTTTGAGCGTTTGCGATGAGAGGTACGCCCAGCACCAGCAAACTTATGATTGCCATTCTCAATATCGCTTTCATGATTCGTCTCTCCAATCGCTAATTTGTGAGTGTGCAGGGCAGAGCACGGTCATCATGCCTGGGTTTGCGCCACGAACTAAGTCGCGACCAAGGCGAGGAGATGCCGCGCTCCGTCTGATCACATTCCGCCTTCAGGAGTAATCGTGACGCGAAAGAACTCGGCGTTCTTTCCGGTCCACCGAGCATCCTGCACACGACGAACGACGCCATGCTCATCAGCTCCGGTGTTCGCACCTTTTTGTCTCGGTCCCTGGTTAGGTCCGATGCCGATTTCTTCGTCCACTTCTGTTCCGGCATTCCACAAGATCAATTTGTTAGTGACGTCGCCGCTAACGGGATTGCCTTTGGCATCAAACAACGCGATGCCATTAGCGTCCGGAGCGTAGAACCAATCATTTGACTGACCGAACATCATCGTCGTGAAAAGTTTCATGCTCGGCATTGCGGTAAAGCTGTATTCATAACTATCACCCGGACGAATCGGGCCTGCGGCCATTGCGCCCACCGGTGTATTGAAAACGCCATGTAGATTCGATGCGTGATGCATTACTTCAAGGGATTTCACCAATCCAGACGGGTCACCGTCTTCAGCCTGCATTTCCAGACCATTGGCGCGCGCGGCCTTACTCTCAGTAAACAGCGGCGCGTTCTTCGTGCTCAGCACAAACAGGCCGGGTGACAACGCGAACGGAAACTTGTCGCCGTTAGAAGCGGTCATGCCTTCCGGATTTGAGATGTTCTCGACGCTCACAGTGAACTTTGTTGGTTGACCCTTGGGAGCATTGATTGCCGAGGCCACTACGAATTGAGCAGTCAGCACAACTCCGAGCAATGCCAGGCCGATTAGAAGCTCGCGATATTTCATGACTAGGTCTCCTTTAATTAGAGTGATTGATAGTGTCAGTTAGAATCAGCTTCTACGTTGCACCTGAAGATGCAACGCTTATTGTTTTGATGGTGCAGCTTCGCACAAGCGACCGAGTCGTTTTTCTTGAGTCGCTTGTAGGTCTCGGCCGCCAACAGCATCCCGACCGGCGGCGCCGTGAAATAGATCCAGAGCGATATCCAAATACTTCCCACTGCCGCAGATCCAAAAGTGCGCGCTGGATTCATGCTCATACCTGAAATTGGTGATTCAATACTGATGTAAGTAGCAACCAGCGCCCCTGCAAAAATGCCGGTCCAGCGACTTAATCTCTTTGTGTTTGAGACTGTCAGAATCACTGACATAAGAATGAAAGTGATCGCCAGCTCCGCAAGGAAGGCCGGCAATGGACCAGTTGGGCCAGGAACGGTGGCGGCGAACTTCACCGACTGGTCGGCGACTAAACTCCCGAAGACCAGGTAAGCAACAAGAACCCCAACAACGGCGCCGATGAATTGAAACAGTGTGTAGAAGGCTGCATCCCAGGGTTCAACTTTTCCAAGTCTCAGGAAAGTTAGCGTTACGGCGGGGTTGAAGTGCGCCCCAGATCGTTTACCCAATGGTGAAAAGATGATTGCGATTGCCGTCAATCCCATTGCCGTGCCCATTAGCAGGCGTCTTAATGGTTCCATGGTTATAGCCTGAGCGACCGGTGAAGCCGGATGAGAGAGCAGGACGGTAAAGGAGCAGGCCGCGATCATGAACAATCCCAATTCCGTCGCTTCCATCAAGTATTCTGGCCAATGTGTTCTTAAGGCCTGGACCATCTGTCGGCTCCACTGATTCGCGTCTTCTCGGGGCACTGTGAATGTCTCTATCGGCGGCATCTTCATTCGCTGACGCAGGCTATCGAACACACTCGTACTGTTAGAACTTGTCAGTTCCATCTTGGTCGTCGCGCGCACCGGCGCGATCCTCAGCTAGTTGTTGATCTGATGCGGCGTTTGTTAGGCCAAAAAAGGATCGGTCAAGCCGGCGCTCATTAGACAAAACTTGTATGTGCTAAGAGACTTCTTCTCCAGCCTTTGTCTCGCGTTGGCTATTCGCTCTTTCATTCGCCTGCGTCGTGACCTTCTTTTTATCAATAACCTACGTCGCATAATTTGTTTCCCCTTTGAAGACGAACTCTTTGTTCAAGCAATTAGTCGCAGGAAATGGTCAGTCCTTACAGGATTTGATCTTTAGGTCCATCTGCCGCGTGGGTTTCAGAGCAACTCTCCGGATTTTTTAGAAGTGATCTGCCAATGCGTTGACGAGCTTCCGCGGAGAGCGCCACTGGCGATGTCGTTGCTGCCGCGAGTGGTCGCTGGTGGACAAGCTGCCTCAGAAACTTGATCTGTCTAAAATACCGAGCACACCACGCGCAGAGCATCAAGTGCAGTTTCACTTGCAGATGTTCCAGGACACCGAGTCGCCGATCAAGCGACTCAGACATCAGCAGCGCCACTTCCCGGCACGGCTGGAGCGCATGCAAGAGCCTTCTCCTGATCGCTCTCTTGGATTTTATATAGACTTTCAAAAACGTTTCCTGTCTCATTCGATCGTGAGGACCGAGTTCAGTCCTCCATAGTTATCGGGCTCTTTCATCACGTTGGCGGGATCCTCGATCCAGCGGAGCTCATCAACAATAAACTTGTACTGGTAACGACCCGCCGCCGGCGTTTCAATTTCCGCAAACCAAAGTCCCGAAGCGTCTTTCGTGAGCGATGTTGCAGCGCGCTCCCAACTATTAAAGTCGCCAGCGACTGTTACGGTTTTCGCCGCATCGTCATGATAGCTAAACACCAGACGGCCATTCTCGACTCGTGGCGGACAACCCTCGGTCTTCAGCGCGTGGTCTTCTTTCTTTGCTAGCTCGACCGCGCGGCGCGCATTCACGACGCCATATCCCTGCCTAATGGCAGGCGCATTCGAGATTCGATCAGCTGTCGAGATCAGAATGTTTTTGATCGCACCAGGCGTCAGCTTTGGATTGGCTTCGATCATCTGCGCCACGATCGACGTTACAATCGGAGCTGCGAAGGAAGTTCCATCAACGTGCTGATAGTGTGCGGCGACAATCTTCTGTTGTTTCAAAGCGGATTCAACGTAGAGACGAATGTCAGTAGCGTCTAAACTCAACAAGTGTTCGGGCAACTCGGCTTTCTCTGACAGTTCACGAGCCAGGTGTGATAGCTGATAATCAGGGGCTGCAGCCAAACGAGACAACGCTTCAGCTCGTTCATATAACACTGTTCCCGGTACGATTGGGGCGGCTATCCACATTGCTGGCGCTATTATCTCTGGTTTGACGGTGCCATCAGCAGTAGCGCCAAAGTTAGAGTGATACAAATTGGCTCCGGCACCTTCCAGCTCATTGTTGTCCGAATAGCCGCCTACGGTAATTACTGATGGCGAGTTGGCGGGGGGAATCGAATGACGGCCTTCGGCTCCTGAGTTTCCCGCTGCAGCAACAACGACGATCCCCTTTTCAACTGCCGCTTCGGCGGCCTGATCGATAACGCTTCTGGAACAGGGAACGTCTTCGTCTCCGCCGAGGGAAATATTTAGGACTCGGATGTTGTAGCGTTGTTGATTATCAACAATCCATCGAATGCCTCGAGCAATATTTTCTTCCGTGATTCCGCCCTTTTCGCTTGCCTTAACAAGAATCAAGTCAGCTTCATAGGCGAGACCTCTATAGACTTGATCACACAGATGTCCGCTGCCTGCTGCGGCTACTGACGTCTGTGTGCCATGCCACTGCCATTGCTCTGCTGGCTGCTTTGGATCCAAAGATGGTCTCTCATTACTCAAATCCTCGTGGGCAACGATACGTTTCTTCGGCAGTAGTAGATCGGGATGGGGATAAAAGCCGGAGTCGAGAAATGCCAGAGTTACGCCCTTACCTGTGTAATTAGGGTCGGCATTTAGCCGAACATGTGTGGGTATGACCGCGAAGCGATTTGGACCATGGTGGTGATCGTGGTTTGAAGAATTCATTTCCATTACAAGAACGGCCGCCTCAACCTGCCCGGGAGACATCTCACACAAAAAGGCAGGTTGAAGCGGACCGCGCCCCTTGAGAGTAGTCGCCGTAAGGCAGCGAACCTTACACGAGCTCCTCGACGCGGAGCTCAAGTGAAATGCCAGGTAGTCTTTTAACTATTGTGTGTGAGGCCGCGTCTGATTCTTTCGCGAGCTTCGTCCGACAGCCGCGTTGTGATTGGGACATCCACGTCGTCGTTTTCATTTTCCTGAAGGCGCAATGCATCCCGCATTGTTTGCAGGTGTTCCAGGTACCACACGCACCACATACATACCCACAGGTGAAGTTTGAGCAGCACGCGCTCGCGCAGAGTAAGAGGTCGTTCCATTGATTGTGAAATGACTTCGACAGTCTGCTTACACGCCGGCAAGCGGCGAAGTAACCAAAATCTCACGGAGTGCTTAGTTTTCTCGTACCAGCTCATCTCTAACTCTGCGGTTTTGCTGGCTCTCTTCTAAACCAGTTCCGCTCAAGACAGTTTCGCAAATGTAAACGAGCGCGGTGCAGCATCACCCACAGATTGTTCACTGTGACACCCAGAGCTTCGCAGATTTCCTCACTTGTTAGACCATCTACTTCTCGCAACGTAAAGGCGCTTGCTGTCCGCTGCGGTAAAGGTGAGAGGCAATCGCCGAACACCCGCCAGAAATCCCCGCGCTCCAAAAGCTGAGCAGGGGTTGCGTGCCAGTCAATTGGTGCGTAATCGTTGTTCCAATGATTATCCCAGCCGTCAGTTCTGGTAAAGAATTCGGCATGCTCCGGACCTGCGTCTTCATCCTGATCAAACTGCGTTTCCCGCGTCATGCGCCTAAAATGATCCATCACCTTGTGCTTTAAGATTCCGACTAGCCATGTGCGCTCAGAACCGCGACCCTCAAAGTTTTCGTAAGCTTTGAGCGCAGCAAGAAATGTTTCTTGCACTGCATCCTCGGCCGCGGAAGCATCGCGGAGACGAAATACAGCATACTTAAAAAGATAATCTCCGTGCCGGTCTAGCCAGGCACTGACATCGGATGAATTGTGGGGGGCCGTACCTTGCGCCTCGCTCATATCAACTCGGGGGCCGTGAGCTTTTTACCATAGTGCTCTCACACTTTTCGAAGGCTTGCTATCGGCCTTGCCAGAGTGTCGCCGGCAAGCTTTAATATGCGCTCGAACGGAGTGTGGTTGATTCCTACTTAGATTAGTCCATGCAAAAGTCAACGGCAACCAAATCCGGACGCCGCGCGCAGCCTTAAAACATATGAATACAGCATGTCGCGACTGCGGCTATATGCTCCAGCCAATCGACCGAGGCTGCCCTCGATGTGCTTTGAACCTCGAAGCTGAGTCGATGATCGACCGCTTCGTCTGGCGACGCTTTGTGCCTGGAGTCGTCATTATCGCTGTCTTTGCTGGGCTTGTTTTGTATTACTTCCTTCGCTAGGAATTGGGGGAATGGCACCTCGACCCGTTCGGAGCTTGAGGTGCGCATACTGTTACGGAGCATTCCCCGTCAGTTACCACCCGCTTGCGTGCCGCCTTGATTTACCACAACATTCTGGTAGGAATGCGTGTGGTAATACCTACCCAGTCGCAACAAAATTCGGGCTTTCGTTCGTTCACCATTGATTTTGTCGAGCAGCCCTGCCAAAACTTACAAACTCTGGGGGACACTTTAAGGAATCGCAGCAGGTATATCTCTTTTTCTCCCGAATAGTTTTCTCGAATCGATAAGGCGTTCTCAATCCTCGCGCGCATGAAAAATCAACAAGTCTTGGTATTTGGGCAGCAATCTTACTTAGCATTGTTTGGATATTCTTGCGTTGCGGCTGCGAATAGGACTTTGGCGCCGTTTAAGATGGGGTTATTGGGTCGCTGTCTGCCCTGATTGGAATTAATCTAATCGCTAATGGAGGAGGTGGCAGCGTTGATTGAGTTGTTGTAAGATTTCAAAAAAATTCCGGAAAATTGACGGCGAAGGATTTGAGCATTGCCGCAATTACCAGCTGAGAAACGCTACTAAGCTGCAAGCCATCCTTCGCGACGTGAAACTTGCTTCGAGAATCCTGATAGGTCAGATCATCAGGCAAAGGAAGGGATTATGCGCACACCAAGGTTTATCTTTAAGCGCGTCATTAGTATGACCTTGTTGATCTTTGTCAGTTGGACAATCGCCGGCGCCTATACCATCGTGTTCTACGGGGGAAAACGGGTTGAGATTTCAGATAATTTCATTGTCACTTCGAATGCCGTTATTTACGAGGCAACTCCAGGCGTTAATGTTTCGTTTCGTTTGAAATCAATTGATATTCCCGCGACCGAGCGTGCGAACAATGATTCTGCGGGAAGCTTTCTGGGTCGCACTGATGCTCATCGAGTTCAGACACCACCATCGACTACGGCGACCCAGAAAGCAACTCGGACGATAACCAACCAAGATCTGGCGCCTTACCAAAGCGCTCGGCTCACAAGTGAGACGACTTGGGAAAAGCGTCGAAAGGAACTTGGTCTGCCTTCACTTGAGGAAGCGCGGCGCGAGGCGGCACGGCGGGACGCGGCGCTGGATGAATTCCTCGCAAAGAAAAGGCTCGAGCAAGAGGCGAATCGTCGGCACGAGCTGGAGGTTATGCGTTTTGCGGAAATGGCTGCGAGAATGAACGCACCTGCTTATCAGGGAGGGCAATATTTTTTGCCCACCGGTGGTTTTTTTGATACCGGCGTGTCTGGTCCCTTCGATTTCGGGTTTCGCTTCGGCCGCGGCTTTCCATTTGGCGTCAATCAGGGATCCCCGTGCGGGTTTAACCCCAGCGCTTCCTGCTTATTAAGCCACCCATTTTCGTTATTCAATCAAGGGTCTTTTCCGGCTCGCCGAAGGATCTTCGTGGCCCCGAGAACAATTGTTGGAGGTCAGCGTGGGAGAGGCGTTTTTGTAAGCCCCGGCAGACGTCGCTGAGACGAGTGTTTGGCTTTATCGCGCTGATCGGAGCTGCCACGCAATATTCTCAGCGGGACACTGTTGTGAGTCTCTGCGACGAAATTCCTTATTCACGTGAACAGTCATCTCCGCCGCATCTGTTTCACAGCTACACCTTCGCGCCTGTCATTGGCCGAGACATAAAAGCGTGGCCGAACGGTTGGATCATTCATCACGCTCATCAAACGAGCGCACTTCCAGATGCCGTCGTGGCTGCTTCTTCAGGAGCTTCAACCCCTTGTTCCGCAGCGTGTCTGTGAACTCAACTGTCCTGCAAATCACTCACGCGTAGAACCCCGCCCCGCGGAAGCCTTTCCAAGTGCCGTCCGGCAGCTTCTTGTGCACCCCGAGCACCGTGCCACGAACGTGCACCGGCGCGCCACCCGGCGATGTGACGAACGAGACGGTGAACTGACGCCACTCGACTTCCCAGCCACCATCCAGAAAAGTCATTTCCTTGGGTTCCGGGACGTAGCTCAGGACCTTGAAAATGTTAGCCTTGTTGCGTTCGTTGTTCTCTCGGATAGCTTGCTTGCCGACTTCTGCTGGCGGGACTGGGCCGAGACGCACGGCGTCATCGGTCCATAATTCCGTGAGGGCAACGGGATCTAGCGACAATGTCGCGGCGATGTCCTGTTGGCGGAGCTTCTCGATGCCGGCGCGGTCCGCAGCGCTGCCCCCCGTGACGCTTTCAGCCGACGCGACCGGTGTCTGAACTACTTTCGCTGCCGGCGCGGCTGTGAACGTCGGGCCCCCCATCCCGCGGAAGCATTTCCAGCTGCCGTCCGGCATCTTCTTCAGGACCATCAGCCTCGTGCCGCGAATCTGCTTTACCTCACCACCCGGCGCCTCAACATACGAACCAGTGATGTAGCCCCACTCGATCGCCCAGCCTTTGAGTATCGTCAAGTCCTTGGTTTCTGGAACGTAGCTGACCACCTTGATGCCTGGCAAAGCGGCCCAGCGTTGGTTGCTCTCTTGGATCGCTTTCTTGCCAAGCTCAGGCGGCTGGCCCGATCTGAGGCGCACCGCGTCATCAGTCCACAAATCCGTCAGGGCAACAGGATCTCGCGACAGAGTAGCGGCGATATCCTGCTGGTGGAACTTCTCGATACCGGCCAAGTCCGCCTGACGCCCGGCGTTGGGTCCAGCCGGCGCATCAGATCCTTGGACCACCTGACTCGCCAAGACAGCCAACGAGCAGAACACGAGGAGAGCCAAACGCAATGTCATACTCCCTCCAATGACTTCACACCCAACCTAACAGGCGCATGATAACACTTAAATTTTTGGGCGCTGCGATAACTCGTATAGAATTCCTCCGTGTTCACCGATGACCTTGCCGCAGGTACACATCTGGGCCGTTACGAATCCGTTCGAAGCTTAGCGCAGGCGGAATGGGTGAAGTATTCTCAGGAACATCACTTTCCGCAATGCGCATTTCGTTTTACCTACCCTTGAAATACAATCCTGGAACCATGCAGACGGTCTACGAAGCCGCAGGTGGTCGCGACGGGCTGTTGAGGTTAGCCAGCGCGTGGCACACGCGGGTGCTAGAGGACGAAGTAGTGAGCCACGCGTTCAGCCACGGATTCCACCCGCAGCACACGGAGCGCCTTGCCGCGTACTGGGCGGAGGCACTCGGTGGGCCAACGACGTACTCCGATCGCTATGGTGATGAGACCTCTGTCGTGCGGATTCACAGCGGTAATGGACCGCACAAGGAGATGGACCAGCGGGCGATCGCTTGTTTCGATCAGGCGCTGGAAGATGTCGGCCTCGCCACCGACGAGCGACTCCGACGCGTGCTGCACGACTACTTCGCGTGGGCGACCACGACCACGATGTCTCGTTATGAGAACTCGACAGAGGATGTGCCGGACGGTTTGCACATCCCGAAGTGGTCCTGGCACGGACTCGTCAGTGGAGCTGAGACTGATGACATTTGAGAGTGTTTTCGTTGGTGTGCGGCGAAGGGCATCCGCGATTAGTCCGGCGATGGGCAATGAAAGTGCCCTGAGGTCGCGCAGATTTTGACACCCGTTCCCACAACTTACGATCAATCTCTAATCAGCTTATCCATCACGGAGAGGTGCGTCGTAGTTACCAATAAGATTTCATCCTCAGCCAACTAAACTTCACCCACTTCTTCCAAACTGCGAGACGATCTTGTAGGTGCGCGAACAGTAAGTCTGGCGCCTAACTTATTTGCTCAACCGCCATGGTCCCTGCCTTGACGACGGCTTACGAAGGAAAGTTCATGCGCCGCAGCAAGTCCTGATACCGCGGGTCCGAGCGCAGACCATCAAATTTCGGCTCGACCCTAAGCCAGAGCAACCAGTAAGACCGCTCCTCATGCGCTCTGTTGAGCCACGCGAAGGTCTGCTCCTGCTCGCCCAGACCCAGGTGGATGATGGCGACGTAGTAAGGGTCAATAAATTCTCGCTTGGCCTGCTCCTGCAACTCCAAGAGGAGTTCTTGAGCCTTAATTCGGTGACCAGATACGGCGTAAACGTATCCGAGTTCCGAGGTGGCCGGCGCGAAGCCGCCCGGGAGGTCGCGCGTCTTAATCAACTCGACGATAGCTTCAGGATACTTTCCCTGTCGCCCATAAGCCTGGCCGATGATCAGCGGCGCCTCGAAAAAGTTCGTATCTAACTCCATCCCTTTCCGGCCTTGCTCGATCGCCAGATCGTACTGGCGCGCCCAGTAATAAACCCCCGCCAGATTCGAATTGCGGAGGGGTGAAAGAGGATCCAGTTCCATGGCGCGTTTGCTCTCGGCGATGGCCTCATCAAAGCGGCCCATCCCTGACAAGAATTGGCCGTACAAGTCATGAGGGTCGGCAAGGTTGGTGTTGAGTTCCATGGCGCGCTTCAACTCCTGCTCCGCCATCGTCCAGTTCCAACCGTACCACAGTTCGCAGGCTCCCCTTGATAAGTGGGCTTCGGATAGTGTCGGATCCGCCGCCAGTGCCTTATCTGCGTAAACTAATGCTTTTGGGAGGACGTCGTTTGGACGAAACCCAATCTGCCCGATTACTTGGTAGGCATCAGATAACCCATGGTAAGCGAGAGCGTAATTCGGATCCTTAGCCAGCGCCTGATTAAAGTAATCAATACTTTTCCTTACTCCCTCTTTGGTGAATTTGCTCCAGTGGAAGCGACCCTGAAGATAGAGTTGATAGGCTTCGGCGTTGTTGGTATCGCGTCCCGCCAACCGCTTCTTCTCTTCGCCTGTCAGCTTCAGCCGCAAGTTCTCTGAAATCTCGCGCGAGATTTCCTGCTGTAGCGCCAGGACATCCGAGAGCTTGCGGTCATACTCGGCGCCCCACAATTGCGTACCATCGGCAACGTTCACAAGTTCGGCTCTGACGATCAAGTGATCACCCTGCTGTAACAGTCTTCCTGACATTACCGCGCTCACTCCGAGTTGTCGTCCTACGTCGCGTGGGTCAATTTCTTTGCCTTTGAAGTGGAAAACCGTCGAGCGGGCCATGACCTTGAGTTGCGGAAGTCGTGAAAGATTGCTGATGATGCTCTCGGTGATTCCGTCTGAAAGGTATTCTGTATTCGGATCATTGGCGGTGTTCGAAAGGGGCAAGACGGCTATCGAATCAATGGCCCTGCCCGGTCGCGCGAAGTAGAAGAGATAAATGAGACTGGCAGCCGCGACCATTAG
The DNA here is from genome assembly GCA_035457565.1 of Pyrinomonadaceae bacterium. Taxonomy (GTDB): domain Bacteria; phylum Acidobacteriota; class Blastocatellia; order Pyrinomonadales; family Pyrinomonadaceae; genus PSRF01. The sequence continues at coordinate 3,219 of DATIBJ010000222.1, read as the reverse complement.
CACCGGTAGAACGATTGTCAGAGTTCGTCTCTCAGCCTTAATCCTATTTGCAAACGATTCGGTGATAGTTGAGGTTTGTGCGGCCTGTCCGCTGGCAGTTGATGAAGTTCCGGTAACCGCTGCTTGGCCGGCGCTTATACCCGGCGGCTTGGAGCGCTCGAGTTCTGATTCGACTTGCTGGCGCTGCTTCAAGCTCTTTAAGTCAAGCACCATGTCCTTTACTGTCTGGTATCGCTGCTCCCGGTCTTTGCGCAGCGCCTTTTCAACAATCCGCTCTAACTCAGATGGAACTTGGCGAGCATAGTGAGCCAGTGGTAAAGGGTCCTTGTCACTCAGAATCGAAGCTATGATTTCGTTTGTATTCGAGCCTTCGAACGGCAGCCGTCCCGCGACCATTTCGTAAATCAAAACACCGAGACTGAAGATATCCGTGCGCGCATCCACTCGAACGCCGCGCGCTTGCTCCGGCGACATGTAGACGGCCGTGCCCATGACCACGCCTGGCTCGGTCCTGACGACAGCCCGCGTGGGTGCCTCAGCGTCAACCGAATCTGGTGGCAGTCGCTCCGTTAATTTCGCCAGTCCGAAGTCCAAAACCTTCACGATGGCATCGCGGCGAACCATGATGTTTTCAGGCTTGATGTCGCGGTGAATGATGCCTGCGGTGTGGGCCGCGCTGAGCGCGCCGGCAACTTGAATCGCGACATCGAGCACTTCACCGAGCTTCATCGGCGCTTCTCGCATGCGCTGTCGGAGGGTCGCGCCGTCAATGTACTCTGTGGCGATGAAGTGAATTGAATCCGTCTGATCAATCTCGTGAATCGTGATGATGTTCGGATGATTCAACGCTGAAGCAGTCTTTGCCTCCTGAATGAAGCGGTGCATCCGGTCCTGATGTGACGCGACATCCGCTGGCAGCACCTTCAGCGCCACTTTGCGATCAAGTTTTGTGTCCAGCGCGAGATACACTTCACCCATTCCTCCGGTGCCAAGCCGTGACAGGATCTGGTAGTGGCCGATGGTCTGTCCTACAGTCAACTCGTTTTGTTCATCCGGCACGGACTGCGCAGCGTAATCACTTCACCAAAACGAAATCTTCCTGGCGTAATCGCCGCGCTTCAATGAAGTTTCAGACGCCGAAATTCAAGTTCTTTTGGCAGGACTGCCTATCAGATTGTACCAGACGATGTCATTCGCGCCGTTTTGGCTCTAATCGATCAAGAAAGCGGAAATGATTTCATATCCTTCTTTCTCGGCTTCAGAAGTGCTGGGATGAACTTCTATGTAGGGCATTAATCGATAGGAACAACTTCGATAGAATTTGACCCAAGCAGTTCGTCGTAAATCGCTTCTTCTTGTTTTCAGGCATGGCCCGTTCGTCACCATTGATAGGAACGAAGTCGAGCTACTTTGCCAGACTCCAACCGAGATTTCGGCGAAAATCCAATCAAGTCTTGCAAAAGTATGGCAAGCGCCACAGCGCGGGTATTGAGAGAACGACTAAGAGAACGGGCTATCGAGGGAACGACCAAGTGTTTGATTATTTGGTAGCGGGGGGCGGGATCGAACCGCCGACCTTGGGGTTATGAATCCGAATCCAACCGCTGCATACAACGTCTTCCAAAGAATACACAACCATTTTCAGCGGGAAAACAGTCGTTTGAGCAGAACATAACGCATGTTAGTGCATATTGCGCAAAGAAGATTACAGCAAGTTTACAACAAGAATTGTTAGCAGCTCGGTAATTGTAATTCATGAAGTGGCGGCGCATTACTCAATGCTCTCTTCGGATGGTGGGCTGATCGTGTCGCGGCACTTATCATGGTGCCAATAATTGTGAAAGAGGGCATCGAAGCATTTCGCGGTGAGACGTGCGGCGACGAAGCATTCCATTAAGATACTTTCTCACGCTTTACCTCCTCGCATATTTCATCGCCGTTTTTTTCCCGATCGTATGCAGTGTGAAAAACGAGGGGAGAGACTTTTCGACGGATACGGCGAGAGTTCAGCAAACGATCAAGCCCTTTCTTTCGGAAATGGATTGACACCGAGTGAAGGCGGCAATAAGATGCACCCACCTCGCAATTGCTATTTTGCTCGACCCGACATTAGAGCAAACTCTTAAGCCCAGAACTTGAGAGAGTGATTGTTTTTCCACGATTGCTTCTCCTGACGATCCCTACCTGGCCGCAAATGCTGGAGTCATTAACCCGCGCATTCGACCAGCTCAGCGTAACCCGCGCTTTGCTGCATCACTTTTAATCAGTTGCTCAACTGCAAAGCGCAGCGTGCTCACCATCCGGTGAGGCAAGGATAGCCTTGCCACGCCCCAAGAAGGAGAACTCACAATGGCGAACATTTCAAAACGGAATAGGAGGCGCGAAAAGGAGATACGAAACGCTGCGAGAAACAGGCGCGAGATAATAGCCGCACGCCTTAATCGCCGCGACCTGATAAAGGCGGGTCTCTTGACCAGCGCAGGTTATTTAATTCAGAAAAATGGGTTGAGCGCTCGCGCTCAGTTTGGGGGCGGCGGAAGTTTTGGCGACTGTGATCGTCGATGGTGGGACGGATCCGGCGGCAATGGTACGCCCGTGAGTCCACCAACTACTCCGTTCGTGGAACCGATGCCCATTCCTCCAATCGCTCAGAGTGTCGCCGCACTAAACCCGGCGCCTACCGTAGCTCCAAACGCCGCCGCTGGTGAACAGCGCACACGGAACCATCAGGCTTTGACCACTCTTCCGCCGGTGAAGTTCTATGAGGTACATCAGAGAGATCAGTTACTCAGTATGCATCCAGAACTTCCGTTACAAAGACTTTGGACCTTTAACGGCACCGTACCAGGGCAAACCTACGTCGCCCGATACGGGGAACCGATACTGGTTCGTAACTTCAACAATTTACCAAACGACAATGGCGGCTTCGGACTGCAATCGGTTTCCACGCACCTGCACAATGGGCATACACCGTCTGAATCAGACGGCTTCCCCTGCGATTTTTTTGGCAGTGACCCAGTTGGCAATACCAAGTGGTACGACCAGCACTATCCGAACGTGCTGGCGGGATTCGCTTCGAGTCACCCGCCACTGGGAGACATCAACGAGTCGATGAGTACGCTCTGGTATCACGATCACCGCGTCGACTTCACCTCACAGAACGTCTACAAAGGTCTCGCTGGTTTTTACCTACTCTTCAATCAGTTTGATACAGGTGAC